>CP065016.1:942370-1256494 GCA_016700375.1 Candidatus Saccharibacteria bacterium
GTGTTGAGCCCTGACCCCTATAATTTCCTTATTCTAGATATGTTGTTTGACGATATACAGATAGTCACCCCGCGTCAGCAAAATTGGCTTAGAGACCTGCCGCTCAAAGCGAAAGTCACATCTTTGAACCTCAATAAGCTTACTCCGGGCGAAAACATCGGTAAATTTGTTACTACTAAGAAATTTATTGAGATGTTTAAGGCGGATCCACGGCGCAAGTATCCCCTTTATTCGCCGCTTGACCCACCCTACAAAGTAAATCCTCTCACGTACCTAATGAACTCCCCCACCATTGCTCATGCCTATGAGAATAAACGATATTTTCGCGATGAATTTGCTGACCTTATCAAAGTACCCGAGTACGAAATAAAGTACATGAATGAACTTGACCGTGCAGCCTCGTACCGCGAACTTCGCGAACGGTTTGGCGGGGCATTTATGTTGCAAGACGAAGAATCGTCCGGTTCAAAAGGCAGCTACGCCATTCACAATGAAGATGATTATGTTGACGCCGTAAAATCACTCAAAAAATATTCACAAGGTCGTACTGTCGTTGCGTCTCAGTTTGTTCGCGGCGAAGTCTCAAGCATTCAAGTGTGTATTACTAAATACGGCATTTTTAGCGGAGGCATCCAGCGCCAGCTGGTAGACAGCAAATATCTATGTAACCCAAAACTCGAAGGCGCAACCCGATGGTGCGGCGGCGAAATTGGGGCGGAATACCCCGATATTGTCCAGCATCGCGCGCAGGAAATCGCATCGGTCATTGGTTCGGAGCTATCCAGCCACGGGTATAAGGGAGTCTTTGGCGTGGACCTTATCGTAACCCCTGAGGATGAAGTGTACGCGATAGAAATCAACGCTCGACTGACCGGATATTCTCATATCATTAGCGACATGCAAATGCTTAATGGCAAAATACCATTTATGCTACTTCATATTCTTGAACTCGGGAACTACCGTTATGAGGTTACTGATACCGAAGCTCTGCCAAGCGCTGCACGTTACAAAAAACCGGGCTCACTTATGATACTCAACAACCAGAGTAGTGAAGATTTTGTACTTAAACAGTACATTCGACCAGGAATATACAAACTAGTTGGTGACCGCGTGGAATTTGTCAAAGATGGCTACTCGCTCAAGGACTGCCGTAGTGGCGAAGACACTATGGTTATTATGTGTCGATACAACGAGGGAGAAACAATCGAACGCGGCAAACGCATCCTCAAGATAATGAAGCTCGGCAAAACCATGAAGGGTAGCGACCTTAATCCTAAAGCGCAGCAGCTTGTAAGTGCAATTAAAACCACATTTAACCTACCCGGGTAGAAAATGCAACAGGTTGATTATAAAACCGTTACCGCGATGCTTGGAAACGGTTCGTCAATGCGGGGCGTCTTAAGGTGTTTTGCCGAAAAGGGTGCAAAAATTTTTGTATTGTATGACCAGAAAAACGCGAACCATCGTGAGCGATATTTCCTCGTTAAATATGAGGAACTTACCATTCCTCTTAGGGCATACAGACTAAATTTTATTTCGTCCCTAAACTCGTTACTAGCTCAAACTATAACCACCGATAAGGGAAAAACATGGGTTGTTGCTAAAGCCTACGACCTACCAGTCCCTGAAACAGAGAAATTTGTGTCATATGATTTCGCAGATAGTTTCCTGAGGCGATTTCACTCAGTTGTTGTCAAGCCTGCTAAAGGTTCTCACGGAAATGGAATTACTGTTGGCATAGAAGACAAAGGGGTACTTAAGCAGGCTGTCTCTGAAGCACAAAGATTATGCCCCGATGTATTAATACAACAACACATTAAGGGGGAAGATTATCGTCTGCTTTTTGTCGATTATACATTTGTTGCCGCGGTGCGTCGAAGTCCTGCAGAAATCGTAGGAGATGGAACGCATACGATACATGAGCTCGTTTCTAGTTCGAATGAGGAAAGGCGAAAACAATGGTACGCTGTGCGGGATGGGTCACTTGATGGCGACAAAATAGTAGGTTCTATGTCTATAACTCCGCTTGTTGAGATTGAACGAGCCAGAGGAAAGGCATTCCTAGGCATGGTACCGGCCCTGGGCGAGACAGTAAAACTTCTAGATAAAGCCAATGTTAGTCTTGGTGGACAAACCGAAGATGTGACGGACATCGTAAATACCGATTTGTGTAAACGCATAGAAAAATTGCTTCGCTCAATTGATTTACCGCTGTGTGGGGTCGATATTATGTCAACGGACATTGCCAGTTCGCCCTCGGAGGGGAAGTCTTTTCTAATCGAATTGAATGCGGCACCGGGTCTGCGGCTCCACGAATCACCAACAGTAGGTACCCAAAGGCCGGTTTGCGGGCTAGTCGCAGATGCGCTCATACGCAAATATCGTGCGGTACAATAAGGTAATATGTCTAATTACGTTTTGGAAGGAACCGAAACAAAGACAGCGTCTCGGGTCCGGGTTGGTAGCCCGGCTCTGGTTTCGCTGGTTATTATTGCTGTTGCGATAGTTATTACTTTTCTAGTGGTGTTAATCCGAGAGTCCGTGAGCGCAGGGCCGAGACTTCAGGGGAAAGATACTGTTTATGCACTAGAAATTGCCGATTCTGAGGAAGAACGAATACGTGGCCTGAGCGGCCGGGAGCGGCTGGCTGAAAACAGCGGTATGCTGTTTGTGTTTGACCCTCCACAACAGGCTTGTATGTGGATGAAAAGCATGCGCTTTAGCATAGATATGCTATGGCTCGATACTGCGAAGAAAATCATCAACATGTCAGCTGATGTATCGCCGCAAACTTTTCCGAAGCTTTTTTGTGCCACAAAACCGGCGTCGTACGTGCTTGAGTTACCATCTGGCACAATCGCCGGGCAATCATTTGCTGTAGGCCAAACGCTGAACATACACTTGTGATGCATAGTGTGAGCTGGATTAAAGAAATAGTTCAGTTGTAGCTGTAGTATATGCCTATGATTTCACTCATTTTTCGGATACGTCGTTTCATTGCGTTCGTTGCGGTAGCTCGTTCGGTTTATCGTACGTACAAATCATTCAGACGAAGAGCACGTACTACCAAATAATGCTTATGGTATAGTGTCAGTATGGACGCACAAATCTTGGTTGGGCTACTGGTGTTAGTGCCATTTGTAGCGGTTTTGCTGCTACATGCCAGTGGAGTATTTACGTTTTTGTCTCTATGTCTTGGAAGTGTACTGGCAACCTATGTTGCTGGCGATGCCAACACGGTGCTCGCATCTGCTCGTAGCGGGGGCGGGCTGGCAACTATGCAATGGGTACAGCTTGGGCTGCTGGTAGCGCCAATGGCAGCCGCCATTCTTCTTACGCGCAAGAAATCAAAGGGTGTAAAACTTGTGCTGAGTGCAACGCTTGCGCTAATAGCCGGGGCGCTGCTTGCGCTTTTGGCAACGCCATACTTTTCGCGCGCACTTCAGGCTGACGTGACTGCAACAGAACTCTGGCATCAGCTATACAGCCTACAGACGGCCATTATCTTGAGCGGTACTGGACTGGTACTCTTCAACCTATTTTCTACGCGATGGAAGCCCGACGGCGACAAAAAGAAGCACAAAAAAGGCTAGAGCCAGTCTGGCGGAGTCTTACCGGTTTTTCGAATTCTCTCTGCGACTTGTCGTCTGTCAAAACCGTAGCTCTCCGCAACTTCACGAGCGTGGGAAGTATGCGAAATACCCGGAATGACTCTGTATGTCGGACCTTTGCCAGAGAACTCAACTTGAAGAAATTGGCCTAGCTCATGGTTGGCAAAATCATCTACCAGTTCATGAGCATGGGTCGAGAAAACAGTATTCCCGGCAGTGTAAGCGAATTCTGCCATAACAGCTTGCAGAACCTCAAGACGTTCTTCGTGAGTTGTGCCGTCGAGGCAGTCATCGAGTATGGTTAAAGATGCTGGCGAGGCTGCATTGAGTATCGACCGAACTCTTTGAAGTTCGAAGCCAAACCGCCCGCTCTGTTCTGAAAGATCAGGGGGCAGTGGAATATGGTATGCAATAGTATCAGCGATGTTGGTACCAAAGCGAGTAGCCACTACTGGCGCACCGATTTGAGCTAAAATCTGATTTTGGATTAAAGCTTTGGAAAGCGTTGACTTGCCACCACTATTGGGTCCTGTAAGAAAGCTCAGGTTTTGGCCTGAGTGGGCTCCGAGGTGTATTGTGTTTTCGACCAAGTCTGCCCTGCTGCCTGCTAAAACAGGATTCTTCATGTCCCAAGCATCAATATGTTGCTCGTTACTATCCGTAACATCTGGGAAACAAGTTTTATGTCCGTTTTCGCGAACCTGTTGCTGCCAAGCTGCTAAGCCCTGAACCTTGTCAAGCAGACCAACGCTCATAAGCGCACCCATGAATGCCCCATTGCCCATGTGTTCTTTGCGTATTTTTCTATATACGATTGGATTGTTATATAGATCATCCTTTGCGGTTGATAGGCTACGATTACCCATCGGCATGTGAGTATAAAGGCCCGTAAACAATACTAAGACAGCGCCAGCTGAGGTCAGAGTCGCAGTCCCTGGTGGGAGGTGCCCAGTTTGTGCTAGATATAACGCCGCTAAGCTGGGGGTAACTATTCTACCAGAGAGAAGAGATCGGTGACGCCAGCGGGGTTCAAACAGGTTACGTTCATGCTTGCCGCGTAATCCCCGCAGGGTTATGTATACTGGTCCGACAAGTAGTTCAGAAGCATGTGACTCATTATAGGTAGCAAGATGCTTACGTGCCAGCTCAAGACCACTTTCGGGATCAATTGAGGTTTTGTGGTCTTCTAATGCTTCCTGGATAGTCCTTAGTGCCTGTCCGCCTTTCCTTCCGGCTTGATATGCGACGAACCCTGTATCTTTTCCCTCAATAAACTCATCCAACTTTTTTTCATGATGTGCAAAGGCTCCCAAAGCGCTATTTAGGTCAGCCCTGAACGAGGTACAACTATCTAAACACGCAATAGCTAGTTGATTAGTTCGTACAATCCGTGGCGATGTGGTCCCATGGCTGAACTCTTCCTTTAGTACAGCCGAACCCAAGTCAGTATGTAATGGAACCTGATTAAATAGTACGTCCAGCTCGGCTGACGCGTGTGAGAGAGGATCTACGTTGTAGTTGGTAGGGCCTGAATTCATATCTCAATTATAACATTTATTAATTAATAACGGTATATTATTTCATAAATACATTAACAATATTGGGCTCCGTTTGCGGAGAATTTTTCCTACCCCACTCAGTAACTGCGTAACTACCCGTTTACCTGGTGTGTTGTGTCACCTGACGCAAAGAAATTGATAATTTGCTGCGCGGCGGCGCGGCCAGAGTTTTCGTTTGCCTCAAGTGTTTCGGCACCCATTTTCTTTGGTGTGGCGTAGACCCTTCCAGGAAAGGCAACTACCAGCTCTTCGTAGCTGTCTGGCATGACATCTGCCACGTAAGACAGGTCGGGGCGCTCAGCTAGTGCGCGTTTCAGGTCAGCTTCGTGGATAACTTCCTTCCGCGCGGTGTTTAACAGTGTTCCGCCGTGGGGCATCAGTGAAAGCAATTCGTAACGTACCGAAGCAATAGTATCGGGTAGGGCGGGGATGTGTAGTGATAGGTAGTGGCTACTGCGGTACAGGTCCTCAAGTGTGGCGACTGGTTCGACATTGTATTCACGCATAATTTCATTTCCCACATACGGGTCGTAAGCGTAGACTTTCATACCGAGCCCGCGGGCATGTGAGGCAACCAATTTGCCAACGTTGCCAAAAGCGTGGAGCCCAAGTGAACGCCCCCGAAGTTCGGTGCCCGTCCCGGGTGAAAATAAATTACGAGCAGAGTAAATCATGAGGCCTATAGCGAGCTCGGCGACGGCATTACTGTTTTGGCCTGGCGTGTTCATGACGACAATATTGCGTTTTGTGCACGCTACAAGGTCAATGTTGTCATAGCCTGCTCCGGCCCTCACAACAATCTTTAAATTCGGCGCGGCTTTCACAACCGCTGCATCCACAATGTCGCTGCGGACGATGAGCGCCTCGGCTTTCTTGACCGCTTTTAATAGGTCGGACTGGTCCTTGTAGTTTTCTAGTATGGTGAGGGTGTGGCCTGCTTTGGTGACAATGTTTTTTATGCCTGCAACGGCGTCAGCCGAGAATGGTTTTTGGGTGGCGAGTAGTACATTCATGCCTGTTCCTCCTCAAATAGTTTCATGCAGTCTACCAGTTCTTGCACGCTCTCTAGGGGCAAGGCATTGTACATGCTGGCGCGGAATCCGCCCACCGAACGGTGACCCTGCAACCCAATCATGTTGCGCTTGGCTACAAAGTCGAGAAAAGCCTGTTCTTTGCTTTCATGACCCTCGCTCATCACGAAACAGGCATTCATGAGCGAACGGTCCGCTGGCTCGACGGTACCGCAGAACAGAGGATTACGATCAATCTCACTGTATAGCAGTGCTGCGCGCACTTCAGCCCTGTGCTGCATTTCGCTCACGCCGCCCTCGGCCTTTACCCACTTTAGAACCTCCCGAACGGTATAAATGCTGGCAACGGGCGGCGTATTGTACAGCGAACTGTGTTCAACATGAGTGCGGTAATCGAGCATGGTTGGTATGCGTCTTTCCACTTTGCCGAGAGCATCCTCGCGGACAATCACAAATGATACGCCGGCTGGCCCCATGTTCTTCTGGCACCCGCCGTAAATGAGGGCATATTTACTGACATCCACGGGGCGGCTCAGAATATCAGATGACATATCGGCTACCAGTGGAATGGGGCTGTCTATATCGGTGCGGAGTTGACTGCCAAAAATGGTGTTATTGGTCGTGATGTGGAAATAATCGGCATCGGTCGGTATGGTGTAATCCTTAGGAATGTAGGTAAAGTTTTTGTCTTTCGAGCTCGCTACTACTTCGAGCTCACCAAAATGCTCTGCCTCGGCGATGGCCTTTTTAGCCCACGCGCCGGTCTCGAGGTAGGCAGCTTTGCTGTTCAGCAAGTTGTACGGCACCACTACAAACTGTGTGCTGGCACCGCCGCCAAGAAACAGCGTGCGGTATCCGCTTGGGACATTCAGTAGCTCGTGCAAAAGCGCCTCGGCTTCACGGGCAATCTCCTCAAATGCAGTGCTTCGGTGTGAGATTTCAAGCAGCGATAACCCACTGCCGTCAAGTTCTAAGATTGCCTCAGCAGTATTTTTCACTGCCACGTCTGGCAAGACCGCCGGTCCCGCCCCGAAGTTATGTACCTTCATCTGCCCCTCCTTGTACTTTTATGGTACGCTTTGAAGCCTCGCTTCGTCAAACAACGGGCTGGAACGGACTAGAAACTGTTCCACAAAAACTGGTTGGTGACCTCGTGGTGGTGGATGATTTCCTCGGATTTTATGCGCGTGCCAAGCTCAAGCGCGCTGCGGTTAGCAACGGCTTGTTTGGGCGCAAGGTATTTTTGTTTGCAATCCTCACCGAGCAGGCGCGATGTATAGTCACTCGTTTTGTATATGCGTATGGCGTCGTGGATGCTGTCTGGTAGGACACGGACACGGGGCCGTTTGCTCGCATCGACGCGAGGAGGCTTGCCATCGAGTCCGGTTTTGAGAAGGGAGAAGGCGACCAGGTAAGGGTTTGCGTCCGGTGCAACAGAGCGTACCTCTATGCGAGCGGTTTTTTCATTGGCAAAAGGAATTCGTATCATGGAGCTGCGGTCGTTTGCAGAAGCTTTGATTTGGTTGGGCGCTTCGTACGCTGGGTCAAGCCGCCGATAGGCGTTCACGCTGGCATTGAGAATAAGGCATAGGTCGGAGGCGCGATGTAGAATATTTCCCACAAAATCCCAGCCCAGTTTGGAAAGTCCGGCTTCGCCGCCGCCGTCATAAAAAAGGTTTTTGCCGTTTTTCGCAAGCGATAGGTTGGTGTGCATGCCATTGCCGTTTACACCTTGGATTGGTTTGGGGAGGAATGTTGCTGTCATGCCCATGTTCATAGCTATTTGGCGGCAGACCAGCTTGTACAGTTGCGCTTGGTCACAGGCGCGAACAATATCGGTGTAGCGGTAGTTAATTTCAAACTGTGAGGGTGCTACTTCGGGATGGTCTTTTTCGTTCCCGAAACCCATGGCGCGTTGGGCTTCGGCGGTTGCGTCTATGAAACGGCGCAGCTCATCGAGGGGCAGGGAGTGAAAGTAGCCGCCGGTGGAAACAAGCGAAAAGCCTTTGCGGCCATCGTAATGCTGCTCGGCATCGACACCTTGGAGCAGGAACCCTTCAATCTCTGGCGCCATATAGGCTTCCATGCCCTGTTTGGCTTTCAATTCCGCAGCGTAGCCTTGTAGCTGCGCCCGGAAGTCGGTCGCGTAGGCTTTTAGCTCTCGGTCGCAGATATTGGCAAAGACGATAACCTTGCCAGCCCCAAAAATGTCTGCCGGCACAAAGGTGAGGCTCGTCCAGTCGACCTGTAGTCTTAAGTCTGACTCATTCTGTTCGCTGAGCCCTCGTATGGATGAACCATCAAACGTGAGGTTATCGAGCGAGGCAAGGAAGAACTTGCGGTCATAGTCGAGCATATGTAGCCGTCCTTCTATGTCGCTAAAGCACAGGGTAACCGCCTTGAGCTGCCGCGCTTCCTCAAGGTATGCTACATGCTTGTCGCGTGCTTCGTCTGGGTCGGTGATGGCCCGTGCGGCAAGGTTCATTTCCTCAATTGTTTCGTAGTCAAGCTCTAGAAAGTTTTTTAGAGTTTTGTCATTAGGCATAAATATTCCTCCTTTTATACTAAAAATTATAATACTTATAATAAAAATATAAAATATTAAATTTAAAATTAGTAATTAAAAAGTAATTTTCGCGCTACATTTCGCGAACACATCATTGACTTTTTACTCAAAATATCGATAATGTAAGGAGTTAATTTCCCCCTCGGAAATTGCAGCCTGCCCGAAATTTCAATCCAAGGAGCGAAGCGACTGAATGAAATTTCGAGAGGAGAAATCGACGCAGGGTGCAGTTCGGTAAAAACAAGTTTGCTTGTTTTTGGCGCAACGGAACCCGTAGTCGTATTTTGACGAGGGCCCATAGCTCAGCCGGTAGAGCAGAGGCCTTTTAAGCCTCGTGTCGTGAGTTCGAGTCTCACTGGGCCCTCCATACAAAAAGCTCCCTCCGTGGGAGCTTTTTGTATGGTAAGGTTTCAGCGAGCTTGAACTCACGACAGATTTGCGTTAGCAAATCGTAGTCGTGAAGTTCGACGCCAGCGGAGCAGCCCGCAGGAGTTTACTCCGAGGACTGCAAAGTGCGCGAGCCAAAGGCGAGGTCTCACTGGGCCCTCGAAATAAATACCTCAGCTTGTATGGGGTATTTATTGGGCTATACTCATAAGCACGATGCATAGTCGCAAACAGCTTAAAAAACTCCGGCGGTTTCTCGCCATAAAGGAAGTAGTCATGTTCACGCTGGTTGCGCTCAGCTTTTGCTTTTTGGCGCTTGAGCATTTCGAGACGCTTAGTCACCAACAACTTCTTGCGGTTGAGTGGTTTGATGTTGTGGTTGGGGTCATTTTTCTCGCTGAGTTTTTGTTTGAGTGGTACTACGCGCGTGACAGAGCACGCTATGTTCGTCACTACTGGTTTTACCTTATCGCCGCAGTACCTGTACCGACTGCCTCATTTGAAATTTTGCGCGCTATTCGACTGCTTCGCCTGCTAAAGCTGCTGAAAATATTTGCCCACCTCCGCTACGAACGCAACACTAGATTGTTTGAGTAAATTTCTGATTTGCAAAAAGCATAAAGACTACTTGAAATATAAAATTTGGGAGTATACTAGCGGTAGTATGTCTGAAATAAACAAGCAAAAAGAGCACGTTATATGCAGAAGTGAACTTATTGCACTGGGAGGCGCTATCCCAGTTGCTGCAGGCATAATAGTACTTGAAAAAGGTCTCGGGTCTCGGCCAGTAAGTGATTTAAGTCGTTTGCCAGATACCGCAAGTATCGTCGTGGCGGTTTCACGCGCGCGAAAAGAATACACGTTGCCCGGGGGTAAAAAGGATTCAGGTGATTTGAGTTTGCAGTACACCTGCAGGAGAGAGCTTGAGGAAGAGCTCGGAATAATACCTGCTTATTTCCCAGAGTTTTATACTCGAGACGTAGGCCCTGCCGTACATGACCCGACAATTTTAGTTGATGTAAGTGCGTATCGTATAACGAACTTCCTGGGGAATATACGTCGATGCGGAGAAATAGACGATGTGGCGGCTGTACCAGTTTTTGATACATCACCCCCAGTGCGGTTAGGTGGGTTAGTCCTTGATGTTTTGGATAGCCTTCGTCTGGCCGCGTAGCATTTGACGCTCATGGTTTAGGCGTTCACGAGTGCTAGTCTGGAATTATGCGGTGGTTTTCTTTTACCTCGTATCTCCACATGCGAGCGCGGCGGACAGATAAAGTGCTGGCGCTATGCACGAGTTTTTTGGCTGGCTTGCTGCTGGCGCGTTTGCACTTAGTTTTGCCGGGCTGGTTTGTCATTTTACTTGGAGTGTTGGCACTAACAGGGGTAAAAAAGCCCGTATTTCACTTCATTTTACTTGCTCTGTTTGGCCTTAGTCTGGGTTTGTGGCGCGGAGCAGTGTATTTACGAGCACTACAACCCTACCAAGACTTCGCCCGTCAGCAAGTAACGCTCCGCGCAAAAGTTAGTCAAGACGCCGTGTATGGTGTGAGCGGGCAATTGAGTTTTGAGGTCAAACGGGTTCAGTTTGTATCGCCCATGGTGGTTTCGGCTCCGGGCACCATAAAGGTTAGTGGTTTCGGCGAGTTTGCAGTGTATAGAGGCGATATAGTGGAGGTTAGTGGCAAACTATACCCTACTCGCGGCGGCAAACAGGCCACTATGAGCTACACAAAAATACAGCGTATTGCCAGCGAACAGACGTGGGCGGATAATTTTCGGCGTAGTTTCGTAGCCGGTATGCAAACTGCCCTGCCAGAACCAGCGGCATCGTTCGGCAGTGGCCTGCTAATAGGGCAGAGGAGTACACTGCCATTTGCTATTTCGCAGGCATTCCTCATGGTTGGCCTAACGCATATTATTGCAGTCAGTGGTTATAACTTGACTATACTGCTCAATGCCTCGAAACGCTTGCTTGAAAAACGTTCAAAGCAACTCATGGTTTTAGTGGCGCTGTTGTTGGTAGGATTTTTTATGCTGGTGACTGGTGCCAGTGCGAGCATAGTTCGCGCGGCAGTAGTAAGTGGTTTAGCGCTTGCCGCGTGGTATTATGGTCGACCGGTTCGACCGATGGTGCTGATTTTGCTGGCTGCAGCACTAACAGCATATGCAACCCCCGTGTATATCTGGAGTGATATTGGCTGGTGGCTGTCTATGCTGGCATTTTTCGGCATATTGGTCGTTGCGCCTACGGTTCTGCACCGGCTTTTCCCAAAAAAGCAACCTCCGCTTCTTGCAAGCATGGCGGTAGAAACACTGGCAGCAGAAGCCATGACCATACCGCTTGTTATGTTTATATTTGGCCAGGTTTCACTGGTGGGGTTGCTGGCCAATATGCTCGTTGCGCTGTTTATTCCCATAGCAATGCTTTTGAGTTTTATCGCTGGGCTAGCGGGCATGCTCGTTCCTCTTGCTGCAGGCTGGGCGGCGCTGCCGGCACAACTGCTGCTTACCTACATGCTTGACGTAACTGTCCTGCTTTCGCAAATACCCCATGTGTTTCGTACCCACTCGTACCTAAGTGTCGTTGACATGACGCTCTGTTACGCACTCATAATCACGGTCATTTATCTGTTACGTAAAAAGAAGCGGATATGGTTTACCGAGCTAGCCACGACACGGTATTAATGCTATAAATAAGACAATGGATGAACGAAAACAGTACGGCAAGCTATCAGTTCTCGAGCCAGTGGGGGTAACCCGCCACTACCCCAAAAAACGTACCATCCTGTTTCAAGGTGAAGTACCCGCGAGTGTCATGGTACTGCGCAGTGGCATTGTGAAGGTCTATGGTATTACGGGCGACGGAGACCAGCGCACGGTCACCATTCTTACGGCTGGCGATGTGTTTCCCATGTCGTGGGTGTTTGGTAAGTCACAGCAGTGTATCTACTATTTTGAGGCACTGACTGACTGCACGGTGCTGGCGGTGAGCAAAGAAGACTACGAACATGCTCTCGCCACAAACCTAGAGCTAAAGGAGCAGATTTTCCAAAACTACATGTCTCACTACGTTGCCGCAACCATGCATGTCTATGCCTTAGAGCACTCATATGCGCAGGATAAGCTCATTTACATACTTCAGTACCTCGTCACGCGTTTTGGTGAAAAGCAAGATGACGGTCGCTGTAAAATAGGGTTACGGCTGAGTCATCAGGACATAGCGGAGATGGTTGGAATTACGCGAGAAACAGCGGCGGTTGAACTGCATAAGCTCAAAGCAAAAGAACTCATTGACTACCAAAAATTTACCTACATTGTTGACTGTGACAGGCTGTTCCATACAGACAGGGGTGATGAGTTCGACAGTCTCGAACTCAAACATACATTGCCCGGCCGAGGGTAAGAGTCGTAACGGGAAAGAGGGCATTTTTGTCTTGCCGCACTAGCTATTTCGCTTAAAACATGGTAAGCTAACAGATAGAAATGGAGTAGTTTTTGTATGTCCGGACATAGCAAGTGGTCTACCATAAAACGAGAAAAAGGTGCCAAAGATGCGGCGCGCGGTGCGGTGTTTACCAAACTTGGTAATGCCATAGCCATAGCGGCCCGGAGCGGCACTGACCCAGAAACCAATTTTGCCCTGCGTCTTACCATAGACAAAGCCAAAATGGCAAATATGCCGCATGCCAACATCCAGCGGGCAATCGACCGCATAAAAGACAAGTCTGCGGCAGAGCTGCAAGAAGTGCTCTACGAAGGTTACGGCCCGGGTGGTGTTGCCATATTGGTCGAGGTAGCAACCGACAACATCAACCGTACTTATCCGGAAGTGCGCCTGGCGTTTAGTAAGCACGGCGGTAATATCGCCGAAAAGGGCGCGGTGGCATTTCAGTTTATGCGCAAGGGGCTGATTGTGGTGAAAGCTAAGGGCGATGAGTTCATGCTGGAAGCGCTCGACGCAGGCGCAGAAGATGTGCAGGAAGATGGCGAGCTGAGCGAGGTGTACACCGCCGCAACGGAACTAGCACGGGTGCGTGACGCGCTAAAGGCTCGTGGCTACGAAATTACCGAGGCAGAACTAACCTATGTGCCAAACAACACCGTGGACGTTACCGATGCCGATACGGCTGGCAAAATTATGCGCCTCATGGACGCACTCGATGATTGCGACGATGTCGCAAATACGCACGTCAACTTCGACATTGCCGAAGGCCTGCTGGGGTAGCCTAGTGGCGTACGAAAAAGAACTTCAATTTGCAAAGTCATTAGCGCTTGATGCAGGTGAGATTATGCGCCGCTATTTTCGTTCCAGCGAGCTTGCCATAACACAAAAACAAGACTTAACACCACTCACGGTTGCCGATACTCAAATTAACGAACTTGTCATCGAGCGCGTAAAGAGTGAATTTCCCTCGTACGGTGTGCTTGGTGAAGAAGCATCTTATGAACCGAAACGCGAGCTTCTCTGGGTTGTTGACCCCATAGATGGTACCAGCCCGTTTAGCTGCGGTATTCCGGTGAGTACATTTTCGCTTGCCTTGGTCGACCGGCAGAACGGGCAACCGTATGTGTCGGTAACGTATGACCCCTATCTTGATGAACTTATGTTTGCAACAAAGGGTGGTGGCGCTTTCTGCGGCGAGAAAACGCTTCGTACAAGCCAGACGAAAGATTTAGCTGGTCAGTATGTGATGCAGGGAAGTGGACTTTGGGGTATCAAACCAACCGTTTCTATCGGAGATATCGTCACAGGGTTGAATGCAGCTGATGTGCGCGGGTTCAACTTTATTTCGGCCGTGTACGGAGCAAGGCAAGTTGCAAAAGGTAATTTTGCAGCTGGGTTCTTACTGTATGGCTCGCCTTGGGATAGCGCCGCAGTCTCACTTCTCGTGAGTGAGGCGGGTGGAGTTGCGAGCGACATATTTGGCAGTCCTCGTCGATATGACGAATTTGCAAATGGCCTACTTGTGTCATGCAACGAAATTGTTCACGAAAAGATGCTACATATTATTCGAGCATCAGCTCTGCCAGGTATGCACGCGTAGCCACTGTTTTTGGGCTGGGTGACGTGCTACTATGCTGGTATGAAAGAGTTCAAACGGGCGACGATTATTTTTCTAAGTTTTTTGGCGCTTGTGGCAATAACATCTGTAGTATTAGCGTTCGTACCAGTACGCCAGCGGCAGGTTGATGTTCCGAAAGGGTTTTACTACGGTGAGACGACGAACCAGGTTAGCACACAAGACGCGGCGAAATTTACGCGTAAATGGTATGGCTTCCCGGCGACCGTTGCCGAGAAAGAGGTTGTGTCGTACGCACGGGGGAATTATGAAAGTGCAACCTATGATATTCAGCGGTTTAGCATATTCTATGCGGTCGTAAACGTGGTATTTTGGCTTGGCCTTGTGGCTGCGCTTCTTGCCCCGGTGACCATATTTTACCGACCGCAAAAAAAACCAGTCGAAGTGAAGGTCACAGAGAACAAAACCGAATCCCAGGTGAAAGCGAATGAGAATACTGGGGATTGACCCGGGAACCGGCATACTCGGTTTTGGGGTCATAGATGTCACGGGCGGCAAAACGCAGTTGGTAGATGCTGGCGTAATTCGTACGCCAGCACATGAAGACGACGTAGTGCGTTTGCAGACAATTTATGACGAGCTAACAGACATCATTACGCAGACAAAACCAACACACATGGCAGTAGAGAAACTCTTTTTTGCGCGCAATGTTACGACTGCAATGACGGTGGCACAGGCCAGGGGTGTCGTGCTGCTATGCGGCAGCCAAAACAATCTTGAAATAGCAGAATACACGCCACTTCAGATAAAAATGGCTATTACCGGCTATGGTCGGGCCGATAAAAAACAAATTCAAGAAATGGTACGTATACACCTCGGACTTGCCGAAGTGCCAAAGCCCGATGACTGCGCCGACGCCCTCGCTGCCGCCCTCACCCACGCCCAATCCCGCAAAATCACATAACTTCTGCGTCAAGGACGGACCCTGACGCAACGCCTTCTACTGCGTCAGGGTCCGTCCTTGACGCAGGTGCCGTTCGTACGGTGATTCTGGGTCTGGGTTTTCTATGGTGGCGAGATCCCACTTGATTTCATCGTACATTTTCTTGACATCCTCATAATCTTCTAGAAAATCTAAATAGTTTTCAGATGACGAAAAATACTCCATAATTCGCTTTGTACTAATCCAATCAGCATGTCTTTTGCCGAGGTAAAAATCAAGGCTCGTTTTGTCCGATTCTCTCCAGTCGTGCGGGTTTAGGTGGATGTAGCGTGAAATATGCTGGAGGTAGGCGTCGTCTCCTATCAAACTGGCACGGTAGCGACTCTGGAAAAGCGGGCCGACTCTTTTGTGGACTTTGTTGTACTGCATGCAGTAGCTAGTGAGTAGCGCCCGCATGAAGTCACGTATGGCATATTGGTCGTGCTGATACACAAAAAGATGTATGTGGTTTGGCATGAGAGCGTACGCAAGCAACTCAAGACGACCGACGAAAGATGGGTATACGTGCCGAGTATTGCTTTTGCTAGGTTTTGGTGAGAGATAGCGTTTGAGTAATCCAATGAAAACAGTGAAGTCAGCCTCTCCGTCGAAGGTAATGTTTTTGTTTACGCCTCTTGTATACAAGTGGTAGTAACTCTCTGGAGCGTATTGCTTGATGATGTTTTTTCCGGGCATGCCCACAGTATGCGTCAAGGACGGACCCTGACGCAAGCAGCAGCGGTTTGCTATATGTTCGTTTTGGATGCGTCAGGGTCCGTCCTTGACGCAGGGGAAGTGTGGGATAATGGAAGGATGATAGTGAGCTTGCGTGGGGTGGTGGAAAAGACGGTGGCGGGGTTGGTGCTCGATGTAGGAGGTGTGGGGTATGGTCTCAGCGTCTCAAGCGAAGACTTTGGCCGTTCAGCAGATGGCAAGGAAGCAAAGTTTTACGTGTACGAACATATTCGCGAGCAGGGCTATGACCTGTTTGGTTTCAGCGAGCAGGGAACAAAAGAGTTGTTTGAACAGTTGCTTGGCGTAAAAAACGTGGGGCCAAAGGTTGCGATGGCCGTGCTAGACCTCGGGTCTGCAGCCACGGTGCGAGGTGCCATTGCTGCTGGTGATGTAAAGTTACTACAAAGTGCCAAGGGTGTTGGTAAGCGCGCAGCAGAGCAGATTGTGGTAGAACTGCGCGATAAAGTTGGCTTAGCCCCAGGTGCGTCGGCTGAAGATGTGGTGTACCGGCCTGGCGTGAACACGAAGGACGAAGCCGTGGAGGCGCTTGTATCACTCGGTTACTCCCCTCAGGATGCGGCAATTGCCCTGCAACAAATAGATGCTAGTCTCCCGACCGAAGAGCGAATAAAACAAGCGCTGAAGGGCTAACATGGACATACCTGTCAAAACGCTCAAATCAGGATTTTCACTGCCTGTGTATGGACTGGGAACATGGCAGATGGGCGGTCGCTGGGAGGCGGATAGCTCACAGGATGAAATAGAAATTGGTGCTATTCGGTACGCAATTGAACAAGGTATCACGCACATCGATACAGCGGAAAGTTATGGAAACGGCCATGCGGAAGAACTGATTGCAATTGCAACAGCAGACGTAGACCGTTCAAAACTCTTTGTCGCCTCAAAAGTTTCTGGTAATCATCAGGGATATGATGATTTAATGCGTTCGTGCGAAGCGAGTTTGAAGCGCCTAAAAACCGACTACCTAGACCTATACCTACTGCACCGTTTTCCAGATGCAGGCACGGACATAGCTGACACCATGCGCGCAATGGACCGCCTGGTTGAAGAGGGCATGGTACGTAACATTGGCGCGTGTAACATGACAGTAAGCCGTTTCGCCGAAGCGCAAAAATACACCGCGAGTAAGCTTGTCTGCAACCAGCTACACTATAGCCTAGACTGCCGTGAGATAACCGATAAAGGCGTCCTGCACTACTGTCAAGAAAACGATATTTTTGTCACCGCATGGGGTCCTCTTAGCAAGGGTGCGCTCGAAAAAGCAAAAATCTTGCATGAAATGGCACAAAAATATGGTAAAACTCCATACCAAATAGCACTGAACTGGCTCATTGCACAGCAGAATGTCATTACCATACCCAAAACTTCAACACCTGAACACCTAGATGAGAACCTTGGTGCTCTTGGTTGGGAGCTGGATGCACAGGACTGGCAAAGACTCAGCGATGAGTTTCCTGGCCAAACGCTGGTATCTGACCGCGTTCCATTGGGCTACGACGCAGCCATAAAACCATAAGGAGGTCGCTATGATAGTTATTACCGGGGCAAGCGATGGGCTGGGGAGGGAAATTGCAAAGCTGTATGCGCTTGAGGGTCAGACGGTTGCAAACATATCTCGTCGGACGTGTGATGTTGCCGAGTATAACTTCTTGGGTGACCTCAGTGAGCCAAACGACGTTGCCAAGATAGTCGCAGAAATTCACCAGTCCAAAGAACCTATGGAAGCGCTCATTCTATGTGCCGGGCATTTTACCGTACAAGAACTTGGGCAGATTGACCCGGCCGTAGTGCGAAAAACGTTTGAGATAAATGTGGCTTCGAACATAGAGCTTGTTTCTCGGCTCATAGAGCTTATAAAACGTGATGGTACTGATATTGTGAGTGTGGTTTCAACCACTGGTACAAAACCCACAAATGAGTTTGTGTACGGGGCGTCGAAATGGGCACAGCGTGGTTTTACACTTGGGCTGCAGGCTGAGCTGAAACATACGCCGTGCCGTGTTATAAGTTTTTGCCCCGGTGGTATGAAGACTGGCATGTTTGAGAAAGGCGGCGAACAAATGGATACATCTGGCTTTATGGATCCCCATGAAGTAGCCAAATGCCTCAAGCAGCTTCTGGAACTTCCTAAAAACATGGAGGTTAGCGAAATAATCATAAACAGGAAATAAGGATGAAGTGGCAAGTTAGAATTACTAAACAACAGCGCGTAAAATCAGTTTTTGCGATACTGTTTTCTCCCAGAGAAGCATTACTTATTGCTGGTGCATTTCTGGCAATATTAGTGCTTCAGCAATTTTCGAGTGGATTCTTACGGGTGGTATTACTCACAGAACTTGTGGTGATTGTGGTAATAGTGCCATTAATGATTTTCCGTTCTTTGTGGCAAAGAGGACGTATGATTCGTATGACTGGGAGCGAGGTAATGCAGTATGAAATAAAGAAGGGTTTGTTGCGGTTCAGCGTCGGGAACGACAGCATTCAAATACCTACCAACGATATCGTGCTCCAGCGAACGTATCCGCAAATGATTCTGCTGAAGCGCAAAGGCTTGAAGGTTGGCAACCAGCTTGTGTTGTATTTTGACGAAGAATCTACGAAGCTGAAAGCATTGGCAGCGCTAAAAAAGGAAGGAGTCGCCGTCTATGATAAACGTACCAAAGATTGGGCTGTCTGATGGGCGGGAGATACCGCAAGTAGGACTGGGGCTGTGGCGGGTAAAAGTTGAAGCCGATTTGCATGCATCAGTTACGGCAGCTTTAAGTACTGGATATGTACATTTTGATGATGCCCACGCGTACGGTAACGAGGAGTGGCTTGGTGCTGCACTTCGAGGCAGCGGTAAAACTCGCGGGGAGCTTTTTGTTACTACAAAAATCCGCACCGAGCTTATTGCAGTTGGACAAACGCGAAAAAGTTACCGCCAATCGATGGAGCGGCTTGGGCTGGACTACGTTGACCTATTACTGTTGCACTTTCCAGTGTCACTCATGCGCAAAAAGGCGTGGCTTGAACTCGAGAATATTAAGGCAGAAGGTGGCGCAAAAAGTATCGGTGTTAGCAACTACACCATAAAACACCTCGAAGAAATGAAGTTGTATGCAACAGAGATGCCGGTGGTCAACCAAGTGGAACTACATGTGTTTTTGCAGCAGCCTGAGCTGCTCGAATACTGCCGTGAACACGGCATAGTTGCGGAGGCCTATAGCCCCCTTGCTCATGGTAAAAAGATGGACGACCCCACCATTGTCGCAATCGCCCAGAAACACCACAAAAGCTACGCGCAGATTATGTTGCGCTGGTGTGTGGACAAAGGCCTCGTGGTGTTACCAAAGTCCGTCACGCCGGAACGAGTACAGCAGAACGTAGATATCTTCGACTTCCAGCTCGATGAAGAGGACATGAAGCGCCTTGCTGTCCTCGATCAAGACCTCCGTACGTGCTGGGATCCGACACATGTGCCATAATGTAGGGTACTATGGCGATTGAGCGGATTATGAATACGGTGGTAGCGGATGACGATGACTCGACTGATGAGGTTGAGTTTGAGCTCAAACTGCGTCCGCACGACTTTGCGAATTACATTGGGCAAGAGCGGTTGAAGAAAAACATTCAGCTGGCAATAGCGGCAGCCAAAAAGCGTGGGGAGCCGCTCGACCACGTGTTGCTATACGGTCCGCCCGGGCTGGGCAAGACTACCATGGCGAGCGTTATTGCGAACGAGATGGGTGCGCAAATACGCATTACCTCTGGGCCGGCCATAGAGCGAGCGGGTGACTTGGCGAGTCTACTCACGAACCTTCAGGACGGTGACATCCTGTTTATAGATGAAATCCATCGTCTGCACCGCACGGTCGAAGAAGTGCTGTACAGCGCCATGGAAGATTACAAACTCGACATCATGCTTGGTAAAGGCCCGAGTGCCCGCTCGCTACGGCTTGATTTGCCCCAGTTTACGCTCATCGGCGCTACGACGCGCACAGGCGCACTAGCGGCGCCGCTGCGTGATAGGTTTGGGCATGTCCACCGGCTGGAATTTTACACTCCAAGTGAAATTCAGGCCATTATACAGAGGGCATCAGGCATACTCGGGGTTAAGATTGACAAAGCAGCGGCGCTAAAGCTGGCAGAACGAAGCCGCCTTACGCCGCGTATAGCAAACCGTTTGCTCAAACGTGTCCGCGACTATGCCGATGTAAACGGCGACGGAATTGTCGACACCGAAATCAGCACCAAAGCTCTCGAACTGCTTGAGATTGACGGGCTTGGGCTTGACCCGGCTGACCGCATGATTCTATCGGCTATAATAGAAAATTACGCCGGTGGTCCTGTGGGCGTGGAAACCATTGCCGCCATGACGGCCGAAGAACGCAGCACCATAGAAGACTTCATAGAGCCTTACCTGCTTCAGATAGGACTGCTGGAAAGAACCCCACGCGGCCGTAAGGTGACACATAAGGCATATAGCCACCTCGGGGTGAAACCAACAGAGGGAAAAAGCTGACCCACACTCACTTTTTTGACACATAACAAAAACGACCCTACAGTTTTGGTTACAAAAGCTAAAACAGAAAGGTCGTTTTCTAATGACTACACTACAAAAGATGGCAACTGCTGTAAAGCGGCTGCGTGCGACATACATCCCAAAAGCTAAGGCTCGTCGCTTCTTCCTCGGAGTTGAACAGTTTTCCCTTCAGGAGTTCTGTTCGCTCAACGCTGCTGGTCGAACGCTTGGGCTGAATCGCTGGACTGGAGAAAACCGCATTCGTCGGTTAGTTACTGACGAGGAACTGCCAGTGCGCTTGCAGCGATTGTTGGTTAGCGAAGCGTTAGCTTCGCATACTGGTCGGTGGTACTGCTCTCTGGACCACTCTCAATTCGGCCCGTTTTGTATCGCCATCTTGGCGGTGTCGCATCGCAAGGGTCGAGCTATACCCATTTGGTGTCAGGTGAACCTCAGCGAAGCAGCTCTCATTGCGCCACTTCTAGTGGCGCTGGAGGGACTGTTCCATTTCCTTCAAGTTAATGCACCAGATCTGCAACTGGTACTTGTCATGGATCGCTGGTTTGCTAGTGACAAACTGTTCACTTTGTTTGCCCTGTACGATGTGCACTTCATCGCTCGTACCAAGAGCGACAAGCTCGTTCAGCTTCCCTGGGATCCCAGCTGGTGGAAGGAACCCATCCATGACATTAGTCATGAGGAATTACCCATCACGTACCATACACATAAGCTCCGACTTATTCGTTCGGATTACAATCCGAACATGAAGGATCCGGAGCCCTGGTTTTTGTTGACCAACCTACCGAGCGAGGGAACAGAGGCCCTCACCAGAAGACAAGTCCTGAACCGTTACGCAGAAAGGTTCGAAATTGAAGAAGCCTTCAAGGATGTGAAGTGGTTGCAACGATTGGAGTGGCAACGAGTCAGAAAACCACAAGTCATCCGTAACTTGCTGCTGTTTGTCTTCCTCGGTTGGTGGTTACTGTGGCGCTATGCGGTCAAAGTACTACCAAAACAACAGCAGAAGATTCATCCCAAGAAACGACTGAGCTGGTTCAAGCAAGCCTGGGAGTATATGCAACGGCTACTACGTACGCCGCTGCTACCACCGATACCGGTGGCTCATGTACGGGGAGGAGGAAAAAAGTGAGTGTGGGTCAGGGGAAAAAGCTCATCCCAGACTAGTTTGGTATAATACAAGGTATGGCTATAGACTCAAAACTAAATGAACGCCTCCACAAACGTCTTCCTATTGGCGCGGACGAAGAAATCTTGGGTGTGTTTCGGCACCATTGGTTCGTGTATGTCTCGATTTGGCTCATTGGCTTTTTTGCGGTGGTTGCTATTATGGCGGCGGCGGTTGCATTTACGGCACCAGCAGGCAGTTCAGAAACAGTCACGAGTCAATACCGGTCTGTTGTGCTTGCCGGTGCGGGATTTTTCAGTGCCCTGGCGGCAATAGCAACAACCATACCGGCGTGGCTAAAATCACAAGAGCAGTTGGTTGTAACCGATGAAGCAGTACTACAGGTGCTACAACCAAGCTTATTTGGCAGTAAAGTATCGCAGCTGAGTTTACAGCACGTGGCAGACGTGTCAGTACGCAAAGACTTTTTTGGTTCACTACTTGGGTTTGGAGCTGTCACCATAGAAACGCCTGGCGAACAGGCGAACTACACGTTTTCGGCCGTACCTAGCCCCGATGCGGCTGCAAAAGTACTCATAGAAGCACATGAAAACTTTATTGCTGCGCTCGAGAGTGGTCGACTCCCAACGTCTATCCGAAAAGACGGACAACAAGCACACAGTGTTACGGTGGATGCTGCAGAATATCAAAAATTCCTAGACTTCCAACAGTACCAGGCGAGGGCGCAGGAACAAACGGAACTAGCACAGGTTCAGACCGATAAAGAAAATCCAGCGTAGCAATACTATTCTTGGAACGGGTTTTGGCGGGCTTCGTTAAAAATGGCCTGAACGCGCACGCTATTGTCTTGTAGCCCCTGGAGTTTCTGTACTACTTCTTGAGAAATTTTTGGTTTTGGCACATTTTGTGTGGCGGCCGTAATGTCTTCCTGACTTGGTTGAGCACTACTGAGTACATTTATACGCCAAACAAGAAAACCATATAGAGCAGTTAATACAAGGAAGAACAGAATTGCCACGTGTTTTAGGAATGAAGTGAGGAGCCTGTGGACTTGCTTATTTAACCGATCGGTGTCAATAGATGCGCTCATGGCTTTATATACTCGTTTACAATAAGGGTAAATGAAATGTTATTCGGGTTTTTACCGTCTGGGGTGATGCTTATGGAGCTAACTTGGGCAGTGCGGCGATTGTTCTCTAGCTTTTGCAAAAAGGTAATAAACTGCGCGTAGCGTACCGTGTTGTTTGAGTCTTGCGTAATGGTTATGGGCAGAAGATATACGCCGGCGATGCCCTTTACGGGAGTGACTTGTGTTAAAGAGGCCTGGGCCTTTGCTGCCCCAGTACCACCCAAGGTCGACGCAGGGAAGGTAATTGAGGTGAGTTTTGTGATGCCACTGTCATTTGCTATCTTTACTATCTCGCTGACAGTTTGTGCCTGGTTTTTGTCTTGCGGTACCACCGTCTTTGCTATTTTGTTTAGGCCAGCGTATTTTGCGATATCTGCCCTGTTTTTTCGAAGTGATATCTGCAGTTCATCGGCAACCTGACCTTGTGCCTTCAGCTTACTAAGCTCTACTGATTTTGTACTGAGCAGTTTATTTGCAAAGAAAACAGAGGCGAATAGTCCTATGCCAAGTAGGCTAGCCACTCCCGCAAGGATAAGACTGAGTTTCTTATTGTCCACCCGAAGCCCCCTTGCCGTTATTTATGAGCATATAGGAACTGCTGTTCGAAAACAGGGCGCGTAGTACCACAGTGCATGGGTAAGCTGTAGAACCGGAACAGTTAATACTGACTATATCTGCCTTACTAAACACCCCGTTGTCGGGGTCGCTCAAGTTTACCTGCATTTGTGTAGCGGCGCCGTATGTTTTGGCGGCTGCGGTGATATCTATTGCGCCTTGAGCTTGCGATATTGATAGTCCAGTCAAGTTTGTTTCGCTCGGAAGCAGCGTTGTTATCTGGGTGAGCAGCTCAGAGAAAAGAACCTGCTTGGAAAGCACGTCTACCACAAGTTTCAGGTTGTTGGATATATCTTTTACCTCTTGCTGTACGGTGGAAAGGTTTTGAGCTGCAAGCTGCGCGTTTGCGGCCGCGACTTGCTTTTTGTAGTTTTCTGTTGTTTGGTTGAGGTAAATGTAGCCGACTCCAGTAATGACAATAACACCGATGATACTAAAGACAAGCACCGTTATCCAGCGGGTTAAGTGCCTGTTAATACGACCATACCGATAGGCCTGTTTGAGCGGCGGCGGGAGGAGGTTTATCACTAGAACGCCTCCTTTGGTTCAAGTATACTGAGGCCCGCCGCAGAAACGTATGACATACGCTCGGATTGATTAAAGGGCTGCAAGCGGCCGAATTCAATAAAATGCGTAGGGTCAAAAGCGCGAACGGGAATGCGCAGCGTACTGGTAAGATAATCGGCAAGACCGGGCATGTTTGCGCCGCCGCCCATTACAACAACCTGCGCAATACGCTGTTTACTCTTTGAGCGTTCTTCGTAGTAGCGCACGCTCCGCTGGATTTCTTTCACCAGCGTTGACAAATTATTTTCTAGTGCGGCCTCAATTTGCTTTTGCTTTTTGCTGTAGCTTAGGCCGTACTTTGTTTTTATAATGGTTGCTTCGCGGACATTTACTTCTAGTTCTTTCGCAATAAGCTTTGTAATGTCCTCGCCGCCACATGCGACCGTGCCGCTTACGATTGGATTTTTGTCGTAAACGGTAATATCAGCGCTGTCACTCCCGAAGTCCACGAGGACACTCGGCAAATCGCCCTGTTTGTCGTGAGAAAACAGGTATGCCCCTGCTCCGCTTGAGGTTTGAATAATAACTGGTTCAAGCCCAAGCAAACGGGCAACCAAAAGATACGAATCAACGATTCGCCGGGGCATGGCGACGATAAACGTTGTCCACTTGTCCTTACTGGATTGTACGGTCGAATAGTCAATGTACAAACTTTCCGCTGCAGCCGGAATGTATTGTTCTACCTCTGTTTGTACGGCAGCAATCACTTCTTTGTCGCTAAGCTTCGGAAGCTCAACAGACCGGGTAAACGCTCTTGCGATGGGTACGCTCATAGCGACGCGCTTGGTGGTAATGTCGCCAACGAGGCTGTGCTTGAAAAGCTTCTGTATATCTGCAGCAAGTTCCTCTGGCTTGACAATGACGCCCTCCTCGATAAGGCTGGCGTCGAAGTTTATTTCGCCGTACCCAACAACCCGTGGCTTACGTTTCGTCTCCTGCAACTGTATAATTCGCACGTTATTGTGGCCTATGTCCATGCCGAACAGCGGCTTGTCCTCAAACAGATAGGGGATTGGGTGTGTTTTTTTCATGCTGCCCACTCGTTAAACATAAGTATTTCTTTATCCTATAATACCATACTACAACCGTTCATAGGCCGCTTGCCGCCATGCCAAGTCTACTGGAATTTGGTCAACAGGGAAGGTCGGGTCGAGGGCGAGGTCGCGCGGGGTGCTTGGGTTAGACGCGACGTATATGTTTTTGCCGCTTATGCCGCCAAGGGCTGGCGAATTATCAAACTTTGTCTTGTCAATACAGAGGCCGTTCATTGCCATAAAGTATATTTTGGGCGCGTCTGTATCACTGCTACCTGCTTGCCCGAGAAATAATGATCCGCCATATGGGCAAACACCGGCCTTTGAGGCGGGGTCAGCACCGTACGTTATGAAAACGAGCGGGCCACTTGCGCTCGTTGTTTTGACGGCGTCGAAGTTAATGGTTCCCTCTACGAAAACAAATTTTATTGACGCGTCAGGATTTTCAAACGTTGGCGTGCATGCACTTGCGCCACACAGGTTTGCCCGAACATGCACGTGGTCTTTTATGACGTAGGTATTAGAACCGAGAGCAAGATTCCCCGATGTGCCACAGCTGGCGCTAACATTATTGCCACTGTCTGGAAAGTGAGTTTTTTTGGCGTTTCCGGTGCTGGGGATGCTTCGAGGCGAGGCACCGGTTGTCCAGTCGCTGCAGCCACTCGGTGAGTTCTGGTAGGATGCGTCCATGAATTGATTCCAGGGTATATAGGTTGACTGTATAGGAGTGACATTCGTGTTATTCACGAGCACGTCGAAATTCGCATTTGAAGTGTTCCCGGGGGGAGTAATGCAGTTATTGAAGGCAAGCGTCAGTTTTGTTTTGGTCTGGGCTGGGTTACTAAACGACGCTGGTTTCAGTAGTTTACCTGCGCCACTAATGGAGCAGTTGAGTGCGCTTGTATTTTTGCCCGCAACAGTTATATTTTCTGCAATGAGCTCAGTTGTGTTTTTGTTAAGCACAATGTACCCGTTGGCATAAATATCGCGGGCCGTCAGCTTCTTTACGCCGCTAGCAATGTCCACAATGTTACGGCTCACAACTGACGATGCAGTTGTTGTTGAGGAGCGCTGGGCGGTCACACGAATTTTGCGGGTGAATTTTGGGGTCGTTGCTCCCTTTGGGCTATACACTTTGCCGGTCGCGACAATAATTTTCTCCTTTGCGCTGCTGCCTGCGGTGACCGTAGTAGAGTAGGTTGAGCGGTACTGGCTGCCACTAAGGACGGTTACATCACTCGACGTTCCAGCGTAAGCGGTATTCCCGCTGTTTAGGGTGGCTATGGCAGCATCGGCACCAGACTCTGCGGAATATTGGGCCTGTAACAGTAGAATTCTTCCTCTTGCTCTATAGAGGTTAGAGTTGGCTAGTAGCATAAGCCCAAACAAGACACTGGACAAAAACATAGTAATAACCAAGATGGTTACTAGAATTGAGCCATTCTCGCGAAAATTTTTCTGCATGGATTATCCGTTCCTCAGTGCGACGCGCACAATGGTTTGGTTGCTTGTGCCCTGGGCCCCGTTAATGATTGCTTCCCGACCAAGGTTAATCGTAAGTTCAACAACCTCTACGGAGGGGTAGTCGGGGCCGATGTATGCGCCAGTAATAGGGTCGATTATAGATGTCCAGTCAATTACGTTCCCAGACCGCGAAAAATACCGCAAACTCACCGAAGTGACATCGGTTGCAACAATGCGGTCTTTCGGACAAGTAGATGTTGCGGTACTGGCTGGACAGGTCGTACGATAGCGGTTGCCGCTTGCGCCAGGGTTTGCCAAGTTTCGGAGCATTAAGGTTTTTTGCGACCCGTCTAGGTACAGAATGAACTCATCGTAGTACGGCTGTGTACCGTTCATAATTTGAGTTTTCGCTGTCGTGACGCTTGGCCCGTTGTAGTAAAGCACCGGAGCAAACTGTCCAACGGCTGGCAGAACAATATCCCGGGGTACGGCATGAATGGGGGTCCAGTATGAGCCGCTCGGGTCGGCTGGGTCCGAAACGTGGGTGTTGGCGTCTGGTATGCCGTTTTGATTTATGAGGTTCGCTGCGGAGTTTAGGCGGTCGCGTAGTATATCGCCCAGATTTTGTCGCGTGACAAAGGTTTCGCTGTCGTTCTGGAGGCTTGTTGAGGCGCCCCAGTAGTCCAGGGCAAACGAAATTACCATGCCTGAGAATATCAATGTTAATGTCATAACTACTATGAGCTCAATCACTGTCAGGCCGGCTTGTTGGGCATGAAGCGAGCGAAATTTCATAGCTGGCCGACCCCATTCCGGGTAATAAGCATGCGCAGCTCTAGAGGAGGGCTGTTTTTCTCCTGGGGGTAGCCGACGCTTATGTTCAGCACCTTCGAGTCGGGAATCGCACTCAACGAGTCAGATACCGGAAGCGCCGAGGTGTTTGTAACAGTGAGTGCTGGGGTATAGGTAATTTTGCCGCCCTGGTTATTTTCGACTGCGAAACTATTGTTTGGGTAACAGTTTGAGGTGCCGGTTATGGAGTTGAACTCGAGGGCCCGGTCTATCTCTGGGCAGGCGCTCAGTACGGTGTAGATTTCGTTGAGTTGCCGGGCAATCCGGTATGATTTGCGAATGGTTATGTAGGCATCGGTTATGCCTGTCACCAGTACGCCAAATACAACAGCTGCAATTAAAAACTCGACAGCGCTAAAGCCGCGTTCATTGGTACCCACCCCTTTAAATGGTCGCTTCATGCTTATGTTTATTATACGGTTTTATGTACCAAAAAAACAGAGCCGCTATCTGTGCGGCCCTGTCTGGAAACATGAAAGTACTTTAGTTACTCTGCTGCGTGAATGGTGTTGTGCTACCTTCAAGGGTTGCAGAGACAGTGAACGCGTCGCAACCATTATCAACTGGTTCACCACCCGTAAGCGGATTTGCGACAGCATTGTCGCAGGTTACGGTACCGCCTGTTGGACCCTCGGCAACGTAGCTGTAGTTGTCGCTATCAGTCGTACCGCCAATATTTGCCGTTGGACCCTTAGGATCTTTCAGTGCCTCTGGCGGCAAGCCCTTAAGGTACGTTGACACGAACGTTGCAGATTGGAGATCAGCCAAAGTTGGGTAAAAACCGTGCTGTGCAAAGAATGCTTCAACTTGGCTTTGAATAGCCTTGACGTCAGTCTGGCGCTGACTGTTACGACCTTTTTGCTGAATGCCAGTGAACGTTACAATCACAAGCGTCGCCAAGATACCGATGACGACAATCACAATCAAAAGTTCAACGATTGTGAAACCTTTTTTACTTTTCAGTGAAACCATAGGGGCCCACCCTCCTTTTATATGATTTTATAATGCTTGACGGATTTGCCCGTAAGTCTGCGTCTGATTATAACCATAAGCGGAGCGACGTCAAGTCCTCTCTTTGAAATTCGAGAGAGCAGGGCAAGTAGTATATTAGCAAAATGGAGTTTTGCTACAGCGAGTAGCAGGCTTAATTGCTCCCAACATTATTGCTCAGGCTGGCGATTGGCCCCATAACGCTCGCGGCTATAAGACCTACGCCCGCACCCAAAAACAAAATCATAACTGGCTCAATAACCGAGGCAAGGCTATCTATAGCCGTAGATACTTCCTCTTCGTAAAAATCAGCAACTTTTATGAGGACCGTATCGGTTGTGCCTGTTTCCTCGCCGACTGCCAGCATTTGAGACACAATTTTCGGAAAGTGTTTGCTTTCGGCGATTACTTCTGACAGTTGTCGGCCGTTTTTTACCTGTACCGCGGCGGCGGCAAGTTCCTTCTCTATGACTTTATTGCCAATAGCCCCTCCCGTAACAGATAAAGAATCCAGTACGGCGACCCCTGCCGACATTAGTGATGCAAAAGTACGAGAGAAACGCGCAATTGCTACCTTAGTCACAATGGTCTTCACAATGGGCAGTCGCAAGAGTAGGGCATGAAACTGATATTTGCCTTTTGGTGTTTGGATGTAACGGCGCACCGCCCATATAACCAAAAATGTGCCAGGGATGAGTATAAACGCATATTTGCGACTAAAGTGACTGAGGTCTAGCAGCACTTGTGTGTACACGGGGAGTTTTGCATCGGGCCCACCCAGGTCCATCAGGATTTTGGAAATCTTTGGCATGAGCACAAACATAATCCCAAAAAAGGCAACGACAGTTATGCTTAGAATTACCACGGGGTATGTCATGGCACCTTTAATTTTTTTGCGGATACTGGCGTTTTGTTCGACTTGAGTGGCGAGCCGTTTCAGAATATCGTCAAGTATGCCGCCTTCTTCGCCGGCACGAACCATGTTCACATACACTTCGTCAAATACGCCGGGGAACTTAGCAAACGCATCGCCGAGCTGGGTGCCGCCCTCTATGTCTTTGGTGATTTTCCCGAGCACCTCGCGGAAATATGCGCTATTTGCACTTTCTTGGAGCGTCGCGAGGCCTCGTGCAATTGGTACACCTGCCGAAATCATGGTAGAAAGTTGGCGGGTAAAAATAACCATGTCGCTACTTTTGACTTTTTTATTCAGGCCAAAACCACGGCGTGCACTAGCCTCCGAGACGAGCAAAGGGTGAAGTCCTTGGTGAGACAGGGCGGTCATGGCAGCATCACGGTCGGCGGCCTCTATGGTGCCCGATACGCTCGAGTTGTCTTTCCGGAGGGCTTTGTATGTAAAAAGCATATGCTTATACTAAGCTTTCTCGGCCGTAACGCGCAAGATTTCTTCTATGGAAGTCTGCCCGCGCAGCGCCTTAACGAGCCCATCAACTTGCATGGTTAACATGCCGTCACGCAAGGCTTGTTCTTGAAGTTTCTCGCTCGTTGCGTTGCCGACAATCAGCTGCTGTATGTCATCGGTGTTACGCAGCACTTCGTATATGCCCATTCGACCGTGATAGCCGGTGTGATTACAGGTATCGCAACCATCTTCATGTGGTCGCCAGAGCCGCACAATGCCGCTCGTTGAGGTGCCAAGAGCACTTGGGTCGGCGGTATTAGTTTTGCTGAGAGTCGCCGCGCCGAGACCCGCTTCTAGTGCGGTTTGCTCAAGCTCATGTAGGCGTTTCATTGTTTCGCCAGTCTTAAGCTGGAATATCTTGTAGAGCTTGTCGAGGTGAGCGGCATCGGGCTCATAAACCTCGCGGCAATCAATACATAGTCGCCGTACGAGACGCTGTCCAACAACAATTCTGACAGTGCTCGCAATAAGAAATGGCTCAATCTTCATATCCAGTAAACGAGGTAGGCAGGTCGCGGCATTGTTTGTATGTAGGGTGCTAAATACGAGGTGGCCCGTGAGCGCCGCTTGGACGGCGAGGTCTGCTGTTTCGCCGTCGCGAATTTCTCCCACCATAATGATGTTCGGGTCTTGGCGAAGCAGTGCGCGCAAGCCGCTGCTAAACGTCATACCAGCAAGTGGGTTCACCTGCGTCTGATTCGCGCCAAATATACGGTACTCCACGGGGTCTTCCACGGTACTGATATTTACCCCTGGACTATTGAGCATACTAAGCACGCTAAAGAGGCTGGTAGACTTGCCAGAACCGGTTGGGCCCGTGACCAGAACCATACCATGTGGCTGAACGATTGCTTGTTGCACCGCCTCAAGGGCGCCTCCCCAGTAGCCCAAATCTTCGAGCGTTGCCGGCTTACTTGACTCGTCCAGAATTCGCATAACAACTTTTTCGCCGTCTACAATGGGGAGCGTTGAAACACGAAGCGCGTAGACGTGGTTACTCACGACTATTTTGAAGCGTCCGTCTTGTGGTGCGCGATGTTCGTCAATTTTGAGGTTTGCGAGAATTTTTATGCGCGACACGAGTGCGCCAAGGACTTTGCGGGGAAGCTTATTCACTTCGCGTAGTATGCCGTCTACACGGTACCGTACCACAACAAAATTTTCTCGAGGTTCAATGTGAATGTCGCTGGCACTGTTTTTCACCCCGTAGTCTATGATGAGGTTTACGGTCTGAGCAATGGGCGAGTCTTCGGCTACGTCGGCTTTGTCGACTACCTCATCGGCATCATTTTTTTCTTGAATGGCGATAACTTTTTCTATTTCGCTCCCAACATTGCTCGCATCACCGTTGTATAGGTCAAGTGCGCTCTGAATTGTCGTCGTTGTCGCGAGATGTACCCGAACCGGTTTACCGAGTTGCTTTTGGAGAAAGCTTATCGCCGGCACGTCATCGGGATCTTCCATGGCTATGAATACCACGCCGTCTTCGCCGGTCTGGAAGGCAATCGCCCGGTGTTGTCGTGCTACTCGCTCTGGTATCAACTCAACAATTTCTCTGGGAAGGTCACGCGCCACAAATTCTACAAAAGGAACATCTACCTCTGCGGCATACAGCTGAGTAAGTTCTTTTTCACTCAGAGTATTACTACTTACTACCACATCTTGCAGGGGCTTTTTTTCGCTTCTTTCTTGTTTTCGGAGTGCCTCGAGCTGTTCGTCCGTAAACTTACCAGTCGACGCCAGTAGCTTCTCCACCAAACTATCTGATACACGCATTCCCCACAGTATAACAAAAACCATAACCACAAACCACTTTTCAAAGGACAGTCCTTTGAAACGGAAAAATATGGTATTGTATGGTTATGCCAAGAAGAAATGTTATGCGTTTAGACGCTCCCGAAAGTTACTACCATGTGTACGCAAGGGGTAATAGCAAACACCGAATATTCATCGATGAGCAAGATTTCATAACCTTTCTTCAAATACTCGAAAGATACCTCTCTCCCGAAGAGGCAAAAAACGTAAATGGTGTGTCGTACCCAAATTTCTATAATAAAGTCGACTTAATTGCCTACTGTCTCATGCCGAATCATTTTCACCTGTTCTTTTTCCAGCGTCATCAGCACGAGCTTACATCTCTTATGCAGAGTATCATGACGAGCTACAGCCGATATTTCAACAAGAAGTACAAGCGCACTGGACCGTTGTTCGAGTCGCGCTACAGAGCCTCAATGATTACTGACGATGCGTACCTGCAACATATCACCCGGTATATTCACCTAAACCCTCGCCATTGGCGTAGCTACGAGTTCTCGAGCCTGCCGTATTATTTGCAACAAGATACGGTATCGTGGCTGAGGCCTGAACGCGTGTTAGAACTTTTCAAAAGCCCCGCCGCATACGCCGAATTTGTTGCAGATTATGAAGAAAATAAGAAGTTAATCGAAATTTTCAAAAAAGAACTAGCCAACGAATGGTAGATAAAAACCAATTTCAAAGGACTGTCCTTTGAAATTGGGAATGAGTTTGCATTGTGGGGCGTGGGGGCGTATACCAGTGTCTACAATATTATTTGATTCAGGTTGCCGGCGAGGTGACCGTAGACGGGAGGACGAAAATGGCAAAAGCAGCAAGCGATAAGGTAGACAACACCAAAGAAGCAAAGCAAGAGGGTGAGGGTCGGGCGAAAGCCCTTGGCTTAGCGCTAGAAACCATCGAAAAGCAATTCGGTAAGGGCTCCATAATGAAGCTTGGCGAAAATCAGGGTGTTGAGGTTGAATGCACGCCGACAGGCAGCCTTAGTCTCGACCTTGCATTGGGCGGAGGCATCCCGAAGGGGCGCATTATAGAAATTTACGGGCCGGAATCAAGCGGTAAGACCACCCTGACGCTCCATGCTATAGCGGAGGTGCAAAAACGTGGCGGCACGGCTGCGTTTATAGACGCCGAGCATGCGCTTGACCCGTCCTACGCGAAGCGTATTGGGGTGGATGTTGAAAACCTGTTGCTCAGCCAACCGGACAACGGTGAGCAAGCACTTGAAATTACAGAGACACTGGTACGCAGTAACGCCGTTGACCTCATAGTGGTCGACTCGGTGGCCGCACTGGTACCGCGCGCCGAGATAGAGGGCGACATGGGCGATAGTCACATGGGCTTGCAGGCGCGTCTCATGAGCCAGGCGCTTCGCAAACTGACTGGCGTTATTAGCCGCAGTAAAACCACCGTCATTTTCATCAACCAAATTCGCATGAAGATTGGAGTGATGTTTGGCAACCCAGAGACAACTACGGGTGGAAACGCACTTAAATTTTACGCATCGGTACGTATGGACATTCGACGCATTTCGCAAATAAAAGCCGGTGATAGCGTTATCGGCAATCGTGCCCGCGTGAAAGTGGTGAAAAACAAGATTGCACCGCCCTTCCGCGAAGCCGAGTTTGACATTATGTACAACCAAGGTATTTCGGTAGCAGGTGACATTCTTGACCTAGCGGTTACTCACAACATTGTTGAAAAGGCTGGTGCCTGGTTCGCCTACGGCGGCGAAAAAATCGGCCAGGGCCGCGAAGCCGCCAAAACCTACCTGCAAGAAAACCCCAAAGTCCAAACCGAAATAGCCGCCAAAGTCCGCGAAGCCGCTACAAAGGAATAGGCGTGAAAAGGGCGGTCATACTACATGGGACAGATGGGACACCTACTGGATTGCCGTGGCAAGGGTGGTTGCAGCGTCGGCTGGAACAGGCAGGCTACGAAGTATTTTTCCCGCAGTTGCCCGAGTGCCATACGCCAGATCTCTCTGCGTACGATACGTTTCTGCGGCAATCCGGTTGGGATTTTTCAGACAACATCGTCATTGGTCATTCTTCCGGCGCCACAACCCTCCTGCATTTGCTTGCTTCTGATTGGTTTCCCAAAATAAAAGCAGCAGTACTCGTCGGCACTTTTTTGAATGAACGCCTGTTGAAAGAGGTTAAATGGTATGAACCCGGCCAGTTTGATGCTCTTTTCATTGAAACAATTACCCCAGAAAAAATAAAGCAAGGTGCCAAGGCATTCTATTTTGTCCACGGTGACGATGATCCATACTGTGACTACGCTGAAGCAAAACAGCTTTGCAGAGATGTCGACGGAACTTTCATTACCATCCCGGGAGGCGGACATATCAGCACATCGCCGAAATTCGAAAAACTAACACAGCTGACAGAAGTTTTAAGGCGAGATGGACTCCTGTAAATGAGAGACGAACATATAGATATCGTTGATGACCAGGACTCGGTAATCGGCACGACCACAAAGGATGAGGCTCAAGAAAAGGGACTGCGACACAGGGTTGTGCGCATTACCCTTGAAGACTCGGCTGGAAACATCCTGCTCCAGAAACGTCACGACGACAAAGAACTATACCCAGGGTGTTGGGACACCGCAGCGGCAGGGCATGTCGACGCGGGCGAGGGATATCTTGCAGCGGCAGAGCGCGAACTCTATGAAGAGCTTGGGGTTGTTACCCAGCTCGAGCAAATCAACTACTATAAATCGAATGGTTCATACGACTGGCGAAAACTGAATCGCTTTACAGTGCTTTACCGGGGCGCTATTCCGGCTGAAACGACACTAACCCTCCAGGAAGACGAAGTGGCCGACGTGCGTTGGATTAGCCGGACAGAGATTGGGTCGTTCATCCAGAATAACCCCGCTCAGATTGCTGACGGGTTGCTTGAAACAAACGAATTTTTGTACAAAACATGAAAATTACGGCCATCAAAACGCAGGTCAAGCGAGAAGGAAGATACTCCATTTTTGTTGATGGCAAATATGCATTTAGTTTGAGTGCCGAAGGTTTGCTGGATAGTGGCTTTGTGGTAGGGCAGGAACTATCCCAGGTGGAGCTAACAGGGGCAAAACAGCAATCCCAGACGGACAAGGCCTATGCTCTCACTCTTGCATATGTGGCGCGTCGCATGCGCAGTGAGGGTGAACTGCACGACTATTTTCGGCGCAAAGGCTATAGCGACGACTTTGGAAGGACTGTCCTCCCAAAGCTAAGGCGACAAGGGCTGGTGGATGATGCGGAGTTTGCGCGGTGCTGGGTCGAGAACAGGCGACTCCTTAAAGCAACAAGCACCAGAAAGCTGCGAATGGAACTCCGGCAAAAGAAAATTACCGATGACATAATCACCACAGTTCTTACGGAGGACGAAACTGATGAGCGAGATATCCTCCGCGCTCTCATCGAAAAAAAGCGCACCCAAACCCGCTACCAAGATTCCCAAAAACTCATACGCTACCTAGCCAGCCAAGGCTTCAACTATCAAGATATTAAGATTGTTCTTTATGAAGAAGGGCTTTGAGCTATTTGCTCTTCCTCACGCAACCTATTCTGCAAATCTGTAAGAATGGCGCAAATATCTCCATCGGAAGTTCTATCCGGGTGCGTTGCTACTCGCAGCTTTGTGAGCATGCTACGGCGAGATAATTTATCACCAGGCTTATATTTTGCGATGAAACCTGGCCGTTGTTTGATGAGTTGCTCACATACTCCGTTAATCCGATCGCGAAGATCTGTCGTAGCATCATGCGGCAACCTTGCGTCAAAAACCAGCAGCATGTCGTCGTAAACAGATCGCTCCCGATCGTTATTGAAGGTTTTAGGTGCTACATCATTGAATTCACTACCACGAGAGTACAATCTATCCGCTTCCTGGCTTGAACTACCTGGCATATGTGTTGACTGATAGCCCGCGGCTGCTTGCTTTCGAGTGGTACGTCTCGTCGCAGCGGCTTTTGGCCAATAATCTTCCTTATTTGTAGAAATCTTATCGACAGCGGCATCTAGAAAAGCAGACACCGGACTGTCGTCGCTGTATAATATTGCATTTAGCGAAGTTCTAGTTGCTCTTTCAGCCCATTCGCTGGGGGTCAGCGCGATGAGGTATTCGCCGCCAAAGGCATCATAATGCTCTCGCTGGAAGCTATCTATCTGGCTTGTATCGTCCGATTCAAAACCTCTGTCGAGTACCATCGGCCGGTATCCGTAAACACTTCTCATATGTACGCCCCGAACACTCTTGAAATAGTCGTCCAGTACGTGTTGTGGTGTTGGCAAGGCTTCGTTACCCAAACGACTCCGAAGGTACCCAGCCTGTTTTTTCGCTTGATCGGTGTAATCTGCTCGTTTGAAGATTTGCCATCTCGGAGGTTGGGGAGGTGCAGTATCGTGTAACGCAAACTTTGCAAGCTTTTGCTGTAGCTTTTCTTGCATGCGCGCGGAAATATCCTCAGGGAGTAAGGGGTCTCCCAAAAATGAGTCCACAAGCCAAAGATATCTACTGCGCATTGTATTGAGCTCGCTTGAAATGGCAGTACCACTGTTCTGAAGCTGCTGAACGGCTCTTTCAAATACCTGCACGGCTTCAGCCAATGCCTCTGGTATTTCTCCGCCTTCGGCGGGTAAGTATATACCACAAGCAGCGAACTCATCTCTGACAACTCGCTTAGCATCATTCTTTATTTTGTCCAAACTTCTTTCTGCGTCTACGTGAAGCGCCTGACATTCTTGGCGCCAGTCTTCACCGCACAGGATAAATGGCGACTGTGCAACCTCGGTAACAGAAGACGCTTGTGTTGTGTCGGGAGTAAGGATATCTTCGATTGACGTTTCGTATTGTCTGACAGTATCCTCGATGACGGTAAAGCCAGGCAGAGAAAACTTATCCCGCAAACTTTCCAAGGTAATTTGTCCTGCGGGTTGTGGCTCTGAGCCCTGGGGCGCGGAGGGCAAACGAATCATATATAAATCATAACACAAAATATCTATATTAGCAACTATGTTTAGAAGATATCAAAAACTAGGCGGCGGCGCCGGCAGGAACGGTCGCAGAATCGAGGAGGTCATTTACAATGATTTTTTTGTCGGTAATCTCATTTATTTGCGAACGGTCTACGGCAAGGTTACCCTTCGTTAGGCCCTTCAATAGCCCTTGCGAAACGTAGAGCTTCTGTACGTACATAGTTTCTACTTCGACAGAGTAATCAGACACTTTTCCGAGCCGCTGCTTACTGAGAGTTACAACCTGTTTGCCAATGAGCTCAAAGCCTATGTCCATCACCTTCTTCAGCCGTACAAGTTCATGCGCCTCAACCAACACATCATGGTCATTGACGACGAGACCTTGCGGGATGATGTCACGGATATCTTGGTAGAGTAGCACCAGCTGCTTCTTGCTGAAGCGGTCAGTACAGTAAAAACCTTCTATTTTTAGGTTGTTCGGGTTAAATATTGCCGCAGTTGTTGTCCCGACAGCCTGGCCCGTTCTGAGGCTCATGACTGACCTGCCAGTAAGACTTTCACTCAGCTTCAACATAGTAAGCATTATACCGTGTCTGCAATAGCCTGCATACTGAGGGAAGTGTGAATATATCATCTACGTGACAACGCTAGATTCCACACTTTTTGCTCGCCCGAATAAAAAGTGTGGAATATTTACTATAATCATCCCGTTGCAGATTGGTTCAAGACGAAACATGTTGTAAATAACAAACATATTTTATTGTGCCTGTGCTTGCAATAGGTTTTTTGAGGGGCATAGACTGGGAACTAACTATGAAATACCTGAGTACAATCCTCAGGGTGGGAATAATAATAACGTTAAGCTTCGTACCGTTAAAAGTTCAAGCAGAAACGGTAGTGGTGCCGCCACTCGTTATTCGCGAGATAAAAATTACCGGAGAAGAACTGGTTGTACTGCAAGCTACGGCCGATATTACCGACCTTAGTGAGTACTGGGTTGGTTATACGGGCAGCGACACAGCAAACCCAGGAGCTATTGTGCCATCACAACAACTTCCCGCTCGGTCACTAGCGGCTGGTCAGGCACTACTCATGACGAGCGACGGTGGTGCTACCTGCGACGCGGTGCTAGTTACAAAACTCTCAGTCTCGCTGGCAGATACAAAGGGGACATTTGTGGTACGTCGGCTCCAAAGTAGCGGTCTTTCGAGTACATTCACTACAGTAGACAGCGTAAACTGGGCAAAACCTGGCGTCACGGGAACGACAACTGCAGCTCTTGACCTACGGAAAGAAACTGCAAGCATGACATACGCCCTTTGGTACCACGACCCTAGTCTTGCAAACCCTTGGCGCGTTGGGAATCTGGCGGGCTGCACGCTGATGCTTGCGCCGCTCGGTAGTACCGTACCGGCTGAAACAGTCGAATGGGTGCAGGCAGCCGTAGAGCCTCCGGCAATCATCGAAAACATAAATGAAGTTGAGACCACCCCTGATGAAACTGCTATCCCAGGTGATAATGCCGGGCTTGCGCCACCGCTCATTACCGAGCTGCTGCCGAACCCAGCTGGCACGGGCACGGACAGTACGGACGAATATATTGAACTCTATAATTCGAATGATGCCCCGTTCTATCTTTCTGGCTTTACGCTTCAAACAGGTCTTGCGACGAAGCATTCCTACCTATTTCCTTCCGGCGTGACAATGGCGCCGAAGAGTTTCCGGGCTTTTTATGCCAGCCAAACAGGCTTGAGCATGAGTAACACAAGTGGACAGGCAGCTGTACTGGATGGCTCTGGCGCGGTTGTTGCGCAGTCAGACCCGTACGATTCAGCTCCAGACGGTCAAGCATGGGCACTGGCGAACGGGGCGTGGTACTGGACAACAAAGCCAACGGAGGCCGCTACCAACATTATTGCCCAGCCAATTTCCCTACCAGCCTCGGCTATCAAGAAGGTGGTGAAAACAAGTGCAGCCGCTAAGGTAAAGCCTGCCACTACTACGTCAAAGAAACCAAGCAAGGCAACTACCGCAAAGGCAAAAGACACCGCAACAACACCTGCGAAACAGGTTAGTGCGCTGCCAAAACCCACAGCAGTACACCCAGGCGTACTTGCCCTGGTAGCCGCATGCGCGGTAGGATATGGAGCATATGTCTACCGAAAAGACTTGGCAAATGCATTCGCGAAGCTCCGAAGACACTGAAGCGCTTGGTGAACGCATTGGTGCGCGGCTGAAGGGTGGCGAGGTGATTGAGCTCGTGAGCGACCTTGGTGGCGGCAAAACGACATTCACACGTGGGCTAGTACGTGGAGCTGGCAGCCCCGACAGGGTAGCAAGCCCCACATTTACTGTTGTTCGCCAATATGATGCCCCCAAACTTAATATCTTTCACTTCGACTTTTATAGGCTTGATGACCCCGGCATCATAGTAGATGAGCTTCGGGAGTATCTGAGTGATCCCTTGACTGTCGTGATCGTGGAATGGAGTGATGTTGTACGTGAGGTACTGCCCAAAAATCGCACCACCATCACGATAAGCGCGGCTGGAGAAGCAGAACGGATCATCGATTGCGCATTTTCGACAAAGTTCTCGTATTTGTTTCCACGCTGAGAGCTGACCCACACTCACTTTTTGAATGTCATCTTGAGCGAAGCCGAAAGATCCCGTCTGATGTACGCCTAACGAGATCCCTCCACTCCGGTCGGGATGACACAGGAGTAAAAAGTGAGTGTGGGTCAGCGCTGAGAGCGTGAATTTTAGCGAAGTGATACAATAGGAGCATAAAAGGAATCATAAGAGGAGGGAAAATGGACCCAAATACTAACGGATCAAGTCAACCGCCTGTGCAGGTAACCCCACAAGCATCTGTGGCGATAGTGCCCCCCGAACCAAGTCCGGTAAGTCCGAGTGCCCCAATCGCTCCAATCCAGCCCGCTCATAATAGCAACACGGGGCTGATTATAGGCCTGATTGCGGGGGTTGTTGTACTGCTAATTGCGGCAATCATGTTTTTTGTAGTGATATCTCCAAAAATGCAGTCACGGGCACTTGCGCAGGCCTTTATGAACAACGTGACCGAGGGCAACATAGACAAGGCGGTTGAGCAAACGGGCGACAATAGTACGAAGGCATTTCTTACCAGTGCTGGTGCGAAGCTAAAAGGTGAAAAATCCAAGCTGAACAAACAGCAGTTTAATAGTTCGGGCGAGAGTTATTATCTGTTTGATCTGTCTGGCGGAGACACAAAATACGCGCGAGTCACCACTGGCAAAGAAGATGGGAAACGGGTTGTTTCAAGCTTTGTATTTAGCGCGAAAGAGCTATCTTTGGTGCCCGGGAATAGTTCGACAAAAACTACCGAAAGTGGCGACACAGATATAACAGCCACAGAACCAAGCTCAAAATCCACGTGTTTAGCCAAATCAGACTTTGATACCATTGTGAACGCCAATAATGGTGGCAATGGTTCTGGATCAATAGACTATTCGTCCCAGCAAGATCTGATAAGCTCATACTACAACCGTCCCGCCTACTTCTTACCGGATAGCCTGAATTTTGATACACAGAATGATTACGCAGGCTACAATGCTGATGTCATGGTAAAGTCGTTTGCTGATTTCTATAAAACAAACAGTGACAAAGAATTTACTATCAAACTTGAAGGTGTTGTCGCTACAACTGCACCGGCAGACCTGGCATTTGGAACCCAACGCTCAGAAAAGATTAAGTCTAGGCTTGTTAGTAATGGTGTTCCAGCCGACAGAATTGAAGTCATGAAATCAACAAACATTTCGACCTACGCGGGTGGCGCATGGGCAGGCTCGGAGAACGATACCATAGCGAAGCGCCTGGCTCGGAGCGTGACCTTGTACATTGTGCCCGACACGACGTGCAGCAGTGCCCCGGCATCTAGTGGTACTGGGCGCTAATATACGCTCAGTATGTTGATATTCACACTCAGAACAGATAACCCCGAGGCAGAGATTGGACTGTACGATGACGCAACCCAACTGGCTTATGAAACCTGGACGGCACACCGGCAATTGGCAGAGACAATTCACGCTAGGGTGAAGACCATGCTAGACGGCCAGGATAAAGATTGGCATGACATTAAGAGCATAGTGGTGTTTCAGGGGCCGGGTAGTTTTACGGGACTTCGAATAGGCCTTACGGTTGCGAACGCACTGGCGCAAGGGCTCAATGTTCCGATTGTAGCCACTCAAAATCCCAGGTGGATTGAAACAGGGGTGGAAAGGCTAATCCGCGGTGAAAATGACCGTGTAGCTGTGCCCCACTACGGCGCACCCGTACACATAACCCCCCAAAAGAAATAAGAGGCCGGTTTTCCACAGAAAATGTGCCAAAGTGCTTGTGTTTCGGTTAGGCATGGAGTATATACATATTCAGGAATACCAAATAAAAACTACAAAAGGAACTACAATGAATCGTCTTAAACGAGTTATTTCGGGCACAAGTGCGGCAGTGCTCTCACTGTCATCGCTGCTCACCCTCGGTTTCACCGGCGTCGCCCACGCCGCAGTACAAACCTGTACATGGACTGGCACAGCCGGCGACAACAAATTCAGTACGGCCACAAATTGGTCGGGCTGCGGCGGAGGCGCCCCGCTGGCGGGGGATATCATTCGCTTTGATCAAATGCAAGCTTCAAACGTTGCGTTAACCAATGACTTGAATGTTGACTTGGGTGGACTTGTATCTGTCGTGGTTCCTCGGGGTAGTAACTTCTCTGGCTACACCGTTGACAAACTAGCTTTTGTTGCTGGGGCGGCAATTACGATGGAGAAAGCATCGACCTGCAGCGTAAGCATTCCATCAGTCAGCCCGACATCTGTTACCGGAGCAGGTGACCTGAGTATGTATGGCGAGGCACTTGGCTGGGCACCGTACAAGCTAGTTACTCCAGGGAAATTGACCATAAGCAGTATGTACGGAAATGCCATTTCATCTTTCGCTAGCGGAAGCTCGGCTGGGAGCGTGACAGTGGCAAGTCCACTTGGTTGGGAAGGTATAACTACCGCGACCGGATGCCAGTCAGGTGGGATTGGCTCTAGCGGTGTGGGTGTCGTAAATAACGACTTGAACAACATGACATATGGCTCTGTAACCGTGGAAAACGGAGCTACAATGAGCCTTACTGACTACTCAAAACCCATGACGTTTGGAGGCGGTAGTGCTACGGATAATCCTAGCGTCAGCTTTAGTCCAGATACGGATCCAGATACATCCGCTGCCCTCGCCTCAAACAGAACGTGGTCGAGTGCAGTGACACTGCTTTCTGATACCGAAGTTTATGTGGGTGGTAAAGTTGCAGTTAGCTTCACCGGAACCATCACCGGTGCTGGGAAGTCACTCACAAAACTTACAAACTCGACTGGTACATTCACAAACAACGCTACAAGTAACACATCAGCTACGCCAAGTGGCTCGCAGACAAACCCAGTTAAAGTCACGGCGCTAGACGGCACTACCACTGATTATGTAACGGTCGTGTCAAATGAAACAGCGACGCTAAACGGGCAGCGTGTTAGCGTGTATGTTCAACCTGGCGGCACACTAAAGGGCACGGGCACATTAACAGAAGGTCTGTCTGTTGCCGAGGGTGGCCGTGTCGCGCCAGGCAATAGTCCAGGTTGTATCTCGGTAGACACACTGAACATACAGGGTGAATACCAGTTTGAACTTGGCGGCGCAGATCCATGTACTGGCTATGATCAGATAAAAGTCACCAACAAGACAGCAACTTACCCAACTGTTGCTCTCGACCAAAATGGGACTTCTACATCAGTGCTTGCAACCACGCGCTTCAATGGTTATACGCCAAAACAAGGCCAAACATTTACCATTATTGACAACCAAGGCACACAAGCCGTACAGGGCGTATTCAAAGATCTACCTGAGGGTGCAACATTTACGCAAAATGGTGTGGTGTTCAAGATATCGTACAAGGGTGGTGATGGCAACGACGTGGTGTTAACTGTACAGAATCAGCCAACAGCTCCAGATACGGGCTTTGCGCTTGTGTCTGCTAACCCACTTCTAACGCTCGGTGCTACCGCTGGTGCGGCACTGCTGCTACTTGGCATGGCTCGCAAAACTCGCCCTGCTCATGCCCGCGCGCACACAACTCGCCGACGCAAATAAACAACAAAGTACTAAGGATATACTCGCATGTCCGACGCGCGCTTGACGCTCGACAACCAGGTTTTTGCAGGAACACTACGGTACAAGCGCCGTAGTGTTTCCTATGTGCCGCGACCAGTGCAGTCGCGGACCATCCAAGATATTGCTACTGTCCGAAGACAGCCTCTTTCGCCAAAAGCGTCGCACAAAACCTCTGTTAAAACGTCCGCCCCGCGGCAATACATGGACGTTAAGCCAAAACATATGAGGCATCATGGCGCCCAACCCGCTGCAACAATCCAGCCCCGTCAAGATGTCTACGCCACAAAGCGAGCAAGAGGAAAGAAGCGTCGTCCGCTAAGGGCGCTCCTGCGAAAACAGACAATAATGTATTTTGCTGCAGCCGTGGTGTTTGGCTTTGGCTTATATGTAAGCTTGGGCGGCTTTATTGCCAACAAACAGGTTGCCGTGCAGGTAAAGACACTTCAGAATAAGGCACAAGTAAAGGGCGACGCAACAGGTAGTACTGATGAAACGGTACCGCCTTCGACTGAAAAACCTTCTGCCGCTACTATTCGGAACTACGCGGTGTCTCCGTTGAGGCCGCGTTATGTTGATATTCCAAAACTGAAAGTCCACGCTCGAGTCTTGCCTATGGGTGTTGACCGGAAAAATGAGCTTCAGGCTCCGTATGGTATTTACGACGCGGGCTGGTACAATGGGTCTTCGCAACCAGGTGAAAATGGGGCTATGCTAATCGATGGGCACTCGGGTATTGGAGCGACGCGCGGTATCTTCCACGACCTAACTAAGCTCAGTGGCGGTGATGATATCTCGGTCAAGCGTGGTGATGGACAAGTATTTACCTACAAAGTAGTTGATGTAAAAGTTGTAGACAAAGAGCAGGTTGATATGGGGAGCATGATTGTCTCGGCCGATACTGCGAAGCCGGGGTTGACGCTGATTACCTGTGCGGGTAGTCAAGTCCCCGGGACATTTTCGCTAAAGCAGCGCGTGCTTGTTCGTGCTGTCATGCAGTAATTGACGTGGTGCAATGAACCGGCGTATTATTTAGGGAGGCATCTCAAGGAGTTTTCGGGAGAAGCCACCTATTGTTAATTTTATGTTGAAATTTGGTGGGTTGATACGTCGTAGCTAGAGAAGTGATAGCGATTGCTGCGTGTAAAGCCCGGCCGAACGAAAGGGAGATCATGGATCCAATTACCATTTTGCTCGCGGTAGCAGGGCTTGGCCTTGGCTATGGCAGCAGCACATACCTCAGTAAAAAGAAATCTGCCGAGGCAGATGACAAGGCGGCCAAGGAGTTGGCAAAGGCGAAAAAAGAAGCCGACAAGCTTGTCGATGAAGCACGTGAAGACGCTCGCAAAGTCGCCGACCAGGCGCGCAAAGAAGAACAAACGCGCCGCAACGAACTGAAAGACCTCGAAAACCGACTGGTCCAGCGTGAGACGACGCTCGACAAAAAACTCGACGAACTCGACAAGCGCAGTGAAAAACTGCGCACTGGTGAGGACGAAGTAGAGTCGCTCAAAAACGAGATTCGTGATATTCGCGTAAAACAGCAGGAAAAGCTTGAGAAGATTGCCAAGCTTAGCAAAGCCGATGCAGCCGAAAAGCTCATGCAGATGACCGAGCGCGATATCCGCAACGACCTGATGGGTCTTGTTGCCAAGCTACAAAACGAAGCCCGTGACAACGCCGAGGAGTCAGCAGGTCTGCTGCTGGTCACCGCCATGGAACGTATGGCGAGTGAGGTAACGGCCGAGCGTACCCTGACGAGCGTGAAGCTAGAAGATGAGGAAATGAAGGGCCGAATTATCGGCAAAGAAGGCCGCAACATCCAGGCGCTACAGAAGGCAACAGGTGTCGACATAATGGTCGATGACACCCCGGGCTACATTGTCCTTAGTTGTTTTGACCCTGTACGCCGCGAGGTCGCTCGTCAGGCGCTCGAACTGCTTCTTAAAGACGGCCGGGTTCACCCAGGGCGCATCGAAGAAGTTGTCGAAAAAGCTCAGAAAAACGTTGAAAAAGACGTTGTCCGCGCCGGTGAAGACGCTGCCCGTGAAGTTGGCGTCATAGGCGTGCCAAAAGAGCTTTTGCATATGCTCGGCGAACTGCGCTTCCGCACCAGTTACGGCCAAAACGTCCTTAAACATTCCACCGAGATGGCGCACATGGCCGGCATGCTCGCCGAAGAACTCGGTGCTAATGCAACTACTACAAAGTACGCGACATTGTTTCACGACGTCGGCAAGGCGCTTACCCACAAAATGGAAGGCAAGCACCACCATATATCTGGCGAAATGCTTCGCAAGTATGGTGCGCCAGAAGAAGTTGCGCTTGCTGCCGAACAACACCATGATGACATGGAGGCGACGAGCCTGGAGGCGGTAATCGTACGTGTATGCGACGCAGTATCTGCCGCCCGACCAGGTGCACGCAACATTTCGGCCGAAAACTTTGCCGAGCGCATGAAGGAGCTAGAGAACATTGCCAATGGCTTTAACGGTATAGAGAAATCCTACGCCATCAGCGCCGGTCGTGAAGTCCGTGTGTTTGTTAAGCCACAGCAAATTGACGACCTCAGTGCCATCCGTCTTGCTCGCGACATTGCTACCAAAATAGAGAGCAGCATGAACTACCCAGGCACCATAAAGGTCAACGTCATCCGTGAAACTCGCGCCATCGAATTTGCGAAGTAGGGTATAATAGTAAGCAGTATGAGCGCGAAATCTGTTGTTCACGACGATTACGTCACAAAGGCCGATCTCGATGTGTTTGGCCAAGATTTGCATGGGAAGATAGTCCATGATATTGCAAGTGTACTCGACGCATTTATGGAGCGAGTTGATGAAAGGTTTGATCGACTCGAAGCTCGCGTTGACAAGCTAGAAGAAAATTTTGAGCGCCTCAATAATACGCTTGATGCGTTCCTAAAACGGCTCGATGATATCGAAACAGACAACCATGCTCGGGACGCTCAAATTGCCCGTATGGAACGTTGGATTGAAAAAATCGCTAAACAAACCGGCGTCCAACTCGAATATTAGGAAATGATTGACATACAACACCCGAATGGATTTCATGCTGTCGTGAATGCCGACGGGGCATTTGTGGAGTCGTGGACTACTGCAGATGGGATGGACTTGCTGTTCGCTCGGCGGGATATGCCCAGTGGTAAAAACCGCGGTGGTATTCCGCTGTGCGCGCCCATATTTGGACCCGGTGAAACGGTTGGGCTTAACCAGCATGGTTTTGCCCGGAATTGCCAGTGGGAAATATCCGACCAAACTGAGTCCCAGGTGAAACTCACCCTTGATAATCCAGCGTCCCAGGTGGACGGCCTATCGCCTGTCTATGCTGGATGCGGCATGGAGCTGGCCATAAAGCTACTAGAAAATGGCCTGCAAGAAACACTCGAAGTTCGCAACATTGGCATAGAGCAATTCACGGCAAACCCGGCGTTTCATCCGTATTTTCCGGTACTTGCTGGCGAAACCGCAGAGCAAGCAAAGGTCGTCATAGATGGACAGGCACACCAGCTTGCTGCAGATGAACTTATCGCCACCCGCAAAATTGATAGCATTAGCTCAGAAGCGCAGCTTGTAACAAGCCGTGGCACATGGACAATCTCTGGCGGGGGTCTGCCGCTCTTTGCCGTCTGGTCAGAATCGTCACGCGATTTCATCTGTGTAGAGCCAACCGAAAGTGGGTATCTTTCCGACAATCCAGCGTCTGAAATACAGCCAAATGAAACAAAAACCTTTAGCGTGACAGTACAGTTTTCTCCCGCGGTGTAGCGCACAAATTAGTGAAGTAAATTCTACTACATACTACCTCTGTTTTTTTGTTGCAAAAAATAGCCATAAGCGTATAATTTTTTACAGCGTTTGCTAACACACACATTCACGTAAAACTCGCATGCAAGCATATACTCCACCAGATACAAAAGCTACACGCGCCGAATATGGCTGGCGGTATATTTTTACCCGCATGGTACCGACTGCCATCATAGTTTTCTTTATACTGTTTACGTTTTTCCCAGACTTTGGTAGCCCGGTCTCAAACCTACGTCGGCTTGGGGAGGGTAGTGGGCGGCTTTCTTCAGAGCAACAAAAACAAAGTGCGCTTACCGTTGCAACCGGCCTTCAGCAGCTACAGGCGAGTGGCCAGCTGGGTTCGTATTTGCAGCTATCGGGTGGTGGCGTAAATGGCCAAACCTTATCTTGGGATGAACAGCTACATCTCCTGACTATTTCGAATGGCAATACTGTTGACCTTGGCAGCCTTGTAGCGGCTGGAGGGCAGACGCTGACGAAATCTGGCAATACACTTGGGCTGGAAGGCAGTACGACCACCGTAGACCTTGCAAGTTACCTCGATAACACCGACGCGCAGACCCTGAGTCTGAACGGCGCAACCCTCACCGTTTCGGGTGGCAACAGCATAAACCTTGCACCCATTAACACCGATAGTCAAAACCTAAGCCTCAGTGGAACCACGCTAAACATATCTGGTGGCGCAGGCGTAGATATCGCTAGCATAAACACCGACGTTCTGGCGGGCTTAAGCTGTAGCGTGGGCCAGGTCGTACAGTGGGACGGTAGTGCATGGGGCTGCGCCTCCCCGGCCGCTAGTTCAGATGCTCAAACTCTCAACCTAGCGGGCAACAACTTAAACATTCTTAATGGCAATAGTGTCTCGCTGGCCGGCTACCTCGACAACACCGACAGTCAGGCACTTTCACTTGGTGGCAACACGCTCTCTCTGGTAAATGGCGGTTCGGTTAACTTGGCCGCGTACCTCGACAACACCGATGTTTTGGCAAGTCTTGCTTGCGGAGTGAACCAAGTTGCAAAATGGAACGGTAGCAACTGGGCCTGTGCGGCAGATAACGACACAACCACCAACGAATCTCAGGTTGACGCATGGGTCGCAAACAACGGCTATCTCACTAGCGAAGTCGACGGCAGCACTAGCAATGAGCTGCAAAGCCTCAGCTGGAATGGCGGCACCCATATCCTTACGATATCCAGTGGCAATACCGCCGACCTTGGAAGCCTGCTCGATAACACCGACGCCCAGGCTATCTCTCGCACAGGCAACACTATTTCGATTACCGGTAGTGCAAGCACGATTGACCTCAGCCCGTACCTGGACAATACCGACGCCCAAGCAATCTCAAGGACCGGTAATACCCTTAGCATTACAGGCAACGCCAGTACTGTCGACTTAGCCAGTTACCTGGATAACACAGACGCCCAGACACTTAGCCTCGCTGGCACAACGCTCACGGTATCTGGCGGTAACAGCATTGACCTTGCCCCCATAAACACCGACGCCCAGACACTTAGCCTCGCTGGCACAAACCTCTCGGTAAGCGGCGGTAACACAATCAATATTGCGAGCATAAATACCGATGTCCTGGCCGGTCTCAGCTGCGCAACCAACCAAATTGCCAAGTGGAACGGTAGTGCCTGGGCGTGTGCCGCGGATGTGGACACCGTGCTCAATGAGGCTCAAGTGGATGCCTACGCAAACAACAACGGCTACCTGACGAGCGAAGTCGACGGCAGTATTACAAACGAAATTCAATCTCTCTCGCTGGTTGCGGATGTCTTGAGTGTGTCTGGCGGAAATTCCGTGAACCTCGCTTCCTACCTCGACAACACCGACGCACAGACTTTAAGCTGGAACAGTGGTGCTGCCATTTTAACTATTGCCGGAGGTAATACGGCAAACCTAAGCAGCCTACTCGACAACACCGACGCACAAGCTATATCCAAAACAGGCAACACCTTGAGCATTACGGGTAATGCCAGTACCGTTGACCTGAGCGGCTACCTAGACAACACCGACACACTGGCAAGCCTGAGCTGTAGTAATGGCCAGGTCGCGCAGTGGAACGGCAGTGCCTGGGTGTGTGCGAATGCCGCGGTCGATACTGACCAGCAAACTCTGTCGCTTGCCAGCAATAATCTAAGTATATCTGGCGGCAATTCGGTTTCGCTCGCCAGCTACCTCGACAACACTGATGCCCAGGCCATCTCGAAAGCGGGTAACGTTCTTTCCATATCTGGTAATGCCAGCACCGTTGATCTTTCGGGCTACCTAGACAACACCGACAGTCAGGCCCTTTCACTTGGTGGCAACACGCTCTCTCTGGTAAATGGCGGTTCGGTTAACTTGGCAGCTTATCTCGACAACACCGATGTGCTTGCTGGCCTCAGCTGTTCCAATAACCAAATACCAAAATGGAACGGCAGCGCTTGGACATGTGCCGCCGACGTAGACACGGTGCTCAACGAAGCTCAAGTGGACGCGTACGCTAACAACAACGGCTACCTCACCAGCGAAGTCGACGGCAGCACGAGTAACGAGCTACAAACGCTTACCTGGAACAGCGGGACGCACATTTTGACTATTAGCAGCGGCAACACGGCTGACCTTGGAAGTCTGCTCGACAACACCGACGCCCAGGCCATCAGCAAGACGGGTAACACTCTGAGTATCACGGGTAACGCGAGCACCGTGGACCTCGCGAGCTACCTCGATAACACAGACTCCCAGACACTTGGCCTCGCTGGTACAACACTTACGGTGTCGGGTGGCAACAGCATTGACCTCGCACCTATCAACACCGACAGTCAAAACCTGAGCCTTACGGGGACTACCCTGAATATTTCAGGCGGAACGGGCGTAGATATTGCCAGTATAAACACGGATGTCTTGGCAGGCCTCAGCTGTAGCACAAACCAAATTGCCAAGTGGAACGGCAGCGCCTGGACCTGCGCGGCAGATGTCGATACGAACACTGATGCTCAAACTCTCTCGCTTGCCAGCAATAATCTCAGCATACTAAACGGCAACAGCGTTTCACTGGCTGGCTACCTCGACAACACCGATAGTCAAACGCTTAGCTACAACACCGGCACGCATGTACTGAGCATTTCTGGCGGTAACACACAAGACCTCAGCAATCTGCTAGACAACACCGACGCCCAGGCCATTTCGCGCACCGGCAACACGGTATCAATCACGGGTAACGCCAGTACCGTAGACCTTACACCGTACCTAGACAACACCGATGTTCTGGCGAGCCTGAGCTGCTCCAACACGCAAATTGCTAAATGGAACGGCAGTGCTTGGGCCTGCGCGGCCGATGTTGACACCGTACTCACGGAAGGTCAGGTTGACACCTATGTCAGTAACAATGGCTACCTCACCAGCGAGGTCGATGGTTCAACATCAAACGAGCTGCAAGACCTGAACCTCAGCAGCAATATCCTCACCATAACCAGTCTTGGTAGCCCGACTAACATCGACCTTGCTGGATACCTTGATAACACCGATGCCCTGGCGGCTCTCAGCTGCGTAGACGGCAAGATTGTGAAGCGTGTTGCCGGGGTATGGGCCTGCGGCGACGACACTGACACTGTGCTGAGCGAAGCCCAGGTCGATACCTATGTGAGTAACAATGGCTACCTCACGAGCGAAGTCGATGGCAGCACGACGAACGAGCTGCAAAACGTATTTCAGGCTGTCGTCACGCCTGATGCGAACAATCCGGCTGCCGATAGCACTACCGATAGCCTGACGTTAGCAAATGGCAGTGGTGTGAACATTACGAGCAACGGCACAACCGATACTATCACCATCGCTGCAACACTTGGTACTTCAATCAGCAACGCGGAAATCGATGACGCAACTTTGACTTTTTCAAAACTCGCTGCCAATTCCTGCAACAACGGAGAAATCGTCAAGTTCAACGGCTCTGCCTGGGTCTGTGGTACCGACAGTGACACCACTCTTTCAGAGGCGGCAGTTGAAGCCTATATCTTTGATGCCGACAATACTGGTACGCTCAGCAGTGGGACACTTGCTCTTGGCAGCTTGAGCTACACCGGCACGCTCGGCGACGCAAATATAGCCGATGCGCTCACCATTAGTTCTGCCGGTTCGGTTGACGACGCCGCATTAAGCAGCAATGTCACAAAACTCGGGCAGACAATTGAGTCCGGCGAAATAACGAACGGTACGATTACTGGTACAGACCTTGCCAGTGCCACAATCCAATTCAGCAACATCGCGCAAAACGGTTGCTCAAGTAACCAAATCATGAAGTGGAACGGTAGCGCTTGGGCTTGTGCGGCAGACGCAACTGGGGGGTCTATAAATTCGTTTGAAACCTTTGCAGCCTCTTCAGGTACAAGTCCGGTCGCAGACAGTGCGACCGATACACTCACCCTTAGCGGAGGCAGCGGCGTCACTATTACCGGAGATGGTACCACCGATACCATTACGGTGGCAGCCACGCTCGGTACTAGCATAGACTCTGCCGAAATAGTCGACGGCACTATTGTGAGTGCCGACATTGCAGACGGCACAATCGCTAACACTGACCTAGCAAATTCGAGCGTCACAGTTAGCGCCGGCACAGGGCTAACAGGCGGTGGCGCGGTATCGCTTGGTGGCACTATCACGCTCAACCTTGCGAACGACTTTGGTGCCAGCATAGACAGCAGTGAAATCACCAACGGTACAATTGTGTTTGCCGATGTCGCGGCCAATGGCTGTCTGAACGGCGAAATCTTCAAATACAATGGCAGCGCGTGGATGTGTGGCAGCGACTTAGGGCTGACCAGCGAAGTCGATGGCAGCACGACTAACGAGCTGCAAAACCTCTTCCTTACTATTGCGACGCCCGATGCTGGCAACCCTGCAGCCGACTCTACTACCGATACATTGACATTTGCCAACGGTAGCGGTGTGAGCATTACCAGTAACGGTACAACCGACACTATTACCGTTGCTGCCACGCTCGGCACCGACATAACGAGCAGCGAGATTGCAGACGGAACAATTGCTGCAATAGATCTGGGCAGTGATAGTGTTACGGGTATAAAAATTCTGGATGGCGCAGTGGCGCTGGCTAAGCTTGCGACCGATAGCGTGAATGGCACGAAGATTGTTGATGGCACGGTCGCCAACGCCGACCTTGCATTTTCGAATGTGACCGTCAGCGCTGGCACGGGTCTGACTGGTGGTGGGGCAATAAATTTGGGCGGTACAGTGACGCTCAATTCCAGCATTGGCACCAGCGTCGAAACAGGCGAAATAACCGATGGCACCATTGCGGCCGCAGACATAAGTCCAGACGTCCTCGACTTTACCGAATTCAAAGACAGTATGGCCCTTGACGCGACAACAACTATTGCGCTTGGTGCCAATGCTTTCAACATCAATCTTGATAGCACGGGTGATTTCGTGGTGCAGGATGCAGGTATTGCTGTCCTGACAGTAAACGATAGCGGCACTCTACTCTTCAAAAACTCCGCCGACAATGCCAATGCGTTTGTTGTTCAAGATGCCGCAAACTTGCCTATGTTCACGGTTGATACTATCTCGAATACAGTTGAGGTTGGGACACTCGTCGATGATGCAGCCGATGTACTGCTTGTACTCGACGGAGTAAGCGGCTCGGATCCAACAGGCATAGCTGGCAGTATATATTACAATATAACAAATAATAAATTCCGGTGCTATCAGGGGACCGCATGGGTTGATTGTGTGCCTGCCGCCTATAACGAATACGCATTTGCGGCAGGTCTAGAGACGTGGACCAATATGCCCGCAGCGGAGACACAGTTCTTGAATACACCTATACGATTACAAGTAGATTTAACTCGTGCCAGTGAGTTTCGGTTCGGCATAAGTCGCATGGCGGGGGCAGTAACGGCAGGAGCCGATTGTCGCGTCCAATATGCTACGACCCAAACAGGCACGTATGCTAACTTAGACGGAGCTACCGGTCCAGAAGTGGATGTAAGCGGTACGGCTGAATTGAAAAGTTCAGCCTGGACAGCCGTAACGGGCGCTGCCAAGTCAGACGTATATCTTCGCATAATGTGCAAACAGGGTAACGGCGTAGATGACCCACAGTTTAGAAATGCCTACATTCAGGTCCGATAACATTGAATTCACCTAGACCATTGCAGTCAATCGCGCTACAATTAACGTAAAGAAAAGTGAGGAGTATATGGCAGATACAATGGTAAAAGATGAAGACGAAAATACGAACGAAGTTAAATCAAACAGGGGTCGTTTTAGTATATCAGGTAAAAATGGTCTTGTAGCGGCTGCGGTAGGCCTTGCGCTTGTAGGGCTGGTAGGTACATTTGTGTTTTACCAGAAGTACCAAGATGTAAAAAGTGATCCGTCAAGCGCGCAGAAAGCGCAAAACAGTGCAGAAACGAAGCGAGTTCTGGACAAGCTCAAGCAAGTATTACGAATAGACGAGACAGAAGCACCGACCGTTGCACGGGTCGAAGACCCAGCCAAACTGCAAAAGGCAAACGCCGAGTTTTACAAAAACGTCCAGAAGGGCGACTACCTCGTCATTTTCCCCAAGCGCGCCATCATTTACCGTGAGTCAAACAACCAGCTCATTAATATCGCGCCCATCATAAACACGAACGGTACCACCACAGAAAACAAGGCGCCAGAAGCCAGCACGAAGACGCCAGCGACGACAACCCCCACCAAGACCACCACCCGCTAGGGTTTCCCCTTCATCGTGAGTCAAGTGAGGGATTGCTCCTCAACGGTGTCATTCCCGCGTACGCGGGAATCCATGCGCTTGTTCGGTTTTGTCATCCTCAACCTTATCTCGGGCCTGATTGAAAGACATACGCCTTTATGCTCCGTCATGCTGAACTAGTTTCAGCATCCATACGTCTCTACTATCGTCTGTGTTTTCACTAATCTTCACAGTCTCACTAAACTTTACTTCACATGGCAGTTCTCGGACTGCCAGCCGACTTCCTCTTTTGCCGGAAAAGAGGAAGCGAGAAACCTCGGCCAGAGCTTCAGCATCTTGGCAGTCAGTTGTTCGTTTCTACAACCAACTCGACAACTCCTCTCAGCTAGTATGCCACCGGCATACTAGCTGCTCGTCAAACAAGTCTCGTTGCCTTTCGGAAGTTGTAGAAGCCGACAACAGTCTGGTCAGGAGCTTCCGCATGGCCAACACTAGTTGTATCGCTGGCGCGACAATTTCGGCTTAAGTCACATTTCGGGTTGCTGCTAATGCTTACTTTCAACTAAAACGGACAGGCTCGCTGTTCATAGTATCCTAAGGTTGCAAAACTAATTAGGAGAAAAACTATGAGAGCGAAACGCTGTCCGTTTTTTCATTGTACCAACGTAAAGAAGAATGGTATACGCCGTGGCTTACAACGCTATGTTTGTGAAGATTGCGGTGCATCATGGCAAAGTAAACCACGACCAGACAGACGTCTAAAAAAACTCTGGCATCAGTATGCATTTGATGGCCGAACAGTCCGTGATCTCGCCCGTTCGCATAAGGTCGGTGAGACACGTATACGATCATGTCTCGCTGCATATGTGCCACCAGCTATTGTCCACAAGCCTCGTGTGGTTGCCGTCGTCATGGATGTCACCTACTTTGATGGCTGGGGTATGTTAGTCGTTATTGACCCTACTGCGAATACAGCCCTGGGCGAGAACACTGTCCTCTACTATGCCGTTCTGGAGGGGACAGAGCGAACCAGGGATTATGAGGTCGCAACAGATACACTTGAGTCCTTAGGCTACTGCATCATCATGGCAACCATTGACGGGCGTAGAGGCGTGAAGACAATGCTAGAAGATCATGCCATACCTGTACAGTACTGTCAGTTTCATCAACTCATGGCTATGACCAGATGCCTCACTCGTCGACCCAGGCTTGCGCAGAACGTTGCACTGAGACACATAGCACTTACCCTCACGAGAACTGACATCACCACGTTTGCAGCTGCCTTGGCGGATTGGTACGAACAGTACGGCTCATGGCTCAAAGAGCGAGATGACATAACAGGAAGATACGCTCATGAACGTACCAGGCGAGCCTACTTCAGCCTCGTCCGCAACCTGGACAATTTGTTTACCTACCAGCACGACTACATGCAAGCGTACCAACGAGATACTGGCAAGAACCCAGCCAATACCACCAACGCATTAGAAGGTAGATTTGGTGTCTGGAAAGACAGGCTAACCGCACACAGAGGAACCTCAAAACAGCGTACAATTACAATCCTCCGTAGTTTCTTCTCTGAGAGAACAGATTAACTGAGCCACCCGAAATGTGACTTAAGCCACAATTTCTATGCGGCCTGCGGCCGCATTCTTATTTCGTATCTCTTAACTCTGACCTCTCTCCTTAACTCAAACTCCCCAAACAGGTATACTGTAAGCATGAAAATCCTCTACGTGGGCGATGTTATGGCCGAAATGGGTATGCGGGCAGTTGAGAAAATGTTGCCGGGTTTGGTACGTAGTGAGGGCATAGACTTTGTGGTGGCGCAGGCAGAAAACGTTACAGAGGGGAAGGGCATGTCGCCAGAAGACATGGCGCGCCTGCAAGCTGCTGGCGTGCAGGCATTTTCGGGCGGGAACCATTCATTTACAGATGAGCGTTTAACTTCATTTCTCGAAGACCCGCAGCAGCCAGTGGTCGGTCCGGCCAATATGGTTGGTTGCCCAGGGCCGGGCTATAAGCTCGTTGATTCGCCCAAAAGTATAGTTCTGGTGGTGAGTATACTTGGTAGCATAGTCGGTAAGCAGGCCGAAGTAGAGACAGAAAATCCGTTGAAGAAAATCGACGAAATCCTCGCGGCTGTTCCCCGCGAATCATACGCCGCCAGCGTTGTGAACCTACACGGTGATTTTAGTAGCGAGAAAATTGTGTTTGGCCACTACCTCGATGGCCGCGTGAGCATGGTGGTTGGTGACCACTGGCATGTGCCGACGGCGGACGCACAGGTGCTCCCGAAGGGCACGGCACACATAACCGACGTTGGTATGTGTGGCTCGCTGGACTCTTCCCTGGGCGTAACATTCGACAGCATAATACCGCGTTGGCGCGACGGCTACCAAACGCGAAATGAACTTGAGACATCCGGCCGTATGCAGTTCTGCGCCCTGCTCGCCGAAATAGACGATTCCACCGGTCGCGCTGTACACGTCCGCCACATTCGCGAGGTGTGGGAATAATGAAGCAAAAGAAAAAGGTGCATAATTCAATCCTGAAAATCCTGGGCGGAACAGGCTATTTTACTGTGTTTATGGAATGGTTTTGGCTGCTTGCGCTGTATTTACCGGGATTTTTTGACTCTGAGCTTGGCAAGACAATCTTTCCAAAGAATGTACCGGTAGAAGAGCTTCGTCCTGTTACGACAGTAGCGGCGCAAGAGCCATCCATACTTTTATTGATTGGAACCATATTATTGGCAGCGGTTATTATAGGTGCAGTTTTCTATGTGGTGTTTGCCAAATACATCCCCGCCGCAGCAAAAGTTACCAATAAAGTAGTGCATGTGGCCGCAGAAAGGGCGGTTCCTGTGGTTGCTCATAAACCAGTTGAAAAAATCCCTGCCCGTAAACGAAAACTGCTCACCGAACGTGTGTTGTTTTGGGTGAAAATGATATTAGCGCTGACGCCGCTCGGCATAGTGTTTATTGCTCGCATAAACCAGAATAACGTCGAGACCCAAATAATTATTCTTGGCTTTGCCTTCCTCTCTGTGGCGGCTCTCATGTGTTTTGTGTGCCAAACCTGGTTGTTGCGCAGATGGCGAATCCCCGAAAAAGGCCGTCTCTCTAAACGTTAAATCTACGTCTTACATTCTAGTTCTCAATGCTATGGCCTCATGACAAAATAATCCCCACATCCTAAGCCGACACCCCAATCGTATAGTTCCACTCACCATGAAAGTCTTCTTGCCGCACGTTTAGTGCGGCGAGCTCTTTGTCAGATATCTTGATGCCTTTTTCATAGATATTCGTATCGGCTACGGCTGTGACTGTCAGCCCTGATGTGGTGGTTGTGCTGGAGATAAGTCGGATTATAGTTTCTAGACTAGTCAATGGCTTCGCTCTCCAATTGATGGATATGTATGAGAAGAGCTTATGCTCTATGGCATTCCACTTGCTCGTAGCTGGAGGGTAATGCCTGATGGTAATCGGTATACCTATCTCATCGACCAACTCCTGTAATTCCTTCTTCCACAACCTGTTCCGTGAACCATTACTCCCGCCACCGTCACAAGTGATCAGGAGACGCTTTGCATTGGGATACAGTTTACGACCATGTTCCTTCCACCACCGTCGGATACTTTCAACAGCAAAGGCTGAGGTATCGGCACTGGTGCCGACATTCACGAACCCGGTGTTTGTGAGTCGATCATAGATGCCGTACGGCACCGCCTTGCCGTCGGCGAGAGATGGAAAGTCGTAGACATTGACGACTTCTGCGCTACCTTTTGGCTGCCATTCCCGGCCATTGTTCTTGAAGTTGCCGAGGAGTTCTTTTTTCTTACAATCAACTGAGATAACAGGGTCGCCGGTTGCTAGAAAGTCTTTGATGGTAGTATTGATCAATTGAAACTGACCGTCCCGGTCAGGGTGTGAAACACCCTCAACGTTCTTCTTATTTGCCTGTAGGGAGAAGCCTTTTGCTTTGAGGATACGGCCAATTGTACGGTAGCTGACTGCATGACCGGCTTTGTTGAGAGTGCTCTCAAGCCTACTGAGTGATTTGGTAGTCCACTGTATTGGGCTCATTGGATCCCCCTTGGGATCGAGTAGTGCTTCAAGATCAGTTTCCAGGGTTGGGTCAGTATCCGTCAGTGTCTTTCTGCCGCCACCAGGTAGACGGATACGGTCAAGGAGTGGTGGGGCTTTACTGTCAGCTATCCCTCTGGAGACCGTCTCACGATCTACGCTGGCAACCCTGGCAACCTGTGAGATACCACCGAGCCCTAGCTTACGAGCTTCTGTCCCGAGATATATACGCCATTGGCGTTCATTGAGAACAGGGCGTAGTAGTTCATATTGGTTTTCTTGGGTGATCGTATTTGTTTCTGTCATACCTAACAGTATGGCAGATTGAGGCTATGTTGTGGTGATTATTTTGTCAGGAGGCCTATAGCATGAAGAACTAGAACAGGTAATGTGAAGCTGTGTACATCCGAAGGTATATCTGTTAAAATCGTGCTGTGACCTTCGGGGAGTGGCTTGAGTCCGGTAGCGTGAGATCCGCCAGTGGCGGACCGCAAGGGAGTCCACTCTTGAAAGCTGTGCTTTCAAAGATGTGGCGACGGGGTCGCCGAAAGTGACCGCGGTTTGGTTCTACCGCGTTCATAGAATAGGGTACAATACATTTACGTCGTCAATTTGTCGGGGAGTGGCGCAGTCCGGTAGCGCACTCGGTTTGGGACCGAGGGGTCGCAGGTTCAAATCCTGTCTCCCCGACCATAAGAAAATACCTCAGCAGAGCTGGGGTGTTTTCTTATGTCAGTGAGATGTGGTGCGAGCTTGCGCGCAGGTTCGTGGACGAGGAACGGAGCAAAAAACGAAAGTTTACTTTTGTTTTTAGCGAGTACCGCAGGGAAGAGGGCGAAGCCCGATAATCCTGTCCCCTCGTGGGATACTACGCCGCATCTTCCCTCATGCAATACAGGTGTTATTTACGGCTTTTCACCCAGGGTGCTATAATTACCTCTGTTAATTTCACCGGGGTGTAGCGCAGCTTGGTAGCGCGCGTCGTTCGGGACGACGAGGTCGTGGGTTCAAATCCCGCCACCCCGACCATACAAAAGACTCGGCACGTGCCGAGTCTTTTGTATGGCATAGCCGGGTTTGGACCCACGACCAGAGATTCGCGCAGCAAAGATCGTAGGTCGTGAAGGTCGCGTAGCGGAGAAAGGAAACGGAAGCTTGCTCACGTCCCTTTCGGAGTGGAGGAGCGCAGCGATAATCCTGCCACCCCAACTACGCTAGTGCTTATTGCAAAATTCCCCATGCACTGTAGTATGAAGCATATAACACGGAGGGTACTATGTCGCCAGAAACGAATAACGATACTCAGAAAAACGATGAAGCCGAGGTAGCGGCGGTCGCAAAAACAAAACGCCTGCCCAGGAAGGTGCTCTATGCTTCGGTCGCGCTCATAGTAGTAGGGCTAGCAGTACTGGTTGGGTTTTTGCTGGGCGGCAAGGCTACTGCACCGGCAAAAACAGCACAAAATAAGATAACCGCTTCGGAAAAGAAACAACCAGCTCAAACGACCACAGAAAAAAAGATTGAAGAGACAACATCATCTAGCTGTGGGAGTGAAAAGACAGCATTCAGGAACGAATCTTTTGGCGTACAGTTCTGCTATCCAACCAGCTGGGGAACGGCGAGCGTACAAGATGCAAAAGTTGCGGCTGCAGACACTGGCCATCGTGAGGTTGTGCGCTTTTCGTCAAACCCATATGTTATTGTGGGGGGCATGAGCGATGACTGGTCTACCTCTGTCGGTCGCGGTGTTGGCTGTTTGGAGCCGGACAATGTTGTCCCCCCGCTTAGCGCATACGACACGAGCTGGCATGGCATAGAAGGCTCCGGCGCCGATGTTTCGTACGCAGTCCGAAGCCTACCTTCTTCCGCCGGAGGCTACAGTGTTCAAGAATCAGTTTCTAACTTGCTCGTCTCTGGCGTATGTGTCCAGGGACATAAAGTTATTAGCGGTTCGCGCTACCGCGTTGTTGCCGTAAATTATGCTCGTGACTTTGCGCCAGCGTCGGGCATAACCACCCCCGCCCAGCACATGGCAGAGCCAAACGTCTTGTTCTCTACAGAACTGCGCACCCAGTACGACGCGCTTCTTGCCAGCCTTGCTGCCTACTAGGCTCAAGCGTACAATATTTGGTGATGAATCTAATAAACATGGGCCTTGCGGTTGGCATTGTGTTTGGGCTCCTGCTTCTTAGCGAATGGGGTTGGCGAAAGCATTGGTTGCACGGGGAAGTCGGACGCAAATTTGTGCATGTCACGGTCGGTACGTTCGTGGCATTTTGGCCGTATTTCCTTGACTGGACGGAAATACGCCTCCTCAGCCTCGCGTTTTTTGTAGTGGTTTTGGCGAGTATGCACCTGGGCGTGTTTAAGGCTATTGGCAGTGTGCAGCGCCCAACGTACGGTGAAATATTCTTTGCGCTTAGCGTCGGTCTGCTTACTATCATTACCACGTCAAAAGGAATTTATGCTGCGGCTATTTTGCAAATGGCGCTGGCCGATGGATTTGCCGCTATCATCGGCGGGCGGTTTGGTACCGAAAACAAATATCATCTCTATGGCCGCACCAAAAGTCTTGCCGGTAGCACCACCTTTTTTGTCATATCGCTGGCATTACTCATCGGCTACAGCGCATTATCAGATAACGGACTGGCCTGGCCGTATATAATCGGTGGGGCGTTTGCCGCGACGCTGCTTGAGAACATTGCTGCGCTTGGCTTTGATAACCTCATTGTCCCTCTTGCAGTCGGCATACTACTTCAACTGCTGAGTACCCCGTAGTTCGACGGCTATGGTCGCCCGATTCCTTGAAAACCGTACGAATCGAGGTAGGGATAGTTTGCACGGTATGAAATGGCATTCCCGACATTGCCACCGACGAGATCAGCCGTACCGTTCGGGTTTAACTTCACAATAATATCGACGTGACCGAGCTTTTCTGCATAGTTACCACGCCAAGATATAACAAAGTCACCAATCTGAGGAGTTGTTTTCTTGTCGATTAAATCTTGTTTTGAGTAGAAAGCATGGTTTGCCTGGAGGATGGCCATAAATTTTTGGGAATTGAATATTCGCCAGCCGTGGGTATCCGGGTTGCGCACTGGAGTACCGGCTTGCTGGGCTACCCAGCTTGCAAAGGCGGTGCACCACTGGACGGGGTTACCTCCGGTGTAAACATCAACTGCCTGGCCACAGTTGCACCCAGGGACTCGTTCTTTTACTCCTTTACCGTACTCAGCGAGCGCAATCCTTGCTCGTTTCAGTCCATTACTCTCGGTATTTGGAGTCGAAGGTGATACCGAGGTGGTCGTGTTCGCCGGCGTGACCTGGTTGAGGCTGAGCGCCGTAGGCTTGGTGGCTGAATGCTGCGCGAGGGCAACCCCACTAAAGAAGACGATGAGGGATAGCGTGTGAAGACTTTGTGTTACAAAGCGTCTTGGCGTCCGATCACCGGTAAAGAAGGTACGCAAGGTTTCTCTAAGGAAACGAGGTAACTTTGTCAGTCTGCGTGTGATCATACGGCTGGCTCCAAAACATGCAACAGGGCTTCGGCTTGCTTCGTGTGGATATTGACCGTTCCATACAGCACGCATCGTTTGGCGCGAATCTTTTTCGTAATGGCACGTAACAATGTCTCGCCATCAGCATTCTTGTACGCAGTCGAGTTTCCTAGGTAAAGGACTTTTGCCCTATGTTTGGTGTGCCGTGCCAATTCTTTTTTGATCTGCGGCTCGTAGTCACCAAACGTAATAATGTAGTCTGCTTTAATGTCGTCAAGACAAATGTTTACGAACTGGAGGACTCGTTCAGGGCGATCGAGACGGTTGTTCAAGATAACAGCCTTTTTCGTCTTCGGCCCGACTTTTTCGTGTAAGACATTGGCTGTATAGATAAAACTCTCGCGGTCGTTAATAGCAAAGAGGTTCGCCCAAAACAGGGTTCGATTGGGGACAGCTAGCTCTTGCAGGACAAATGCCCCAGGGTCTGGATTCGCCTTGTGCATCCCACTCAGGGCGGTTTGTCGATTGATCCCGATGAGCTCGGCAACCTTAATGGCGATGGCGACATTGCTGGCATATTCAAAATGGGCAAACTTGGCCATCTGCCTACTGCTGACGCGGTGGGTACCAACCGGATGGAGTTTACTACCTCGTTTCTCACACTCTTCTCGAAGAATGGCGAGAATTGCAGGGTCGGTTTCGGCAGTCACCAAGTGGCCGTTTATTGGTATCGTTGAAGCAAGGCTACGAGCAATATCTGCCAAGGTATGTCCAAGCAGATCCATGTGGTCTTCACGGACGTTGGTGATAACTCCGATCGTAGAACGCATAATTTTTCGTTCGAGATAGCGCTGGTACAGTGGGTTAATCGCCATACACTCGAATACAATTGCCTGGTATGGCCGACTGGTGTACATGCTATGCTTGCTTCCAAGATATGCACTAATCATGCGCCGTTGTTCGGCAATGTCGGCTTCTTTGCGCGGCACCGGAATGTCTGTGTCGTGATCAATAATAACCCGTGCGGCTGTTCCGGTAGTCTTGGCGGCCGTTTGTAGCCCACCTTCGCGTAACGAGGCAGCAATCAGGCGGGTCACCGAAGATTTACCCCGGATACCATTAACGTGAATACGATGAGGAATCTGATTTAACTGACGGTGATATCTCCGCGTGTCATAGGCTGAAAATACGAGATAGATCGCGTACAGCAAGCCGACAAACAAGGGGATAATCATAGCTGCTCCTTGAGCCAGGCTGGACGCCTCAGATGTAGGGATTGTTTTGTCGTCACGCTGAGACGGTGCGACAGGGATGCCCAGTTTGCAGCGTTCCAGCGGCTGAGACCATTGGCTGCAGCCCGTCTAATGTACGCTGCCACTGTGCCGGTGCTCATCTGCAACATCTTCTGAGCAATCGAAAAATCGGCGCGCCGCAGGTGTAAACGAGGAATGGACAGGACAAGGCTATTGGTTGCAACCGTAACGACTACCAGAGCAGCCAGCGGCGATGGCCGGTAACCATGAACTTTCGTCTGAATCGCGATCCAGTCAATCAGGGAAATAAAGAAGTAACTTCCGAACAAGCTAATGACGAATCGCTCGAGTCCAATAATGAGGGTTCGTTCCATGACATACTTCACGAAGTAGTAGTTAACGTAGATGGCTGCTGAGATGAGGGCGGCCTGTAGTAATGAGCTCGTCAGCATCACGACGATATAGGGGAGCAGGAGGTATCCAAATAGCTTGGTGTTCATCTTTCGGTAGATAGTGTAGGAAGCGAGTAGGCTGAGCGGGAAGAAAATGGCAGCGTGCAAGAAACCGAGTCTGACGTAGCTGCTGAGCTGAATCGTCGTTTGGGAAAGTAAGTGGAAAGGAACGAAACTGGCGAGAGTCAGACCAACCAGGTACGTGAGTGCCGTGACGCTCAGTGTTCCTCTGAGGACGGTGCCAAGACGGTATTTGTGAGCTGAAATGGCAATCAGGCCAGATGAGATAAGGCTAATCGTGCCAATTTCCGTCGATATCCAATGGCGTTTTCCGAGCAGGAGGGTCAACGCAATGTTGATACAGACGCTATATGCAATAAAGATATAGTTGGATTGGCGTTTTGATAGTGCGTACTTACCAAAGGTGTATTTATGCAGAAAATAACAGATAACGGCTGTTAAGATTGAGATTGAGAATGCCTTCAAACTGCTCCCAAGCTCAATCGCAAGTGTCCCCGGCACAATGATGCCGCCAGGTGTCACGCCGTATCGTTTTTTATACAGCAAACCAAAGACTGCTCCACTCAGGAAGAGCAAGCGCATCAGTTCGTACGAATAATCTAAGACATCCATCTCATAGCTCCGGAATTTAATATAACATAAAATTTACGAAAATACAATAAAATTGTAGTAAAAATAGATTCTTGGTTTTATAAAGTTTTTTACAGAAAAATAAACAAAGCTGGCGTATAACAACAACAGAATAAACAGCTTTGGGAAACAATCAATACCACTCACGCTTTCAATTGCGAGATAAGGGGCGTATAGTGCGGAATATACGGGTGGCTAGGGTGTTGGAATAGAGGAGGTGCACGGACTATGAGACGATTTAGCAACCTAACATCTTGGGTGACGCGCCTGAAAAATGCGACGGTGGCGGCGATGAAGAGACTAGCTTTAGTCTGACTGACGATGGCGTGAACGGTTGGACACTGAACGGCGCTACGTGTACTGGGGCTGAGATAACTCGTGAAGGCAGTTCGGTAACCATGGAAGTCGTGCCGGGTGCGGATGTGAAGTGTACATTCGTAAACCAAAAGAACACCATTCCGCAAGTGCTCGGCGCAGTTGACCCGCCAAAGCTAGAAAATACCGGCGGTAGTGTGTGGGTGGCGGTGAGTATGAGTCTGACAGTTATGGGGCTAGCCATTCTGACTGCGTTAAGCGACCGACGTCGTAACCAAACGATGGCCGCGTAGTCACCCCAGACGAAATAAACAGAGAAGAAATAGCATTCCCAAGTAAAAAAGCCGATTTTTCGGCTTTTTTACGTATAAAACGGCATGTAAAAAGCTATTTGAGTGTGCTGTTTCACGTAAGATTTTTCGCATGATTGAAATTTTGTCATATTTCGACTATAATCACCTCTGTTTTATGGCGGATGTAGCTCAGTTGGTTAGAGCGCCAGTTTGTGGCACTGGAGGCCGTGGGTTCAAGCCCCATCATTCGCCCCAAGATAAAGCCCCTGCGAAAGCGGGGGTTTTATCTTGGCGGCGTGGTGGCTTGAACACACGCCCAAGGCCGTGGGTGAGACCCGCCAGTGGCGGGTCGCAAGACAATCTTCTCTTGAAAGCTACGCTTTCAAAGATGAAGTTGTGGGGTCGCCGAAGGTGACCAAGCCCCATCATTCGCCCCAAGATAAAGCCCCTGCGAAAGCGGGGGTTTTATCTTGGCGGCGTGGCGGCTTGAACACACGCCCAAGGCCGTGGGTGAGACCCGCCAGTGGCGGGTCGCAAGACAATCTTCTCTTGAAAGCTATGCTTTCACGCATTTCGCACTTTGAGCTCATGTGCATTTTCTCCTTGAAGCACGGAAGGAGCCGTACTAGGGTACGGCGAGTGAGTACTGGAAAGGAAAAATGTGCAGGAGTCAAAGAAGCAAGCGGTGCAACCAGCTTTGCTGGTTGGCAGGCTGGCTGGTGTGAAATACGTGGCTTTCAAAGATGAAGTTGTGGGGTCGCCGAAGGTGACCAAGCCCCATTATTCGCTCCTGTAAAGCCCCTGCGAAAGCGGGGACTTTATCTTGGGAAAAGATGGGCCGCGTAAGGTATCAACATATACTGCGGAGGTGTAGTTTTTAGTGTCCAACGGGCTTGTCATCGGTGAAAGTTTCGCGGTGTCTATATAGGTCGTAGGCTTTGTGGTCGGCGGGTAGCGGCGGCTGAGGGGTAATGCTACGTGGCCACAGGCGATGAAATCGCACACTTGCGAGCTCTGCTCCAAGCAAAAATACCTGTGCTTGCAGGTAGAGCCAAAACAATATAGCAAGTACCACTGCAAACTGGGCCGTTAGGCCAGTCTGCGATTTCAACTGGTTGGCAATAATATAGCTACCGAGCGTCTGCAGAACGAGGAACCCTACGGCGGCAAAAAGTGCACCGTACACATTTACCACAGGATGCCGTCGCGCCGATGACCCAAATGTATACACCCCCCAAAACACACTAAAGAGCGCAATGAACCCGCCCGTGCCTAGCAACATGCGTGCCCATAGCTCATGCTCTGCTGCCGTGGTATACCCGATGAGTGTGGCTGCGGCAATGAACCCTACTCCGGCAAAAGCGATTATCCCAAAGCTCTTGAACGTTGAGTTAGGGAAGCCGGCTCTGCGGTTTCGCGGTACGGACCATACGTGGTTGAGGGCGTGTTGCACTGCGTGTGCTACGCCTTTGGTGCCGTACAGTGCAATCAGTAAGCCCAGGAAAACGGCTAGGCCACTTTTGCTTGGAGTTTTGATACTGTCTGCAAGGGTATTGCCTATGGCCGGAAAATAGCTCGTAGCGTTACGCAAAAAAGTTTCACGAAGCGTTGGGTCATTTTGGGATAATATTTGCACAATGCCGGTGCCGACTATAAGGAGTGGGAATATAGATAAAAACCCATAGTAGGCAATAAGAGTGGCCTGGTAGCCAGCTTCATCATCACTATGTTTTTTGAGTACGGCGTAGGGAAACGAGAACAAAGATTTTTGCTGAAAGTGGTCAAGCCAGTCTATTTTTCGTTCTATGAAATTTCTTTTTTTCACCGCGGATGCCATGGTTACAGAGTACAACTTCACTTGGGATTATCAAAATGAAGAATCAATTGTGGCGCCCCGGGCAGGACTCGAACCTGCGACCTTAGGCTTAGAAGTCCTCTGCTCTATCCAGCTGAGCTACCAGGGCATACAAGCGCCACTTGAGAGTATAGCGAAATCATGTAGAAAGTTAAAACCCAGTTGGCTAGAATAGATGCCGCATACGTCTTTTACTCAAAGCTTCCCAACTAAGCTACCAGGGAGCGCTGCACTTCTAATAGCCTTCACATTTCGAATATATGAATTAGATATACTATACTAATATTATGGTAAACAAAAAATCAAAAGCTTTATCGCTGAGGCGGCAGGGTTATTCCTATGTACTAATACATGAAAAGACAGGCGTTCCGTTAAGCACAATGAGCTATTGGTTTCGGAATATGCAGTTCACGCCAAATGCTCAGGTGCGGGAAAGGATGCAAAATGGCTCAAAAAGAGCTGGATTAGTTCGTCGCAGACAAAGGATTGCAGATACAGCCGCACAAATAGGAAGAGGCATCACAGATATAGGCACATTGACGGAAAGGGATCTTTGGATGCTGGGTCTCGGGTTGTATATTGGGGAAGGAGCTAAAACTACTGAACAAGTAAGAGTAGCAAATTCAGACCCCGAGGTCATACGTTTGATAATGGCCTGGTTGCGTGGGCTTGGTGTTCCAGACAAAAATATAAATTTGGCTATACACATTTATCCCGATACTAGCCCGGAGCTTAGTAAGGACTTCTGGCTGAAGACAACTGGCCTATCTGAGAGCAATTTTGGCTGGGTTAGTATAGATAAGCGGGAAAATAAAAGCCGAAAGGCTGCCGGGAAACTACCATATGGCACTGCCCACATTATTTTGCGCGCAAGAGGGGAGCAGAAATACGGAGTGCAGTTTTTTCGACGTCTAAAAGGATGGATGCAAGGAGTCTATAATCAGGTATAATGAGAAACAAGCGGGTGTCGTATAACGGCTATTATAGGGGCTTTCCAAGCCCGGGACGGGGGTTCGACTCCCCCCACCCGCACCATGCAAAAGGCCTTTCCGAAAGGAAAGGTTTTTTGCATGGTTCTGGGCTGGGTGAGGCGAACGCGAGCGCCAGTGGCGCTCAGCCGCCCTTGCCCTGCGACCATGGGAGCAGGGTTTCACCGAAGGTGAAAGGTCGACTCCCCCCACCCGCACCATGCAAAAGGCCTTTCCGAAAGGAAAGGTTTTTTGCATGGTTCTGGGCTGGGTGAGGCGAACGCGAGCGCCAGTGGCGCTCAGCCGCCCTTGCCCTGCGACCATGGGAGCAGGGTTTCACCGAAGGTGAAAGGTCGACTCCCCCCACCAAATATATGAGGGGCTCGCCACATTCTGCGGTCCCGCTTCTGCGTGTGGTTAGGCATAGCCTAACCGGCAGAGAGCCTTGCGGTTTGCCGCTGGCAAACTTCACCCTCAACGGCTCGTATTCGGAATAAATCCGAATACGGCCTACTCCCCCTGAAGCTCGGACGAACGCCTCGTAACCGGTCAATAAGGTCCTACCTTTGTTTAAAATGTTGTACCAGTAACATATTTTGTATAAATTATGATATAATATACCTATGACACCGCAGAAAAGGCGTTTTGGGTTTACCACGAAAGCAGCACTGTATATCCTGACCATGGGCATATTGCTTTGCGCATCTGTTTACCCGCTTGCGTTGCGTGAGTATGACAAACAGTTTAAGGCCTATGCTGCAGCCCTGCCTGACTATACAAAAATAACTCCACCGGTCCCGTTTGCCATTGGTCGACCAATCAAGATAGAAGTTCCTAGTGTTGGAATCAGCCTACCGGTGGTAGACGGCTCATACGATACTGTTTCGAGAACCTGGACACTTCATAACGACAAAGTTCAGTTTGACACAGCATCAAAGTTGGCAAATTCACGCGAGGGCAATACTTTTATATACGGTCATGCCACCTCGTGGGTCTTTGGCCCGCTACTAGGAATTCAGCCCGGTGCTGAAGCTATCATAACGACAGACAAAGGATTTGTTTTTGTATATAAACTGGTCAGTCACGAGGTGGTTGACCCAACAAATGTCGGCGTTCTGAACTACAGCGGACCTCCGCGGCTCATGCTACAAACTTGCACTGGCCCAACGCTCAGCGAATTCCGCCAGCTTTTTTACTTTACCTACAGCGGACGCAAGTAATTCATTTGTACAGGCTCCGAGTGCGTTCGAGACGCCGAATTCGTTATTCTATGGCCCGTCCCGACATCTTCTACAAATCTTGAAATACTTCTATACGAGCGCCAAGGCTATTTAGGCGTTCGGCCAAGTCTTCGTAGCCGCGCTGAATGGTGTATATGTTGCGTAGTGTCGAAACGCCATCCGCAGCGAGCATACCTATGAGCAGGAGGCTGGCTGGACGAAGGGCGGGCGGGCAAAATACGTCTGCGCGGGTGAACTTGGTTGGGCCGGTTATGTAAACGCGATGCGGGTCAGCCAGCTCCACCGTTGCACCGATTTTTGTGACCTCTGTGTAGTAAATGGCGCGGTTTTCATACATCCAGTCATGAATGAGTGTGCGACCTTTGGTGACGGCGCACATAGGAACAAAGTAGGGCAAGTTGTCGGTGTTTATGCCGGGGTAGGGGAGTGAATGAATTTTATCTATGAGTGCGCGTAGTTCGCCGTTGTGTTTTTGGATGTGAAGATTAACCAGCTCGGTTTTGCCATTTGTAGCATGGTATCGCTCGGTTATATCGTATCTCAGGCCCATTTTTTTGAGCTTTAGGAGCTCAAGTGTTACGAACGCTATCGGCACGCGTTCAATGGTGATTTCCGAGTTTGTGGTCACGGCTGCAGCTATGAAGAACATGGCTTCTATAGGGTCTTCGGCTGGTGCGTAAACTACATTTTTCTTGATGTTTTTGACGCCACGAACGCGCAGAGTACTTGTCCCTACGCCGTCTATTTTGACACCAAGCTTCTGTAGGAAAAAGCACACATCTTGCACCATGTAATTTGCGCTGGCAAACTCTATGGTGGTTTCCTCTTCGCGCCCAGCGGCAGCCATGAGGGCGTTTTCAGTAACGGTATCACCCATTTCGTACAGCGCAAACCTGCCAGCGGGCCTTGGCTTCACGGATACTTGGTAGTGGCCGCTGGTTGCTTTAACGTCGAGGCCAAATTCTTGCAGGGCAAAGAGGTGTGGCTCCACCGTGCGTTCGCCCAACTTGCAACCCCCCGCATAGGGGATTTTAAACTCTTTATGCTCATGCATGAGCGAGCCCATCATCATTATTACCGTGCGGGTTTTTCGGGCAGCCTCTTTGTTCATGTTGCCCAGATTTAGTTTGGCGGGCCGGCGTAGCTCCAGGTCGCTCCCGTTTGTCCACTTGGCCTGCACTCCAATGCTTTCCAGCACTTCGAGTATCCGGAACACTTCCTCGATACGAGGGAAATTTACAAACTTAGTTGTACCATGGTTTAGCAGCGCAGCGCACAGGAGGCCAACTGCTGCATTTTTGCTGGTTTTGAGTTGAATGGAGCCATGGAGTTCGTGCCCACCTGCTATGCGTAGATTAACCGAACCACTACCCAAGGAAATTATTTGTTTATTGAGTGCTTCGCTCAGTCGTCCGAGTGTTTCTAGGCTGAGGTTTTGCCGCCCCTTCTCTATTCTGTTGATGGCAGATTGGCTCGTACCAAGCCGCTTAGCGAGTTCAGTCTGAGTCATGCCACGTTCTTGGCGCACACGCGCCACAAAATCACCAATTCGTTCGTTTGTTTGCGTTGTCATGGAGGCTTATTATATCACTAGTGGTATATTACACTCAATTCCGACAAGCAATCAAGCAATGGGCAAAGCGAAAGACTTGCCAGGGGCGAGTCGCAAGGCAACCTTCCGGGCAAGCTATGCTTGCCGCAGTGAAGTTGCGGGGTCGCAGGATGCGACAAGGTCCTCCATTTTGTGTCAGCGAAGCGACGGAGCCGACAGGCGAGCTTTAGGGCAGGAGGAGAGCTTATGCGGATTCATTCCGAATAAGCGAGGAGGACAAGGTCCTCCTAAACAGTTCCGCAGACAAAATTACTATATGCTGCTCATTCGCTACGGGTTACACTATAGGTAGCAATAAGGGGTTACGTCATTCCGACCGTAGTGGAGGAATCTTCTTGTTTCAGAAGGTATTTCGACTTCGCTCAAGATGACAATTCCAAATAAGGAGGGTATGCAATGGTAGATACGCAAGTGGCTGATTTGATTGCTGCTGAAGACAATCGCGAACACGAAGGGCTAGAACTTATCCCGAGCGAAAACTACGTCTCGGCCGATGTGCTTGAAGCAAACGGCAGTATTTTTACGAACAAATACAGCGAAGGCTACCCGGGTAAGCGCTACTATGGTGGCCAAGATTTCACCGACCCGCTCGAGCAACTCGCCATAGACCGCGCGAAAAAACTCTTTAAGGCAGACCATGCCAATGTGCAGCCGCATTCGGGCGTTCCCGCAAACGAAGCCGTGTACTATGCTTGGCTCGAACCAGGTGACACCGTGCTTGGAATGGACCTTGGTCACGGTGGTCACTTGAGCCACGGTAACCCCATGACCCGTTCGGCGCACATATACAACTTTGTCGGCTACAAGGTGAAAGATGTTACGACTGGCGAGATAGATTACGAAGAACTGCGCGAGTTGGCGCTTAAACACAAGCCAAAGATTTTGCTTGCAGGCTTTAGTGCCTACCCGCGCGAACTCGACTATGCCAAATTCGCGGCCATTGCCAAAGAGGTTGGTCCCGACTGTTTGCTTATGGCCGACATGGCGCATATAGCCGGGCTGATTGTGGCGGGTGAAGCGAAGAACCCGTTTGATTATGGCTTCCATGTCATAACCACTACCACCCACAAAACGCTGCGTGGCCCGCGTGGCGGCCTCATTCTTTCTAAAGGCACGGTGTCGACCCCGCTCAAGGCACCAGAAAAGACCATTCAAAACATCCCTACACTCATAGACCGCGCCATCTTCCCTGGCACGCAAGGCGGCCCGCACATGCATACCATTGCCGCAAAAGCCGTGGCGTTTGGTGAAGCCCTCCGCCCAGAATTCAAAACGTATGCGAAGCAGGTCGTGAAGAATGCGGCGGTACTGGCAGAAGAACTGAAAAAGCGCGGCTTTGTGCTGGTGGCCGGCGGTACGAGCAACCACCTTATACTGGCAGATGTGCACCAGAGCTTCGGTATAGACGGTGGTGTTGCCGAAAAAGCGCTCGATAAAGTAGGCCTAAACCTCAACAAAAACTCCGTACCAAACGACACGCTCCCGCCATTCCGCCCCAGTGGCATACGCCTTGGTACCCCGGCAATTACTACGCGCGGGCTGAAAGAAAAAGATATGGTGAAGATTGCTGAGTGGATGAAGCAGGCAATTGATGCCCGCGAAGACGACGCAAAACTCGCTGCCATTCACGAAGAAGTAAAAGCATTCTCTCGCCAGTTCCCTCTCCCAAGCGATACGAAAAAATGCGGCGACTGTAGTGGCAAAAAAGATTGTACGGACTGCAAAGATTGCAAATGCGGTGAAACTCACCCCAGTAAAACCTGCAAATGCGGTGAAACCTGTTCTTGCGACCCCTGCAAGTGCTAGTCTAACCTCTTGTGTCCAAAAAATGTAGAAGCCACATGAACTGATTGCATTTTTTAAAAAAAGTGCTATAATTTCTTTTATGTCAGAACGGTTAGTTGTTCTACGGCCGCCCGAGCCAAGCTATTCTTTGCGACAAGGTGGTGCTGTTTGTGCTTCGCGGCCAGATATTACCGGCATGACTAACACAGGGCATGCCCATGGCGCGGACTATTATGCGACGGATGAGCTCATCGCAGAGCTTGCGGGCCTAGGATTTCCTCCGCTTAAAGCACTAGGCAATTATTTTCATGTTACAAATGCAAGGGCATTGGTCGGTATTGCGCGCCGCGGTGCAATTGTAAGCGCCAAACAGCTCCACGATGAAGGTGAAGAAATCCGTACAGGGGAGTACGGTGAGCATCTGCGCCAGCATAAAGCGCTAGAAAATCCGCATCTGCACTATCCACCTCGTGCATTGTCCGAAGTATATGGTGCAAGAAGCCCCAACACAAGCTACACATTTGAAAGAGGAAGTTATGGCGTCTGGTTTGGTATAGATGGTAGTGCGGTAGAGGCAGTTGTCTCTGGCCGACCACTGAGTGATTATGGTGACGGCATTGCACTTGGGCCGGAAGTTAAGTTGCCTCACGTCTCAAGCATAACCGTGCCTTACGAACAAATGGACGATATGAGTCAGTGGGCTAATGAGCACTCTCCCGGTGCCAGGGTACTCTCCTCAGATGCATGCTGGGTTATTATGATGGGTGCGCTTCAGCACGTTCGCGGCGCTGAAAGTCTCGCTGCTAACTGAGAAAGTAGCCGACAGGTTTCGGTACAGCTCTAGCTTCTCGCCGGCTGCTAAATGGTAAACACAACCCAATAATTCTGCTGCGTCACATTTTTACGAAAATCTAGAGTCCGATAACACCTGAGCCAGGAGCTTCCGCGCGGTCGTCTTAGTCGCATCGCTTATGCGATGATTCAACGGGCGGCCTTTGTCTACAGCTATGCTCTGAGCTAGCCACCGAAAGCCCCCTGCCGACTACCCGCCTATTAGCTAGACTTACTGTACAATCAAACTATGGCTCAAAATCAAAAGTTGAAAAAGCCGTGGTACAAATCTACCGAAAAAGGACCGCTGGTGGTGGCGTGGGTGCAACTCGCTGGTGTTTGGGTGCTCGCATTTTTTGCGTCGTTCATCCCGAAATCACAGCAAGCTGGTCACGACCAACTCGAACGTATTGGTGATACCGTCGCCCTTATATCCTTCGTGCAGTTTTTCACCGGCGTTTTGTAACTGCTTCTATATCCACACACTTCGTTGAAAAAAGATTCCTAATTTGTCTAGCACTATTCTTTAGTCTAGTTGTTATTATAGCTACAAAACAGGGAGTAGTGACTCCGAGATAGACATGCGAGCCATGGGCAGGGTGCTCGTAACTGCTCGCTACCTCCCAATATCTGTTAATTCGTTCGACAATGGTAAGACGACAAAACCCTTAACAGATGAGGCAGTCGTCGAGATGGGTCTTATCGAGCTAATCCTGGCTTCTGTTTTTCGGCGCAGTGAGCAGTTAGGGGTGCTACTATTGTGTCAGACTCAAAATTCTGTTATTGTACATGTATGAAATGTGAATACTACATGCAAAACCGTCGTGACTCTCGTATGAATGGGAGTGGTCCTCGCGCATAAAAAAATCAGACTCCGAGACGACTCCCATAGTACCGGGAGTCTTTTTATTTGGAGGATATTTATGAGTTACATACACACACAAACAAATGCAAAGCAGTTGGTTTGGAATGCCCCTGCCTATAAGAAGGTAGCCTCGTATGAGGCAATAAAAGGCAATTTTGGCAGATGCCTATTACTTTATTCGGGTGGGCTAGATACATCGGTGATGCTGAAGTGGCTTCAGGAGGAATATGGGTGCGAGGTAGTGGCGCTGACAGTCGACATTGGCCAGCGAGCAGATGACCTAGAGGCAATCCGGCAAAAGGCGCTTGATCTTGGTGCCGTAGAGGCGCTGGTATATGATGCAAAAACGGAGTTCGCAGAATCAATACTTAGCCTAGCCATACAAGCAAACGCCGACTATCAGGGCGGGTACACTCTTCATACGCCGCTTGGAAGAGTCATGATATCGAAAATTGCGGTACAAATTGCCGAGAAGTCGAATTGTGAGGTAGTGGCGCATGGCTGCACAGGCAAAGGTAATGACCAAGTGCGATTTGAATCGTATATCACTACTCTTGCGCCGCATTTGAAAATCATTGCACCCGTAAGGGAATGGGCAATGGGCAGAGCAGAGGAACTGGCATATGCGAAGAAACACGGTATTAATGTGATACAAACTGAGGCTAGCCTCTATTCATATGATGAAAACATGTGGGGCAACTCTGCTGAAGGTGGTGAAATAGAAAAGCCATCTCTTGAAGCGCCTCTCGAGAAGATATTGCGGTGGTGCAACCCTATTGCTAGCACGCCAATTGAGCCTGCATACATTACCATTGAGTTCGCGCACGGCGTGCCAGTGGGAGTGCAGGATAAGAAGATGCCATTAGTAGATATTATTTCACACTGCAACCTGCTTGGTGCTCGACATGGTGTAGGAGTAGTTCATCTTATTGAAGATAGGCTCGTCGGACTTAAAGTAAGAGGAATTTTTGAAAACCCTGGCGGCACTATTTTGACACAGGCACATAAAAAGCTAGAGATGCTGGTTTCGACCCGAGTGGAAAATGAAATGAAATCATTCATTGACCAGAAATGGGCGTATTTGCTCTATGCGGCTCAATGGTTTGAGCCGACCATGGCACATCTACACGCCTATATAAAAAACCAAAATAAAAAAGTCTCAGGAAGTGTCACAGTAAAATTACATCAAGGAAGTGTGGTAGTAGTATCGCTCGATTCCCCCTACTCATTATTTAATGAAAATCTCGCTACATTTGAGAGGAATCCGGCGTTCAACCAAAATGCGTCACCAGGATTCATAGAAATATATAACCTGTCACAACAAACCTCGTACGGAGTATATAACTATGAGCAATAAACTTTGGGAAAGCGCATCAGGCCCAGAACTTAATCCCATAGTCGAAAAGTATACGGTCGGGGATGACGTCTGGCTAGACGCAGTACTGCTCGGCTGGGATATAAAGGCGTCGATTGCCCATGCAAAAATGCTTGGCCAGTGCGGCCTTCTGAGCAAGAGTGAAACGACAGCATTGGTTGCAGCACTCAAGCAGCTTAAAGCAGAGTGGAAAAAGGGCTCATTTGTCATAAAGCCTGGTGTAGAGGACGGGCACAGTGCGATTGAAGCGTATGTAATTGAGCAAGTTGGTGACGCGGGTAAGAAAATACATACTGCGAGAAGTCGAAATGATCAATCTCTCGTGATGATGCGACTCTACATGAAAGATAGCCTCGAGCTTGTGCAACGCGGTCTCGCGAGTGTGGCATACCAGTTGCAACAAAAATCGCGAGCCACTAGTGCAGTGCCGATGCCAGGGTACACACATACCCAAAAGGCGATGCCATCTACCGTCTCAGCATGGCTAATGAGCTATCATGACGCATTCACTGACATCCAGCTGCTCCTAGAGGCAACACATCACTATATTGACCAGAATCCTCTTGGGTCAGCTGCTGGCTATGGGGTTGATTTGCCAATACGGCGCGACCTCACGACGAAAGCATTAGGATTTGGAAAAACTCAACAGAATCCCCTCTACTGTGGTATGTCGAGAGGCTTATTTGAGCAATCGGTTGTTCAGGCGTATGCACTATTGATGACGGTTGCGGGAAAATTTGCAAATGACATGATTTTGTTCACGACAGAAGAATTTAATTTTATGAGTTTGCCAGATGAATACACAACTGGTTCGTCCATAATGCCACATAAAAGAAACTACGATGTGTTTGAGGTGATGAGAGCCCATGCACACATGTATTCGACATACACAGGACAGATTGCAGCCGTGGCAACAGGCGTTGGGAGCGGTTATCACAGAGACTACCAGCTAATGAAAAAGCCGCTTTACATGGCGACAACTATTTTAATTGAAACTCTCGACGTGTTAACTGCGACAATCCCTGAAATAATTATGCATTCAGCAGCGCTCAAAAAAGCGATAACTTCTGACATGCAAAGCGTGAGTGAGGTTAATCGTTTAGTGCGACAGGGGGTAGCATTTCGCGACGCGTATCAGAAGGTAAAGGAGCGATACCAATAGGAAGTGCGCGGTATGTGATTACGAACCGAGGGCGCGCCAGGCGATGTCGGGGCGGTACTGCATGCCGGGGAAGTGAATGGCATTTTCGCCAATGGCCGCGTTAGCGGCAGCTGAAGCGGCTTCAAGGTTCACGCCTAGGCCGGTGACAAAGAGGACACGACCACCTGAAGAAACAGTGGCGCCGTTTTCGAGCTTTGTTCCACCGTGAAAAACACTAACATCTCGGTACTCTTCGCTAAGCCCGCTAATCTCTGCGCCAGTTTTGGGTGCTTCGGGGTAGCCCTCGGCGGCGAGGCAAATGGTTAGTGCGGCAGCATTGTAATTTTCTGGTAGTGCAAATTCTGCTATGGCACCTGTGGCAGTGGCATACAGCATATCGTATATATCGACACCGTTGCCGTGTAGGAGCGGGATTATAACCTCTGTCTCTGGGTCGCCAAAACGGGCATTATACTCAATAACCAGCGGGTCACCACCCAATTCTTCGGCAAGCATGAGGCCCATGTATAGTACTCCCTGATACGGCGCTTCATCTGTAGCCATGCCTGTGACGGTTTTTTGCGCAATTGTCGCAATTTTGTTCCATTGTGCAGCCGAAAGCATCCAGTCGGGCAGGGGGGCGTACACACCCATGCCCCCAGTATTCGGTCCTTTGTCGCCCGCAAGAAGTCGTTTGTGATCCTGAGAGGCGAGCGGAATTATCTGGTAGTTTTCGCCGTCACTCAGCACAAACACAGAAACCTCCGGGCCGTGGTTCCTAGCCTGTATAACAAACCGGCTACCGTCGCCGTCTACTTTGCCGCTCACAATCTTTTTTATGGCATCGGACGCCTCAGCATCAGTATCTGGCAAGAACACGCCTTTGCCCCCGGCTAAACCATCGGCTTTTATGACGCTTTTTGCTGCCCCACCAAACTTTGCAATTGCTGCCTGAGCTTTGTCCGCAGAATCCACGATGACAGATTCAGGAATAGTAATACTGTGGCGCTGCATGAACTCGGTGGCAAACGCCTTGCTGCCCTCGAGCCGCGCAGCGGCTTTGCTAGCGCCGAAAACCGTGATACCTGCAGCGCGTAGTATATCGCTCAGACCAGCTACCAGAGGTGCCTCAGGACCAATAACCACAAGATCAACACTGTGATCTTTACAAAACGCAACCACTTCAGTATCACCAGAAATTGCGATATTTTCGCATTTAGTTTCCGTGGCCGTACCGGCATTCCCGGGCGAAACAAACACTTTTTCAACCGTGGGCGATTGTGCCATGCCCCACGCCAGCGCGTGTTCTCGCCCGCCACTCCCGATGATTAGTACAGTTGCCATAGAACCTCCTTTTCCTTGTGTCATTCCGAACTGGTTTCGGAATCTATGCAATCTGAGCGGTTCTGTATCTGATCAGAGGCATGGATCCTGAAACAAGTTCAGGATGACAACGTTACGTTACTGTTGAGTCGTGGGTGCTGTGGTACTCCTCCTGTGCAGTTAGAAACGTCATGATGTCGCTAGCGATATGCTCCTTTTCTGCGGTCTGTACGCGGGCAAAGAGTGTCTCTGCTGTGTCGTCGGGTTCAACCACAACGCGATGTTCGGCCACAGTCGGCCCTGTGTCGTACTCGTGAGCGACTGCATGGAGGGTTTGTCCGGCCTCTGTCATACCTTGTGCCAGCGTGTATTCTTGGGTGCCCAGACCGTGGGTTCCAATGGTTTGAGGCAGCAAACCAGGGTGCGTATTAAACATACGGCACTGGTATATGCTTGTGTGCTCTGGTAGACATCCATAGCGACTGATTAGCCGTGTACCCACACGCTTCATGTAACCCAGTAGCAGAACGCAGTCAATGTTATGTTTTTGGAGGAGTTCCAAAATTGCCATTTGCTCTTCGTCCGTTTGTTGCCCATGCAAAGGGGGTTTTTCTGCTGCCTGCGTGTGACCGTTCACGACCACAGAGGTAATATTGAGGTTCAGCTCACTATTCAAATGTTTGATGCGTTCAAAAACAAACGCATCTGGATTATTGCATATGACCAGACGGACATTGAGCGGGTAGTTTTGTGTCTGTACGTTACGGATGAATGCTTCTGCCGTGCTGCCACTGCCCGATGCCAGTATGGCGATGGCGGCACGCTTCATGCCGCAGTTTGCTCCGGTACGAGCCGGTCGGTGATGTTTATGTGGGTAATTTCCTTCGCGCGCTTTCCGATGGGTGTGGGGTATATGCCCGTAAAGCAACTAGCCGAAAAAAAGTGTTCGGGGAGGTCAGTTGCCTCTATCATGCCGTCGTAACTCAGGAAATACAGCGAGTCGGCACCCACGTATGCACGTATTTCTGGCACGGTCATTTCCGAGGCAACGAGTTCTTTTTGTGTCGGAGTATTTATACCGTAGTAGTCGGGGTAGAGCACGGGTGGTGAGCTTATCATGAGGTGAACTTCAGTGGCGCCAGCGTCGCGAAGCATTTGCACGGTTTTACGCATGGTGGTACCGCGCACAATTGAGTCGTCCACCAGGACAACGCGTCGACCGGATATGGCATCTACCAGCGGGTTAAGTTTCATTTTGAGGTCGTGCTCGCGAAGTTCGGCCGTGGGGCGAATGAACGTGCGGTGTATGTAGCGGTTTTTTATAAGGTTCATTTCAAACGGTATACCGCTAGCTTCGGCGTAACCGAGTGCGGCAGGAATAGCCGAGTCTGGAACGGGGATAACAACATCTGCTGCCACCGGTGACTCGTGTGCCATGATACGTCCGAAATTCATTCGCACTTCATTGACACTTTTGCCGAGGATGATGCTATCGGGGCGTGCAAAGTAGACAAACTCGAAGATATCGAGCTTCTGTTCGCCTGGGATTACCTGACGAGACTCAATACCATCTGTTGTGATGACAACCATTTCACCTGGGGCAATTTCGCGCTCTACGGTTGCTCCTATGGTGTCGAGGGCGCACGTCTCGCTAGCAACGATGTGGCTGCCATCTTCGAGTTTGCCGAGAGAAAGCGGCCGTATGCCGTGCTGGTCGCGGAAGGCAATTAGTGTATCTTGGTTCATGGCCACGGCCGAAAACACGCCAGTGAAGAGTGGGTAGCATGCGGCTATTGCATCGGGCAGCGACAGACCCTGTTCGAGCTGGCAGGCGATTGCCGCTGCCATCATGCCGGAATCATTCAGCTTGCGCGTAGAGATATGGTGGCCCTTGAGGAACTCCTGAAGCTTGGTGGTGTCGGGGATGTTCCCGTTGTGCGCAAAGGCTAAGTCGTGCTTGTCGTCTAAGAATGGCTGGTTAAAACAGTCGTCGGTGCCACCAGAGGTAGAATAGCGGTTGTGACCGATGGCAATATGGCCAGGAAGCTTCACCAGGTCATCTTCGCGGTAGACAGTTGTCACGAGTCCAAAGTCACTGTGCAAGTGCAAGTTTTTGCCATCGCTGCTCGCTATACCCGAGCTTTCTTGCCCGCGATGTTGGAGTGCACATAGCCCATAAAACGACAAACGAGCCGCTTCTACTTCTGGGCTCGCTCCAAATATGCCAAAAACGGCACATTTTTCTTTTGGACGCATATAAGACTGGTTAATAACCATGTGTCGGAAATCCTCCGGGAGTAAACGCCAAACAGACAGCCCTACCATTATCTGTCCATTACATTCGCTCCGTACTTCCTATATAGTACCGCTTTTGTATAGTTGTACGCAAGCTACGGGAGGAGTTCGGGTTCTTGACAGAGGGTGATACCAAAGCGAGATTGGACGGCTTGGGTAATTTCATCGCGGAATTTCAGGAGGTCAGCGGTGCTTTTGGCGTGTTCGTTGACGAGTACAAGTGGTTGGGCGGGCCATGTTGCCATGCCAGTCCTGCTATCGTGCACGTCTTTGTAGCCCACTTGTTCAATCAGCCAGGCAGCGGGGATTTTGACGCCACCGCCTTCGCTTGGGTAGTTGGGCATGGTGGGGTAGGTTTCTATGAGTTCAATGAATGTTTTTCCGTCTACGATTGGGTTTGCGAAAAACGAGCCGTTATTTGCGACGAGCGCTGGGTCTGGTAGCTTGGTGCTGCGAATGTCAATGACGGCATCGCGAATGACCCTTGGGGTCACAGGCCCATTCACTGGGTGCTCGGCGAGGTACTTCTCGACAGCACTGTAGTAAGGCGGGAAGGGGTTTCCGGCTGTGAGGTGAAGTGTAATGGCAGTTATGAAAAACCGCTCGCGGTATTCGGTCTGAAACAGGCTATGGCGGTAGGAGAACCCGCAGGCCTCTGTTGGCACAGTGGTCAGCTGACCGGTGGTACGGTCAAATACTTCGACGCTAGTGATAGTTTGGGCGATTTCCTGGCCGTATGCTCCAACATTTTGTACCGGTGTTGCCCCGGCAGTGCCCGGAATGAGACTGAGTGCTTCAATGCCCGTGAGCCCGGCAGCTACGCTGCGACCGACCACCGTATCCCAGATTTCGCCAGCCCCAACGGTTATGAAGTGGCTGTCGAGCGACACGTAATCTTCGTAGCCAAGTATACGATTTACCATAATGAGTCCCGGAAAACCTTCGTCCCGCCAGACGATGTTACTACCGCCTCCAATCATGAGCATGGGCAGCTCCTTCTCACTAGCCCAGCGGAAGGCTTCCTTTAGGTCTTCGCGCGTATGGATTTCGGTAAGATAGGCTGCCTCGCCGCCAAGGCGCATGGTAGAGTAGCTGGCAAGAGAAACGTGTTCGTTTATGGTGAGCATAACCCCAGTATACACCCAGTATCGCTCTTGCACATCGGCCCTAACAGGGATAGAATAGAAAGCCTATGGCACAGAAAGATACGTCCGCACCATACAGCCTACTCGGCAAAAAGCTTCGCAAGCTCCGTGAAGCGCACCGCGAAAGTGTTGCAGAGGTATCTGGTGCAGTGGAAATTGAAGAAAAATATCTTTCAAACATAGAGGCGGGCAAAGACCGCCCCAGCGAAGACATACTCTTACTACTCATTAGTCACTTTGGACTAGAGGACGATAACGCAGATGAGCTCTGGCACTTGGCCGGCTACCATCAACATGAAGATAGCGAACCGCACGCCCACACCGAGCAAGACGATGCTCGTCAGCGTACTGCCGCCATGATGATAATGCTTGACCCGCGAGTAATGTACAGCGATAGCGTGGAAGTTGTTTCCAACAAGCAGGGAGTTATAGTCAACTTCTCTCAGACAGCCGGGCCAGATGCGCCGCACCTGACTATTTCGCGGATTGGCATGAGCTACGACCAAGCAAAAGCGGTCATGGGCATTTTGCACCAAGTACTGTATAACCACGATAATCCTGGTAATACCCGTCGGCTTAGCGGCGGAAAAGCAAATAAACCCGAGTAGTAAGCCCGAGGAAGCTACGGGTTGGCCGACTTCACGTCTATAAACTCTTGGCAAAACCGTTCAAACACGGCGTTTGTCCAGCCGAAGCCGGTTTGGCTGGGGTACACGCCTTTTTGCGGTGGTTTGTCGGGGCTAACCACATTGTATTTTTCCAGAAACACGCCATGTTCATTGAACCAGTCAAGGTTGGTGTGGAGCCATTTCGTAGCAATTCGTTCAGCGTCCTCACGGTAGCCGTATTTCAACAGGCCTTCCACGACAATGAAGTGGAGCGGTGCCCAGCCATTCGGGAAGGCCCACTGGACGGGCATGCTACCGGGCACAAACTGCCCAAGTGGTAAAGCGTCGGTTGTAGCGAGACCGCCTTTATTTTCAAATCGCCGCAGTGCTTTCACGAGATTTGCAGCCCGTTTTTCGCTTACCATTCCAGCCCACATGGGGAAATATGCCGCTAGACTACTTATGTTACCGCGTCTCTGTTTTTTAAAGTCATAGTCGTAGTACAGGCCACGTAGTTGGTCCCACATGAGTTCATTCATGGTTTTTTTGCGGCTCTCGGCTGCCGTAAGCCATTTTTTTGCCCCCTCTTCGTTGCCAAAAATTCTTTCAGCGCGGGCAAAATCGGTCTCATATTTATAAAGCAGCGCATTTAAGTCGACCGGAAGATAATGTAGCGCCCTGCGGTTAAACCGTGGGGTCATATCCCAGCCGCTTTCGGCCTCGGCAAGGTCATGAAGGTGGTTAATATCGTAGTAGCGGCTGAGATTTTTGTACACAAGCCGTTCGTTGGGCTTCTTTGTGCCGCACCATACGACGCGATATTCTTCCTGCGCAACGGATATTGCTTTTTTTAACCAAGTTTCACTAAGGGAATAGGCACTGTAAACATCAAATATAAAACTGGTTAGGAGCGGCGGTTGTGACCGCCCGGTTAGGTACGTTCGAGAAGCATTTGGGACAGCTCCAAACCGCTCAAACAAATACAGCAGATTCTCTAGTATGCCGATGACTAAGTCTCGGTGCGGTTCATCTAATATGCCTTGTACCATAAAGTAACTATCCCAGTAGTACAGTTCGTTATAGTCAAAGCTGGCCGTTTCATCGTAGCTGGGCACAAGGTATGGGTTTGGCATGCCGAGCAAGCTTTCATCATCTGCTGGATGGTAACGCTCCAGCTTTACCCAATAGTCGGCAATGTAAGATCGAGCAGTAGCAACATCTGTGGCCGACAATGGTACGTGTTTTGCGGGTAGTAGTTTTCGCGCCGCCTGTTCGGCCGCGGCCATTGCTTTGTCGAACAGCTCGTTATCTAGCATATGCTTTAAGCGTATGCTGTCGCCCCCGCCGCGTCAACGGTAAAACCGACATGTGTCCCTCGTAACGGGCGTGTACGTGATGCGCGAAATACTATCGTAGCCTCCGCCTCTCCCGCCAGTAACATATCACAACACATTTCCAACCTTGGGAGGACTGTCCTCCCAAGGCTCCCGAAACTAAAGATATGAGAGTTTTGTCCGCTCTGCAAGTGTTGCTCGATTGCAGTGGGTACAAGCTGGGGGAGGGTATGCCTAGGACTGCTTTTTTCGTAACATTGCTACGCCAGCGAAGATAATACAAATTCCAGTGAGGCTGAAAACTAGCTGCAAGATACGTAAGTACGCTGAAGGGTGAGCGTTCGTAATTATGATGACGAGCATACAGAGGCCAAGCGTAGTCAGGGAGGAACCAAGCAGGATTAATACAATCGGTTGTCGGGGCGGTGATTGCTTTTTCATGTTTTTTACTATACGCCGCAGTATATTCCAATCCAAGAATGAGCCTGAAGCTACCAGAAACAAACAGCTAGCGTTTTGTATATAGTGTCTTCAACAACTGGTCTTTTGCTTTGTTCATGGCTATCGCCCAAGCTGTATCACTTTCAGCATACGCCACTTCGTCTAGTTTCTCAAAACTGCTGCCTGTCTTCAGGTATTGTTTGGCGTCTGGCAATGACTTCAGCTTCTCGTACGGTACCATGTACCCATTGACTGGGTAGCGATGTGTCCTCTTGCCCGTCTTTGAGTCAACGCTCGTTATGCGGTAACCGCAGGGTCGGTGGAAGTTCAGGTAGGGCACAAACCACGTACAGTACCAGCTGTTAATATCCGGAGCATATTCCCTGGGTATATGCGCATAGCCTAGGGCTTTTCGGATAATGCTACCATTCTTGGTTTCAACCAATCCATTGTCTCCGCTTTGGTAGGCTCGAGACTTACTGAGCTTGATGAGCATTGCTTTCAGGAGGGCAGCAACTTGTTTGTTGATGTACTCCGAGCCATTGTCGGCGTGGAATTCTACAATGACAAATGGGAACAGCACCAAAGCTGCTTCGAGGGCTGGCAGCATGTAACGCTCAGTGATTCTCTCGACCGCGACCACCACCTCCCACTGGGTAACTTCATCAACCAGATTGATGTGGTACACACCCTTTTCTTTGTCCTTATCTCCCTGGTGGACAGTATCTATACGGATGAAGCCAGGTTGACCGTTCGGGCGTGGTTTGCGGCGCTCGCCAATAGCTATTGTTGTTGCTTGCGTTTTGGTGAACGTATGGCTTTGGTTACGGTATGTTACGGTGCCACGTAGATTGTATATGTGGCTGACGGAGATTGCGCTAAGTCGTTCGTAGCGTGCATCGCCAAATGTCACAAAGGCTCGTTGGGCTAGAACTTTTGCCGCTTTGCCACTGAGCCGATCATGGGCATCATCCAGCTCTGCTAGCAGCCCAATGTCTTCACGCGTGTAGCGCAGTGCAAACTGGTTTCTCATGTTCACTGGCTCCAGCGCAATACAGCCAGTCCGCAGGTACTGTCCAATAAGCCGAGTCACCTGGGCACGGCTGTACCCCGTGACGGCTATGGCGTATTCTCGAACGACGCCTTTGTCTTTTTTGCCCAAGTGCTGGTAGTCAAGACGAACGACCAGTTGCTGTAACCAGGCATAAGCCTCTTGCTTATGTACGATTGTAAGGTCAAGTGACTGAGTGCCTGAGACAAACTGTCTGAGTTCTTCAATAGTTGGTAGCGTGTGTTGCTGCATAGTAATAGTCATCCTCCCATGCTATGCCAGCTGTCGATATTTCAGGCTCATAGTATTTTAGAACCTGATAGGCGGTTCAGGCTCATTTTGCGTTGGATAAGAGTGCCGCTCGACGCCGCTCGACAAGAGAAGTATAATGACACACATAAGCAAGGAATAAACATGAAAACCTGGAAAGATGTGAATGCGATTTACCAGATTTATCCGCGTAGCTTTCAGGATAGCAATGGGGATGGTGTGGGCGACCTGCAGGGGATTATTCGTCGACTGCCGTACTTGAAGGGGGAGCCAGATTCACTTGGGGTAGATGCGGTGTGGTTCTCGCCTTTTTTTCCGAGCCCCATGGCCGACTTTGGCTATGATGTGAGTGACTACTGCAACATAGATCCACTGTTTGGCAGTCTTGATGACTTCAAGGAGCTTATAGCAAAAGCACACGAGCGAGACATTAAAGTCATGATAGATTTTGTGCCGAACCATTCATCTGACCAGCACCCGTGGTTTCAGGAGTCGAAATCTTCCCGTGATAACCCAAAACGTGACTATTATGTCTGGCGTGATGCCAAACCAGACGGCTCCCCACCAAACAACTGGATTAGCATATTCGGTGGCTCTGCCTGGGAGTGGGATGAAGCGACCGGGCAGTACTACCTACATACATTCCTCAAAGAGCAGCCTGACTGGAACTGGGAAAACCCAGACGTTCGCCGTGAAATGCAGCGAGTTCTGCGGTTTTGGTTTGACCTAGGCGTAGACGGAATGCGGGCAGATGCGGTGCGCTGGATTTCCAAGGATGAACACTTACGTGACGATCCGCTTAATCCTGCATTTATAGAGACGCCCAGCGCGGATCCGTACTGGAGGCTGCTTCACGTGCACAGTCGTTTTGGACCGCACTTATTTGACTATTTGCGTGAGCTCACCGATGTTGTCGAGCAGTATCCTGACCGAATTATGATATTTGAAGACTACCCCGACGGCGTCTTTACCACGCGCGACCAATATCTTGGCTTTTATGGGGTGAACCCGCGCGTGAGCATGCCATTTAATTTCGAAGGCATAAATGCTACCTTTACGGCGCAACATTTCAGAGGGTTCATAACTGAGTTTCAAGGCTTTATCGACCCATCGCAGCACACCCCTGTTTACTGTTTTGGCAACCATGACCAGCCGCGACTGGTTTCACGGGTTGGCGAGCGTCAGGCGAGCCTCATAGCTATATTACAGACAACACTGCCGGGGCTGCCGGTTATGTACTATGGTGATGAACTTGGAATGAAAAATGCCTACATCGCTCCCGACGAAGAACAAGACCCACTCAACGCTATTAAGCCTGGTTTAGGCCTAGGGCGTGACCCTGAACGTACGCCGATGCAGTGGGACGGCGGTCAGTATGCTGGCTTCAGTGATGCCAAGCCATGGCTACCCCTTGCTGGCCAGCATGAACAGTGCAACATTGCGACAATGTCGCAAAAACATGATACGTTTCTTTCGCTCTACCGTTGGCTTCTCGACTTCCGTTCTCGGAGCAACGTGCTCAAGCATGGTGGCTATGAAACACTCGATGCAACAAACCCGCACGTGTTTTCTTTTGCCCGGATGCTTGGTAATGAACAGCTGCTTATAGTCCTGAATTTTTCCAATCGACGCCGCAGTTATGACCTGCCACCGGGAAGCCATATTCTAATGTCCTCGATGCAGTCATGCTCGGCCGGTATATCTCGAAAAAATCAGCTTAAACTTCAGCCGTACGAGGCCGTGATAGTTGGGCAAATGCACTCCGCCTAAGGTGGCTTTGCTAGTACGATCTATTGTCCCTGGCCTAATGCCGGTATCAAACAAGGGTTCTAGAGAATCAACAGAGTTTTTTTAGAGCACCAAACAATCACTACAGCAAATATCGTAATATAAAAAAATATGGTATAGTATAGATATATGGAAATGACAGTCCCATCGCATATTGAGGAAGCGGCCAGGTATGCGGTGACTATCGCACGTGCAGCATGGGAACAGCGTGGTATCGATGTACCTGTCGGTGCGGTTGCTCTCTCTTCCGTATGGACGTGCGGGATTGGAGTAGCATCAGATAAAAGACTAAATGCCCCAGAGCTGCACGCTGAAATATATGCAATCTTGAGCGCGAGCTTAGGCTTGCCTAGATCGAGTATTGATACAATCGTCTCGACAATGGAGCCGTGTCGCGCCTGCCGTACAAACATACCAAGACATGCTCCAAGCGTGACTACAGTATACTATCTGTTACCTCGTGAAGATCTGGAGGATTTAGGGCTCGTTAGGCGATATAGCGCTGCCGAGAGAGCAGAGCTGCCGCCCACCAGTTACGAGGGAATCGTACTGCCCTTAGAAGGTTTACGCGTTGAAATGCTCACTTTGCTAGGTCAGTTGACACGTGATCACACGACCGGAGAAACGGTAGTAAGGAAAAAATAACTGGTTAGACGAAAACTAAACTGGCATTGGGGTACAATAACAGATATGGACGATAAAGATGAAGTAAAACTACCCTGTGCAGACAAGATTGCCTTTGACACAAAAAAACAGGCTGCAGCCACGGCTACCACAAGTGAATACTGGTACGGCCGCCGCCCCCACGCCTATCACTGCCGCCACTGCCACCTATGGCACCTCTCCACATCACCAAAAGACTAGCGTATACTTGCTAGTGCAACCGAAGCATCCTGTATCGTCAACGAGGCGATAGCCGAGCTTTAGGGCAGGAGGAGAGCAGTATTCGGATTTATTCCGAATCGGCGAAGAGGTGAGGATAGTCAGTGACTGTCGGCAAGGGAATGTTCCGGTGCAAACTTGTTTGCAACAGTGAACTTCCGGGGCCGCAGGATGCGGCTAGGCCTCTTGGATAGGGATTGTAGCTCAGTTGGCGTTGGTCGCAGCATTCACATTGACGCAAGTCGGGGTGAGACCCGCCAGTGGCGGGTCGCAAGGGAAACTTCCGGGTCAGGCTGTGCCTGACGCCGTGAAGTTCCGAGCCCGCCGAAGGTGGGTCGAGCCCCTCCAATCCCACCAAACGTATCTCAAAGATACTGACCAATTAATTTTTCAATATATAAGAAAAGAAGGCACCTATGGACGAACTCAAGAAAAAACTAGCACTTTCACAAAACGACAAGCTCAATGGACTTCGCGCGGCCGTGCTTGGCGCAAACGATGGCGTTGTTAGTACCGCAGGGCTCATCTTTGGTGTGGCAGGTGCTACCAACAACAAGGGTGCAATATTTACGGCCGGCCTCGCTGGACTAATTGCCGGGGCTATTAGCATGGCGGTCGGCGAGTACATATCGGTTAGCACGCAGCGTGACACCGAGCGTGCATTCATAGCGCGCGAAAAGAAACTGTTGGAAAAAGATCCGGCTGGTCAGCTGGAAGACTTGGCAGCGTTTTATGAAGCAAAGGGCGTTTCACGCAAAACCGCGCTTCAGTTTGCGCGCGAACTGAGCGCCGATGACCCGGTAAAAGCGCACCTTGAGGCCGAACTGAAGCTTGACGAAAACGACCTCACTAACCCCATGACAGCTGGTATCGCCTCGTTCTTTTCGTTTGGGCTGGGGGCGCTCATACCGCTCACGGCGGCGGTTGCCTCGCCCGATAGTACCCGCATAAAGACCACACTGCTGGCAGTCATTGCGGGGCTGTTCCTCACCGGTTACTACAGCGCAAAATTTGGTGGCGCCAACAAACGTGCCGCCGTACTTCGCGTACTGGTCGGCGGTATAACGGCTATGGCGGTGACATACGCCATCGGCCGCGCTTTTGGTACTGCAATAAGCTAGAGCTTTTCTTCGCCTAGCTATCGCTAGACAAGTAAAAACCTCAGCTTTCACTGAGGTTTTTACTTGGTGGCTCCTCCCAGACTCGAACTGGGGACACAAGGCTCTTCAGGCCTCTGCTCTACCAACTGAGCTAAAGAGCCACACTAACAGGCTATTGTAGCCTAACAGAGGTGTAAACTCAAGCCGTGCAAATGCGCCAGCTTACCGTAACTATTTTGTAAGATAAAACACACTTATTCCTGAGCAATAGGTTTAAACTATAAGCACCATCTAAAGGAGGGTTTATGAGAAAGTATCTTACAACAGGGCTAGTCGTGCTTGGATTTCTTGCGGCGGCAGCTTTTTCGACCAGTAGCGTAAGCGCACTAACTACCGTAAACGGCTGCTCTTTCGACGATAGTATCGCTGGCGTCTGGAAACTGACTGCTGACTGTACAAGTACAGCACAAATAAATGTGCCATCAAACACAGTAGTGAAGGGCGGTGGGCATACCATATCTCCAAATTTCACAAAGACAGACAATGATAATAATGCCGCACTCGGTGTTGTTGGAATGAATAGCGTTACCGTTCGTAACCTTACCATCGATGGTACAGCGGGTGTTAAGTTACACGGTATTAATGTTTTTCAATCATCCGGCGTGAAACTAGTGAGTGTAATACTTAAGAACAATAGCCGAAACGGACTGGTCGTCAATGGCTCCGAAGTCACGGTGCGTAATCTAACGACTGCTGCAAACGTATGGGGCAGTGTGGATGTGGACTTAGGTTCGGGCGTTACCATGCCAGCCAGTCTAACAGTGAAGGGCATAAGTAATCATTCGGACGTTGCCCACATATATGTAGATGACAGCACAAAGGCTGTTAGTGTCAATGACGTCCGAGGGCAGTACATGGTGTCACATCCTGGCATCCAGCCAAATGATAAACTTTACACTCTCAAGAAAGTCGTTACTACGAAAAATCAGTGCAAAAACGGTGGCTGGCAAAGGCTTATGACGGTCGACCACTGGGGCTTCCAAAATCAAGGGAAGTGCGTATCGTATGTTGAGCACGTTGTGGACCACCACGGTCATCACGGTGATCGTGAACACGAGCATGACGACATGGATGACTAGTAAGTAATATGCGCTAGGATGTAAAGCGGTCATTAGGCCGCTTTACTTTATACGGCCAATAGAGCTTTCTCGGGGTCATCAATTTGCGAGCTACTGTAGCTACCAATAACTCGCACTGCATTGCCGGCCCGTTCAAGTTGCTGTATTGCGGTCTGTACGCTTGAATGTGTGAGTGCAGCCACGACATTCATGTAGAAACTGTAGCGAGCTGCCGTTCTTGCTTCAGATATGCTATCAATAGCGCTTAGGTTTAGGCCGAGACTCCTACGCGCAAATGGATGGCGTATATCAAAATCTCGTCTTCGCATATGGCGAAGAATTTCTTCAAGAGACCCGGGATGGTCTGCGGGCTGCTTTATGTGCAGTGCGGTATCTGTCGCCCATGGATTTAGAAGGGGCTCCGGAGATAAAAGCGCAAAGGTTGTGTAATTATTGTCTGGGCTTACCGGATCATTAAGGATTGCCACTGCGCCCTGATCTCGGTACTTGTGTACGGCCATTTTGCCAGCAATCGCAACGTAGCGTAAACCATGCCTATCTGGTTCGCCTGCTCGTTCTATGACTTCTCTCATAGCACCAGCAGTATCATTTCTTTCTTCTAAAATCGCATGGGGTAGTATTTTTCGTAGAGCAACCCTTGCTTGACCTAATGCTTTTGGGTGTGAAATAACACGAACGCTATCGCCAGCTTCTTGTAGTGCGTCTAGTGAGGAGAAACTTTCGTGCCCCGCCAGATATTGGCGAATGAGTGCCCGCAACATTTCAACTACAAAAGAGTCATCATTTCGCAACAATTCTTGCATAGAAGGCTGAACCTGACCGTCGACCGTGTTATCGAGTGCAGTAAAACCAAAGTCAACTTCGTGCTTGTTTAATTTATCATGCACTTCTTCGAAAGTCTCACACGCAACGATCCGCGGATTTATAAGTAGTCTCGAGTGACGAACAACGACATCATGAAACGAACCCGGCTCTCCCTGAATAGCAACGGTAGATGATTCTATAGGTAATAAGATCGGTGGCATGTATGTATCCTTGTATCTTTATAATTAAAAACGCCTCCTGGTGGAGGCGGGTGTTTGCTGGTAGTTTTTGGCTAAAAGCTTACACGGCCTCCTTGCGAGGAGTGGTAAAAAAGCTAAAGCCGAAACTTTGTATGGACATGAATATAACTCTAGCACAAATTACTGTATTTCACACCATTTTTTTCGAGGCCCCCTACGGTACCTGCCTAAATGGTAGTTTGCAGAATCCCATTTGGCATAATATCAAAAACAAAAGTCCTAGCTTCTTTTCGATAGATGTTACGAGGTCTTAATACATAAACTGTCGAATATCTGGTTTAAGGTAAGGAAACTGTTCAACGGCAAAATCGTAAAGTATTGTCTTGGGGTCTACTTTAGTTTGGTTGAAACTTGAGATTGACATGGAGAGCTGCATTGCGACGATCTCTTTGTATGAATTTACTGAGCTTAGGATTGGTCGGTGTAGTGGTTCGCCGCGCACACCAGCACCAATTTGTGTTGCAACGTATCTACGTTGTTTTATGATGTTTGCAAATTGACTATCAAAAATTCTCATCTTGCTGTTTGTAAGGCACACCTTCGTCTGGTCGTTTACGATTTGGGCATAATATTTTTCAAAAATAGGCAGCTCCTCTTCGTAAAGTTCTTTTACACCGATTGCGTCAGAGCGTCGAGGAGCCTCTTCTTTGTCAGTAATCTCCATATTTAGAGCCATGATTGCGTTTCTTACTTCTACGCTGCAATTTTCGGCAGCATACCTTTCGCCAATCTTCTTGTACATGTCCTGTAAGTCTGTTTGTAAGGCCTCTGCCTTAGCGTATTGCGCACTCTTTTGTGCACCGTCAGGAATAGCGGCAAGCTTTGGTGGTGCATGTGACGCAAGTGATTTGGCACTTATCTCATATGGCAAGACATATGGTGCATTCATTGCGGCGCGCTGTTCTTTTGTGAGCACAGTGTCGAGTGATGGTGTTGGGGCTGGACGGCTGTCATTTGCCTTATTTACAATCTTAGAATCTTCCGCTTCCGCTTTCAAAATTGCTTTGGGAAGGGTGGACATGACATAGGTTTCAGCAGATTTTATGAATTGATTGCCTGCCGCCGTAGATTTTTTTGCGGTAGTTTGTTGCATCGCTGAGAAAACAACACCAAACGTGATTGCTAGTAAACTAACAAGAATCGCTATGATAATGCCGCACTTTTTGGTCATACGTAACCAAGATAGCCTAGTTTTCTCCGGTACATCAGATGGTGTATCCATACCACAAGTATACTACCAGAATCACGAACTAGCCTCATCTGGTAGCTCAGTAAGAAATGTACGGAGTAAATGAACGGCTAAAGGGCCTAACCCAAATAAGAGGTGAGTTCGTTAGCCCCTAGATTTCGGACCCTGGATTTCAAAAACTTCTTTGCGAAGTACTAATGGCGCTCTGCAACGATCTCGTTGGAACGATGCTTCTGCCGGTTCTCGCCCCTCGCCTCAACTTACTGCAAGCATAGCTCGCAATCAGTTTCCGGCCTTGCGACCCGCCACTGGCGGCTCTCAACCTGGACTTTACGAGGCCAGAGGCTAGAATCTCTCAGCCCATAACCAAGTAAAAAGCCCCACTTTCGTGAGACTTTTTACTTGGTGCCACATATCCGACGTACTTCAACCACTTTACCCGATAACCTGGACGAATAAACTAAGGGAGTTAGTAGGAATGTTTAATTTATCAGGAGATTTGCTCGCCAGATTATTTACATGCCGAGGGTATAAATAATAATCGAAACGATTATTGCACTTACTAGGTGGTAGCCGCCCACCACAAGTCCGAAAGTAACAGGTCGGGGCATGTTTGGCGTTACGCCGTTACTAAACGAAATTGCAGCTAAGCTAATTCCGAAGAGCAATCCGGTGATAACGGCATCTGCAAAGTTCTGGACATTCAATGCGTACATCACTACGCCTATCGCAATCGCTACCACCAAGCTGCTCAGAAATGGTGCGTAGTAATAAATCGCTGGCCATTTTTGCTTAGAAGACCTTATTACACCCGTACCGGCATCGTATGCCTTTCCAAATAACGGAGTAAACCAAATTGCACCGAGTATGAAATAAACAAATGTGGCAAGTAAGATTATTAGCCAGTTAACTTCATTTAATGTATTAAACATGTATTCTCCCTATGCTCTTTTAGAGCGCATTGCTTTTAATTGCTTTACGGTCGGGTCACTCGCGAGTTGTATATACTCACTTGAGTCGGCAGGATATATAGCTATCTTGCCTTCGGAGTTACTGTGTACGCCCCAACCGTATCTTTTACCTAGTGGTGATGAGCGAAAGCATGGCTGTCCTTTCGAAAAGTACTTTTCTCGCTCGGCTTGGCTCGGCTCTATTTGATTGCGCTTAGCATAAATCCCGAATATCACATCGTCCGACGTGAACTGGTAAGGATTATTTGCAACCATGTCGTACTGCATACTAGCTATCGTTGGTTTGTTATTCTTTGCTACGGGCACTTCCGCAACTGCAATGGGAGAGTCTTCAGCTATTTGGATTAACGTGTCGTAATAGTTCGTTGTCATGAATTAATTTTACTACAATAAGGCCAAGGCTAATATTTAGAGTATCGGATGGGTCTAAGCAAAAAGTACCGAAATATTCGGTGCTTAACAGGGGTGGTATTTCGATTTTCTATTAGTGCGGGTGAGGGGACTCTACCAGCGTTCCACAGGCTCGAAACTTCTTCTTTGAAAACAAGTTTTCAAGAGAAGATTTCCTTGCAAACTGCCACCGGCAGTTTTCACCCTGGCCTTTTTTGGCAGGAATTAGAGCCCTACCAGACCAAAAGAAAAACCCCAGACAAGCTGAGGCATTTCTTTTGGTGCAAGACCACTCAAAAGTTGTACACCATAACGACATAGACTACTACACTTTATTGAGGTCAGAAGTGCAACGCTGGAGGGATATACTGGCTGTCCCGTATACCAACTATAAGAATATGTTAGTTCCTCACTAGACTTACACGCCCTAGACTAGAGCCGTGTTAATAGTTTGGATAATACCCTCCACCTCCTGCTTTGAAGATGCCTTAATCGTACCGTCTTCATTAAAGAGGCCTACCTTGGGAGTTTTATCTTTTGGCTTATCTCGTATGTCGTCTGTTGTCCATTTTTGAATAAGGTCAGTGCCATATACAGCCGTAGCCATCTGGTAGTCCGCTACGCTGTCATTATCGTAAATAGCAGATGGTTTAATACCTAGTGCAGTCGCCAGTTTTAGCCAATTAAGTATACTGCCCGCACCATCAGCACCGTGTCCGCATATTTCAAAGTTCGCCCTTATATGTTCACTGAGAATATACTCACGTAAAATATTTGCGTCGTCTAAACCTTCAACCATTAAAACTCTATCAGCAAAAACAATCTCTCTCGAAATAATGTCTAGGTTATGCTGTCGCCTAGGCTGTGTAGTAAATCTTATATCAGGGTGTTTATCTCTGGAAAGCTCGTACACTTCGGCTTGCTCGCCATCGCTTGAGGCTATTCTAATTATCTTTGCACCTTTAGGTATAATATCCCAACTTATCATATAAGGTGAGTGTGTAGCCATTATGACCTGAACATTTCTCGATATCTCTTTTATATACTCATAGAGCTTCTTTTGAGCTTGGGGGTGTAGGGAGGCTTCAGGTTCATCTAGGACGAGCATACTAACTTGTTGCTGAATACCGTTTATAGCACCCGCCTGACTTTCTCTGATAAGCAGCAAGTAGGCACAAATAACCATAATGGTTTGTACGCCATCACCAACCAGTGCCATATCGATAACTTGGTTCGATTGGGTCGAGCGATAAAGGGCTTGATACTTATTGCCTCTTTGCCTCAGTAGTTCAAAACCTGTGTAATTTGGTATAAACTCTCTCACTAAATCGGTATATTTTTCAGTGAGGTTGTCGCTCTCGGAAATAACGAGTAGAGTGCTGAGAAAGTTCTGATTTGGCTTTCGTGTTTCCTCAAAGTTCTGGTTTGAACCATAGTTATTTGATACGTTTTGAGACACTTGATAAAGCTGGTTAATACGGTCAGTATCTGTGGGATTTGGATTTCCGCCAAGCATACCCATATAAACGTTTGATGCCTCAAATGCCCAGCGTCTATCAGAGGGCAAGTACATACTGATAATATTTGGCCATTGACCCTCAGGCTCTTGAATAATGGTAGGGTTGGTTTGATTTTTTGAGTATTGAATAATACCTTTTTTATCACCCGCATCCACAATTATCTTTGGGCTATCTGAAGTCCAGTCCTCACGGTTAACCTGATTATAATAGCCCGTACCAATAAGATTGAGTACCGATGACTTGCCTACATTATTCGAGCCTACAATTACATTTAGACCAATTTTATCGTTATCGGGTTTTTGAAACTCGATTGTACGAGATGCCTTAAATAATCTAAAGCCCTCAATAGTGAGCTTACTTATGCTGTCCACGTCTACATTATAGTCCCCCTACCTATCAAAAAGTGTATTTTAGTCAGTCCGTAAACGCACTACCTACCTAAAATGTTCCGACGACTAAAAATCCTATGTTTTGGAAATCGCCCAACAATAAAATATAGTTAACAGGGGTGAAATATTGTTGGGAATAAAGATAGTAAAATGAGTGTCTATTTAAACTCAAGCACACGATCGCGACGGTAGCGGATAGGGTAACTACCAGAGCCTTCCGAGTAGAGATAAGTACCGTCGTACTTGATTAAGTTGACACTTCGCCAATAATTACCACTGCCAGGACGTGTGCTTTGGTATCTTATGTTTATCGTTCCGCCAGACCTAGCTTGCAAGTAGCCCTCAAATACTTCTTGGTCAACACCACGGTCTCCGACACTAAACTCTTTTTTTGTCGAAGTCTTAGCCTTCGTTCTAGTTGCTCGTGGTGCGGGTGTTGCGTTCACGGGACTCACATTATCAACCCGTTCATCAGAGAAATCGGTAATATACGTGTCTTTTGGGGCATCTTCAGGTGCAACCGTTTCTTTTTCTAGCTCTTTAACGACACTCGTCTTGCCTGCATTATGCTCATCATTAAAGAACTCTCCTAGATGCACCAGTAAGGCTTTCTCTTCTTCTGCCTGATCGTCAACCCAATCAAAGTAGGAAATACGATAAAAGGTCCATCCCGCTACCTCTAAGGCACCTTGACGTTCCCAGTCGTTCTGTACATAAACTTGCCCGTCTCCGCCTTCAAAGTGAGTCGGGCCATCACACTCGATGGCAAGCTTCCTGCCATTATGATGAACAACGAGGTCGATTTTAAACCCAAGTGACTCTGCTTGCGTTTCCAGTGTAAACTCATTCGCATCAAGTTGTTTCGATAAGTAGTTAAAAACTTGCTCTTCGAAGTGAGAATCAAAACGCTGTTCAGCTTTACTATGCCTTCTTGATATTGCTCCGTTCTTATCGACATACTCCAGGTACTTCTTAATCCAAATACCCTCAGGCCAAAGCTCTGTAGCAAGAGATGTCACACAATGGACTTGAAGTCGGGCACGACTAAACGCAACGTTCACACGGCCAGCAGCTATGTCTTTACGTATTTCGCCACCTTCGCCAGTTAACGCGATATAACGTCGCTTATCGCATGGGTCTTTGATGACAAATGAATAAATTACAATATCGCGTTCATCACCCTGGATGCCGTCAATAATCGAAACTTTGATGTCTTCATCCGGGATGGCTTTACGTATTTCTTCGGCTTGCTCGTTAAAGAATGTCAATATTGCTATAGACTTGTCTTTTAGAATTGGGTCTATCTTAATTTCTTCTACCAGCTGTTGGATTTTGTGTATTTCCGCAATGTTTGTTCTACTGCCCATCTCCTCATTATCATTTGGAGTTACCAAATGATTAAGCAAGACACGACCAGTATCTTTGTAGGGGACGATATTGTCGTTTACAGCTTCAAGCTTACGGCCGATAGGTTCGTAATATGCCTCATTAGAGAAGCCAATTAGTTCTTTAGGGGACCGATAGTGATACTTTAAAGTTGTGGTCTTAAACCCATTTAGATTTGCGATGTCCATCACTGATTTAACTGTGTCTTCTTCAGCTTTAATCTGATAAACATCAGGAATCTTATGCTTCTTTGCTATTGCATTAAGCTGGTCATTAGACTTGAACATAATGTTATCGTCACGCATTTGTAACGTATCCCCAAAGAATATTGTGTGCTCTGCACGGTACATTGCTGGAAACGCATAAGCAAAATTACACTGTGATGCTTCGTCAATAATCACGTAATCAAATGCGTTCATCTCCAATGGGACAATACGACTCACATCGTCCAAGCTCATCATCCAGATAGGCAGAACTTTTGACATAGCACTAAAGTTATCTTCATTATGCTTAAGCCTGTCAAAAGTTTTATTTGCTTTCTTGCTCTTTGAAAGGCTTCTGGCAACTTGTGCTAAAGTCGCTCTTAGCTCTTTGCTGTTATTAGCTTCACCAACTCTTGTTAGTATTCGGTTGCGGACATAGTTAGTAATGTTTTTTCTATAGAACTTTCGAATATCTTTGATTTCTCGGTTCAGCTCGTTTGCGGAGTATAACGACGCCTCGTCTATATGAGCAGAAATCTCACTATACCTTTCGAGGTCTTCGAATACTTTGTTCTCGCTACCGTGTTCGCTGACTATCTTTTTAAGGCTTGCGAGGGCAGTATGTGGCATATCTTTGTTCTGAAGAAATTCGTCGAGTTCTGAACGGGTATTCGCTAATATTTGGTTATCATTTGAATATACAAAGTATGCCTTAAGTCCATCTAGTAATTTTAGTTTTGCTGACTTTGTATTGTCGGAAAATAATATCTTTTCAAACTCTACGTATATTTCTTGAGGGATGGATTTGCAGTGTTCTCTTAGTGCACTACGAAGCTTTAGGTCATTTACCTTGCTCGCAAAAAAGCCAGACCGTTCTGGCATATGGGTTTTGAAGTAATCGTTTACGTTCTCTATGGAAGCAATAGTTCCTTGATAGTCAATTTCAAGGTCCTTAAATTTGGTATCAGCTGTTCTTATAAATTTACTGTGAGCATTCTCGAATTGTTTGATTGCAGACTCGAGATTCTCAATAGTCTTTTCAAAATCTAAACATTGGTTATAAAACTCTAGGTCGATACCGTAATTATAATAAGGGTCGAGGTAGCCTAGGTTTCGACGTTCTTCATAAAGCGAGTAGAGTGAACGCTCAATGCTCATATTCTCTACGAAAATCTTTGAACGGTCAGCAAGCAACTCAAGCGGCTCTTTTAAGTCGCCGACTTTGCCTTTCTGAAACTCTCTATTTAACGCTATCAGCGTATTCGCAGCACTGTCTTTTTCGTCATCAGCCGTGTATAGCTTAGAGGTTTTATCGGGTATGTAGCCGAAGAGAAATGGTACATCAAGAGTTTTTAGCTTGTCCTTTACTCCACGTATCGCCTGGTCTTTTTGGCTAGCGAATAATATTCTTTTTCCTGTAGATGCTAAATGAACTAGTAGGTTTGAAATGGTTTGAGATTTACCAGTGCCAGGAGGACCTTCGACTATGACGGCCTTATTGGCTGTAATGCCCAATACTTTAAGCTGGAACTTGTCATAATCGAATGGAAAGAATATCTCTGTACTGCCATCGTCTGATACGGCCTGTTCTATTGCCATATCTTCGTCAGATACCCAGCTTCCTAAGGAAGTCTCAATCAGGTCTTCATCTTCAAGAGCAGCAATCGCCCTAAGGTCTTCAGCTAAAAAGTGGTTAGTCTTATTCGTAATCGCAACTATGCTGGTATCAAAACTTGGTGATTCAGAAATGGACTTGGCATCTACTCTATCAAGTTGCACTCTAATTGCTGACCACAAATCTTCAATAAACTCACTTCCGATTGGGAGGCTAGTCTTACCCTCAGCTTCCGAGTCGGCAACAAACTTAAAAACGTTATCGTAGTATTGTTGCGGCAAGTAGTTTTTGAGTGGGCCGCTCAATACTTCTACATAGCTATCGGGTAGCTCAATGACTACATTAGCTCCATCGCTCGTGTATCTAAAGTTAATGGCAGCTACTGGAATTTGTAACAACGGTGCTTCGTAGTTTTCATACTCTTCACCGAACTCGGTCTCCTTGTAGCGTTTACCCTCAAAGGATATAAAGCCAGTCTGCAAGACGACCCTCTTTGTATATTCGTCAGTTTTTATCTTTGTGTCAATTTCTTGGATTTTATCGAAGATAGCCCTGTCGCGTACAACGCGATGCTCAGCCTGGAGCTGTTCGTCAGTCTTATCTTCACTCGATAAGTCTGGGTCATATTGGCTGCCCAATGAGGTGACTAGGTTGATTGTTGTCGAGTCGACTTCACTTTTAAAAATCAAATCGGCGACAGGCACGAGGCTGCCGTCCATAGGCTCAGTCTTAATCGGTCGACTTCTTGAGGCACTACTTGATATTAGGCTTACATAGTCAAGACCGTATTTTGCTAGTTGACTGATAGTTACTGGTATTTTTGTCATAGGTTATAAACGGGTTGAAATCCTAGCAAAATTATACAACAGTCGTCCTACGTTAGCGAGGAGGTTATAAGAAGTTAATTGGTCTTACGAGGTTTATCCTCGCACAGGGGTGGTTAATGTGAATTTTCGTCTGGGACGGCAAAATAACAGGGGCGGGTTTAACCTGGGATATTTTTTATGGTAAGGGGACTCTACCTACCTTCGGCAGGCTCGGAACTTCACGGCGTCAAGCATAGCTTGACCCGGAAGATTCCCTTGCAAAGCACCACTGGTGCTTCTCAGCCTGGCCTCTACTCGGCCAGGCGTTAGAATCTCTCACGCCAGACCATATAAAAAGCCTCACTTTCGTGAGACTCTTTACATGGTGCGGGTCAGGGGACTCTAACCCCTGGCCTCGTCCTTGGCAAGGACGCGCTCTAAACAACTGAGCTAGACCCGCATATGTGGTAAATATATTGTAAAGTACGGTGTGGTATTTGCGAAGCGCGCACTTGGCCTGGCAAGGAACGGTCACATTCCGCGACCCCGTCGCCACATCTTTGCAAACTAGTTTGCAAGAGTGGGCTCCCTTGCGTACCGCCACTGGCGGTCCTCACTCTAAACAACTGAGCTAGACCCGCTCGTCACACCTTGGCAGCGACTTCCGCTGCGCCGAAAAAAAATAATTTTCTTTCGCCGAGCTCCAGTCTTAGCCAGGTGCTCCTCTCAAAATCACAAACGGTCGACTTCGCTCCCTAGTTTGTGATTTTGGTTAGAAACCAGTACGACTAACAGGGAGAGATTATACTTGTTTGTTGGCGTGGTTGCAACTGCCAAACGCTACGCAGCCAGTGAACGGAGATTGCCGAGGCTGTCGCGTGTTTCGTCGTAGCCACGAGCAGTTGTCTTGAAAATTTGGCGCACCACTTGCTCGGTCACCTGTATGCGGCCCTTTTCGAACGGTAGAATTATTAGTCCGCTCATTTCGGCAAATGCGGGAGTGAGAGGGAAGGTAACGGGTTCAGGTTTGTCGCCCTCTCCGGTAGTCATACACTCAACTTCTGCTGAAGCCTCGTTTCTTGGGGTAAGTATGGCTTGAAAGACATTAGATTTTCCGTTATAGCGTGCCGTCACATTCATGCGTGCTTCCCGTTCGTTCGCTACCCGTAATTTATCTGCTAGGCGGAGCATGGTATCTTGGACTGCCTTCGGCTCACTACCCCGCACGACAATTTGAGATGCAACGAGGCCTCCGGGCATGTATATGTCTACGCCATTTCGGGAAAGGAGTGCTTTGCCCAAGCCACTTTTTGCCAAACCAGCTTCTATTGGAAGGCCTGGCACGATGTGCATGTGGGCATGTTCGGGGTTAGACGCTCCTCCGTTGACGGCACCGTTATAGCCGAGTGTACCGTTGCCCCGAATAGCCTTAGCTAGCGTAAGCATTGCAGTGAGCTGAGAACCTAGTGTCTGTGGTTCATGGGTACGAGATGATACGACAAATTGCTCTGGTGAAAGCGGAAATGGATTCACGGAAATAAGTGCATTGCCTACGATGATTGCTCTCTCTTCCTCGGGCTGATTGCCTGGACTAAGAAAGCAATTTTCGGGTGTAATTTTCATGTTCGTGTGAGAATTTGGGCGCTGGCTTCTGCCTGGGTTAAACTGAACTAAAACATGGGCGCCTCCGACGGCGACTTGTTCATACTGTAACTTGTCTAGGCCGCCGACCCTTGTAGCATACTTTGGCCATGTTGCGAGCTGCTGTGCGCAAAGGACACCAAGTGCCAAGGTGAGTTTCTCGGGGTCTTGAGGCTTTCCCGTCGGCCATATCTCTGGGATGTCAAGTATGCGGCCTGGCACCTCGACACCTTCATGTGGCCATGAACTGCATGTTCGTACGGTTTGGTCTATGCTAACGGGCATATGTTTGCTATTTGTAGATTTAGTTCCAAGAGCATTATAACTGCATTCGGCAAATAATGTGCCTTTTTCAGCGCAAAGCGTCACCAATGATTCGTTCTGACTCAGGATGTTGGTAATTCTGCCTAAAATCAAACGTTTTTGGGTGCGGCTGAACATCCATAAAAAACCTATACTTGTGCTCAAACATTTCACAGAGCCACGAGTTTCGCACTTTGTACTCATGTGCATTTTCTCCTTGAAGCACAGAACGAACCGTACCGAGGTACGGTGAAGTGAGTACTGGAAAGGAAAAATGTGCAGGAGTCAAAGAAGCCAGCGGTGTCAGATGCTCCGCATCTCGGGCAGGCTGGCTGGTGCGAAATTCGTGAGAGCGTTTCGCGTGGTATACTGGTCGGGCATGAATATATTATTTGCTGCCGAAACGACGGCAAACGAGGCTGTAACCTACGCGGTGCCGTGGTTTATGTATGCCGCAATCGGTGCTGCGCTAGTGCTCTATGCCATAATCGAATACATTCACGGACGCAGTGACCACGTGGTGAGCTTCCGTGAGGCTGTCAAATGGTCGGTGTTTTACATAAGTATCGCGCTGCTCTTTACTATCCCTATCTATATTTTTATCAGTGAGCGTGCCGCCGCCGAATACGTCGCGGCGTGGGCTGTCGAAAAAGCACTCAGTCTCGATAACCTTTTTGTGTTTGGTATCATATTTACCGCCTTCCATGTCGAGCAGCGGTATCGCCGGCGTATCCTGAACTACGGTATCGCTGGGGCCATTCTTTTCCGTCTGATATTTATTGTAGCGGGCTTGGAGCTGTTGCAGCGTTTTTCGTGGGTTAGCATTATTTTCGGGCTCATCTTGCTCCGGGCTGCGCTGCACGCCTTCCAGCAGGCTCGCTCGGCCGAACACCCAGAGCCCGATGATATTCTGAAAACCAAAACCTGGAAACTTCTCGACCGACTATTGCCCATTCACCACAAATTTGATGGCAATAAACTTACCACTGTCGTAGGCGGTAAGCGCATGCTCACCATGATGGCAGCCGTTATCCTCATGATAGAACTGACCGACATCCTCTTTGCAGTCGATAGCGTCCCGGCCGTGCTCGCAGTAACAGGGGACACTTACATTGCCTATGCCAGCAATGTCTTTGCCATTTTGGGGCTGCGTTCACTCTTTTTCGTCTATGACGCCGTCTCATCGAAGTTCTGGGCCATCAACTGGGCACTGGCCGGCATATTGCTGTGGATTGGGCTAAAGATGATAGCCGCGCCACTTGGATTTCATCCGCCGATTGCTGTTAGCCTCGGCATCCTTTTCACGATACTAACGAGCGGAGTGGCTGCCTCACTCTTATTTAAAAACCCCGTCCCGCCACACCAGCCAGCCGCATAGCGGTCAAACACTGTAACCAGGTAGCCAAAACTCGTCCCACTCCTGTATAATCACACGGTATGGCGCCGTGGCCGAGTGGTTAGGCAGAGCTCTGCAAAAGCTCGTACAGCGGTTCGAACCCGCTCGGTGCCTCCATAAGTAAATTAGAAGAAGGGCTAGCCCCTCTGAATGTTTTTGAACTAAAATCAAAAACATTCACTCCCCCTAAAGCTCGTGCTAACGCACTCGTATAAGAAACTAATTGCAGGGGCAATGAATGACTATGAAATCTGTTGTTGTGTGCGGCAGTAAAAAGTATGCACCGGAAATTGCGGCGTTTTGTGCGAGGCTTGAGAAGCTGGGGGTGTTGGTGTTTGAGCCGAGTTTTCCGAGCGGCGGCGATATTGTGGCTGAAACCGATATGTTCCACTCAGCATTCATCACCAGCAAAGTTTTCAAAGGTCTGACGCTCGAGCACTTCGACTGGATACGCAAGGCGGAAGTCTGCTATGTGTATAACAAAGATGACTATGTCGGCGCGAGCGTGACTATGGAAATGGCCTATGCCTCGGCGCTGGGTAAACCTATTTTTGCGCTCAGTCAAAACACGGGCGACCCTTGCCGTGATGCGCTTATAGATAAGGTGATAAGAACGCCTGAGGCTCTCGCCAAGATACTTTGAACACGGGCTTTTGCACCCGCACCGCGACTTCCTCTTTTACCAGGAGAGAGTTGATGACCTGGTCGCTGAACGCTGGCTGTTGCGCCCTATTCCGCGACAGCCGTGCCAGCGGAATTCTTTGGCTTTGGGAGGCGCTTTGGAAGCGCAACCAGGGCCGTGACGATGACGGCCACGACCGAAAGCACAACGAGCACCATCTCACCACCGCCTATGCGCGTCTGGCTGGCGGCAGCGGCAACTTCGGCGGCCTTGGGAATCATCCAGGGCAGGTGATAGGCCTGTAGGTACGTAATTACACCTATGATGCTCACGAGCGCAAGGCTGTGCAAAATGGTAAACCGAAAGAGCGTTCCTTCTTGCCCGGTGAGGCCAGTCGCACCCGTGGCGACGGCGATGCTTTGGGGCGAAATCATCTTTGCCGTCACGCCACCGCTGGTGTTTGCCGCAACGGTGAGGGTGGGGTCAATCCCCAGCGTATGCGCCGTTTGCTGCTGTATGCCGCCAAAGAGCGCATTAGATGACGTGTCGCTACCCGTAATAAAAACCCCCAACCAGCCAAGAAGCGGTGCAATGAGCGGAAACCAGTGTCCGGTCACTGTCAGGGCGTGACCGAGTGCAGCCGACATACCAGAAAAATTCGCAAGGTAGGCAAACCCAACTACTGCGGCAATAGTAAGAAGCGGTTTAGAAAGTTCGCGCAGTGTTTTTTGCACAGTTTCCCAAAATGCCCGCCACGGCATGTGCAGGAGCAGCGCCGACAAAATTGCCGCAAACAAAATGGCCGTACCAGCAGCTGACAGCCAGCCAAAACTGTACACAATTTCTTTGGGTTTATCGCCAATCAGGATAGCGTGGTCAAGCGCGCCAAAGGGAATTTTTAGGCTTGTGTGGTCTAGGAGCGCCTTTATGCCCGTACTGCCCCAGTTGCCCACAAAAATCACCAGCAGCACAAACGGCGTCCAGGCACGCACAATGGTGCTGGTGGAATGATGGTGCGTTTTGGTGTGCGCTACCGCTGTTTCGGTGCGTTCACTAGGGAAGCGCCAAACCTTTTTTGGTTGCCAAAATTTAAGCAGAATGACCATACATGCTATAGACACCACGGCCGAGAGAATGTCGGGAAGCATTGGGCCTATGAACGAAGCCGTTGCAAACATGGTAAGCGCGTACGAGCCGCCAGCGACGACGAGCGCTGGCCATATTTCTCGCGCCCCTTTCCACCCGGCAATGATGACGGTAAGCCACAGCGGGATAATGGCGGCAATAAACGGTAGCTGGTGTCCGACCATGCGGCTAATCAGGTTCGGGTCTATATTTGTCACCGTACCGGCCGTAATCACCGCTATGCCTATGCCGCCAAATGCCACTGGTGCGGTGTTGGCTATGAGGCATATCCCCGCAGCATACAGCGCATTGAAACCGAGGCCTACCAGCATGCCAGCGGTTATTGCCACCGGCGCGCCGAACCCGGCTGAACCTTCCAAAAACGCGCCAAAACAAAAGGCTATCAGGAGTGCCTGTAGCCGCCGGTCAACCGTAATTGATTCTATAGTGTCGCGCACAATGGCAAAACTGCCGGTGCGTACCGAAATGTTGTACAAAAGCACAGCATTCAGCACAATCCACCCAATGGGGAAAAGCCCCTGGAGGGCACCGTAGGCCGTCGATAGAAGCGCAAGGTGCGGCGGCATAGTAAAGGCAAATACCGCGACCAAAAGCGCAAGACCTAGCGTAACCAAGCTGGCTTTCCACCCCGCCATTTTGCGGCTAAGCAGTATGGCACACAGCGCTACGATTGGCACAGCAGCAACTGCTGCAGACAGCGCGGTATTTTCAAACGGATTCGTGAGTTGTACCCACATGTTATTGTCACTATAGCATGCATAAGCGGAATGTGAATAGCACTACTCTTATCCAACGCAAAATGAGCCTGAACCGCCTATCAGGTTCTAAAATACTATGAGCCTGAAATATCGACAGCTGGCATAGCATGGGAGGATGACTATTACTATGCAGCAACACACGCTACCAACTATTGAAGAACTCAGACAGTTTGTCTCAGGCACTCAGTCACTTGACCTTACAATCGTACATAAGCAAGAGGCTTATGCCTGGTTACAGCAACTGGTCGTTCGTCTTGACTACCAGCACTTGGGCAAAAAAGACAAAGGCGTCGTTCGAGAATACGCCATAGCCGTCACGGGGTACAGCCGTGCCCAGGTGACTCGGCTTATTGGACAGTACCTGCGGACTGGCTGTATTGCGCTGGAGCCAGTGAACATGAGAAACCAGTTTGCACTGCGCTACACGCGTGAAGACATTGGGCTGCTAGCAGAGCTGGATGATGCCCATGATCGGCTCAGTGGCAAAGCGGCAAAAGTTCTAGCCCAACGAGCCTTTGTGACATTTGGCGATGCACGCTACGAACGACTTAGCGCAATCTCCGTCAGCCACATATACAATCTACGTGGCACCGTAACATACCGTAACCAAAGCCATACGTTCACCAAAACGCAAGCAACAACAATAGCTATTGGCGAGCGCCGCAAACCACGCCCGAACGGTCAACCTGGCTTCATCCGTATAGATACTGTCCACCAGGGAGATAAGGACAAAGAAAAGGGTGTGTACCACATCAATCTGGTTGATGAAGTTACCCAGTGGGAGGTGGTGGTCGCGGTCGAGAGAATCACTGAGCGTTACATGCTGCCAGCCCTCGAAGCAGCTTTGGTGCTGTTCCCATTTGTCATTGTAGAATTCCACGCCGACAATGGCTCGGAGTACATCAACAAACAAGTTGCTGCCCTCCTGAAAGCAATGCTCATCAAGCTCAGTAAGTCTCGAGCCTACCAAAGCGGAGACAATGGATTGGTTGAAACCAAGAATGGTAGCATTATCCGAAAAGCCCTAGGCTATGCGCATATACCCAGGGAATATGCTCCGGATATTAACAGCTGGTACTGTACGTGGTTTGTGCCCTACCTGAACTTCCACCGACCCTGCGGTTACCGCATAACGAGCGTTGACTCAAAGACGGGCAAGAGGACACATCGCTACCCAGTCAATGGGTACATGGTACCGTACGAGAAGCTGAAGTCATTGCCAGACGCCAAACAATACCTGAAGACAGGCAGCAGTTTTGAGAAACTAGACGAAGTGGCGTATGCTGAAAGTGATACAGCTTGGGCGATAGCCATGAACAAAGCAAAAGACCAGTTGTTGAAACCCCAATCACGCATTAGCCACCAATAGATAAAGCACGCTACAATTTCTCTTGTAAATCTTTCAAAACAAACAGGAGGAAAATATGCGTGCTTTACAGAGGAATAATATCGTAGATGTGTTTGTTTGGGTAGACGACATAGTCGTCCAACCAAACAAACGAGGTCAGCATCCGGCCCTTAAAGACAGTGAACTCCTCACTATCCTCATATGGGATGGCCTCACCGAACCCCACAAAAACCTTTCGAGTTTGTACGGCTGGGCTTGCAGAGAGTACTCGGATTGTTTTCCTCATATGCCCAAGTACCAAAACTTTGTGGCTCACGTGCATCGATTACTGCCACAGATGGTTTGGTTGCTACAGACGCTTCTAGCAAGCGGAGCACCGCTCCGCTTTGTCGACAGCACAATGCTCCCCGTCTGTAAGCCCATACGTGCTAACAGACACAAAGTAGCCAAGGGTGTAGCCGACTTTGGCAAGAACTGGCAAGGGTGGCACTACGGGTTCAAGCTCCATGCGGCCATAGATTACAACAACAGGTTAGCAGCTGTTGTATTTACTCCTGCTAATGAACACGACAATCAGCACATCGAACAACTCGTGAATGACCACACGAAGATACTTGTCGGCGATAGTCACTACGGTGGCAGCGTCATGCGCAAGCGACTCTGGAAGAAACATAAAACTATAGTGATCGCACCACCGCATCATACTCAAAGAAAGAAATTAGCCGCAGACTGGCAAATGCTTTTGCTCCACATGAGACCAAAGATAGAAGCTACCTTCGGTAAGCTTAAGGAACACCACTTCCTGGTCACTTCGTTCCCAAGAAGTGTTAAAGGTTACTTTACACACTATGTGCGGGTACTACTTGGTTACCAGATGGCTAATGCGTGATTGGGGTGTTGAAGACACTATATACAAAACGCTAGCTGTTTGTTTCTGGTAGCTTCAGGCTCATTCTTGGATTGGAATATACTGCACTAGCACTTGGAATAGTCGCGCAGACGGGTAGGCGGAGCAGCTGAAAAATAATCTATCCGACTATTCCGACTCATAACGAGTCTATTCGTGTATAGTTATATATACGTAATTGGAGGAAGTATATGAAACTATCAAAAGGCATGATGACACTTGGTATTGTGGGTGTATTATTGCTAAGCCTGCTCGGCTGGTTTGTCGGCGGCTACAACGGGCTCGTTACGCAGCGCAACAAAGTTGACCAAGCTGCGGCACAACTCGACAGCGCCTACCAGCGTCGGTTTGACCTTGTGCCGAACCTCGTCGAAAGCGTCAAGGGGGCACAAGCCCAAGAGCAAAAAGTATTTGGTGACCTCGCAGCGGCTCGCACGCAGTATGGCGGCGCAAAATCCACCGAAGACCGGCTGGCTGCCTCGCAGCAGTACGAAAGTGCCCTGAGTCGGTTGCTGGTTGTCGTAGAGAACTACCCAGAACTGCGTAGTGTCGAAACCGTCCAGAACCTTATGGTTCAGCTAGAGGGCACGGAAAATCGCATAAAAGTAGAACGCGATAACTACAGCGCCGTCGCCACCACCTACAACACCATGATTCAGCGCTTCCCCAAAAACATTCTGGCTGGCATGTTTGGTTTTGACAAAAAAGACCTATACACTGCGCAAACCGGTGCCGAAAATGCTCCAAAGGTCAACTTAACCCAGCCAGCCGCTGCTCAATAAAGACACTGTCATCCTGAACTTGTTTCAGGATCCATGCGTTTCTTGCCGTGGCACGTTTTGGCGGAAAGCACCATGGATTCCGGCGCGATGGCCGGAATGACAAAGTCATAAGGATGAAATGAAACTAATCCGCTCCATCACCGCTGGTTTTCTGATTGCACTTGCAGCTACTAGTGTATGGAATGTCACTGCTTCCGCGCTCGATATCCCGTCATCCCCAAAACAAACTGCCATACTTGACCAGGCAAATGTTATAGATGATGCCACCGAAGCGCAGTTGAGTCAAAAACTCATCGACTATAAGGCGAAGACGGGAAACGAAATAGCCGTGCTGACCATAAAAAGTTTGCAAGGCGAAGACGACTTCGACTACAGTTTCCGCGTAGCACAGAGCTGGGGAATTGGCAGTAAAGAAGCGAACAACGGGGCGCTCCTATTTATGGCGCTTCAGGACAGAAAAGTGCGTATACAGGTTGGGCGCGGGCTAGAACCGTACCTTACTGACCTACAAAGTAGCCTCATTATCCGTGAAAAAATAACGCCAGCGTTTAAACAAGGCAACTATACTGCCGGCATCACGAGCGGGGTCGACAGCATGATTGCCGTTATTGGCGGGGAACGACTAAGTGAGCCAAAGAAAACTCTGCCGAGCGGAGGAGTCCTAGAGTTCTTCGTCTACGCTGGCATTTTTGTTCTTGCCTACCTTGCTTCGTTCCTAGCGCGTACCAAGAGCTGGTGGGCAGGTGGCGTCATAGGTTCTATACCCGGTATAATCCTGTTTTTCACCGCGGCTGCCCTGTTGGCCTCTGTTGTGTTTAGCCTGGGATTGCTACTGGGCTTACTACTCGACTACCTGCTTTCCAAAAATTATCGGTCGCGGGCAGCCAGTGGCGATGACACTGGTTTCTGGGGAAGTGGCGGCGGTTTCTTTGGCGGCTCCGGTGGGTTTGGCAGTTCGGGCGGAGGCGGTTTTGGCGGCTTCAGCGGCGGCTCGTTCGGCGGTGGCGGCTCCGGCGGCAGCTGGTGAGGCTATTCTCGTGTCCCCATGTCTTTGGTACAATGACGATAGGCGCGGGTGGTGGAATGGTAGACACTCAGCACTTAAAATGCTGTGACCAAAAGTCGTGCGGGTTCAAGTCCCGCCCCGCGCACCAATTCTGAGTAAAAATCCAAATATTCGCCCTTCTGGGCGATTTTTTGGTTCAGATTTCTTAGTTCCCGCCATAAGCAAAACCCACTTTCCGCCCCCTTTCAAAAAGTGGGTTTTGGGCTTTCGCCGTTTGGGTTTGGGTGAGGGTTTTGCTGAGCAAAAACAGGTTCAATCCAAAGATTTCAGACAAGACGGCTTTTTGTCCGCTAAAGTCGTCGGTTTCGCGCAAATAACAGATAGATTTTGCGGTTTTGAGCCAATTTTGCATAGGTTCTATCCACGAATTTTGGTTGGTTGTTATGTTCGTCAAACTTTCCTCTAAACTTTTCTTTTCGCTCAAAATCTCCGATTTTTTAGCGAGAAAGGTTTGGCGGTCTATGTCTTGGTCAAATATGTACGATGTTATAATTGCAATATGACAATATCAAGGATAACAAAGGCCTATAAATATGCTCATTAAAGCTAGATCGTTCGCAGAATATTTTGATAAAGCCGGTACTTTTGGTCCCGAACTTGCCGTAGTCGATTCGCTAATTCGTCTGCATGCTCCCGATATGCAACCCGTCCTATTCCCAACAAGCGGTGGTGTAAGCTTGGGTTACGGTGAGATGCAGTATCAGCCGAAATCCGCCAAAACGCCGACAACCTGGCCGGTACTTGCGCTAGCGGCTCAGAAGCACTACATGGCTTTGTACGCATGTGCAATAGTCGACGACCAGTATGTGGCCGAAAAGTACGCTCCCGAGCTTGGCAAAGTCAACGTCGGCAAAAGCTGTATTCGGTTTAAGCGGCTGAGCGACATCCACGAAGAGGCACTTATGGCTATGCTGGAAGATATCAACATGCGATATAAAAATGGCGAACTTCACTACAGCCAGTGGTAATTAAAGGAGGTATTTATGAGCAGAGCAACAACTAAAGCAGAGCTCGTAAAAGCTTCTGAAGATCAATTTACGAAGATTTGGGAACTTGTCAACTCCTTGTCTGGCGATGAGCAAGAGGCTACCTTTGCCTTTGGCGATTTAGTTGCGAATAAAAAAGAAGCTCACTGGAAGCGCGATAAAAACCTGCGTGACGTGCTCGTACATTTGTACGAGTGGCATCAGCTACTTCTTGACTGGATACAATCCAACCAACACGGCAAAAACCAACCATTTTTGCCCGAGCCGTACAACTGGAAGACATACGGCAAGATGAACGTAGAGTTTTGGGAGAAACATCAAACAACTACATATGTCATGGCGAGGACGATGGTGCTTGCCAGTCACAAAGAAGTAATGCAGTTGATTGATTCGCTATCTGACAAGGAATTATTTGAGAAAAAACACTTCGCTTGGACTGAGACGTCAACGCTAGGTGCATACTGCGTTTCCGCAACAGCGAGCCACTATGACTGGGCAATAAATAAGATTAAGCTGCATCTAAAAACTGTGCGAAAATGATTCCGATACATCTTTCTTTCTTGACGAGATAGGTTCGATCAAAAAAACTATTACAAAACCCCTGCGAAGCAGTTCGGCGGGTCGGGTTGGGGGCGAGCCGCCGAAAATCTCAGTTCTCGGATTTAGTGCTAAAATGGGTTCTAGTGTGGGCGTAAAATCTCACCAGTAAAAAGGAAACCGCATGAAAAACTGTCCGTTTTGTGATGCAAAGGGTAGGGTTATTACCGAGAACCAGCATGCTTTTATGCTGCTGAGTAACCCGCGTAAGGTTCCGGGGCACATACTGGTGATTCCTAAGCGTCACATTGAGGAGCCGTGGAAGCTCACGCACGAAGAACTTACGGACATATTTGATTTAATCTACGATGTTGAGCAAAAAATAATCGGTAAACTTGGTGATGGGTGTGACATACGGCAAAACTATAGACCATTCAAACAGCAAAATAAGCTAAAAGTTAACCATGTTCATTTTCATGTTATTCCGCGGACTAATGAGGACTATTTATATCAAGTATCGGAACAGTTTGAAACCGACCTTTTTGCCGACCTCGACCCTATCGAAGCCAAAGAAGTCGCCAAGCTTTTATCGTGAAAGGATTTTTCCGGCCACTAATAATCGTAGGACATATGGCGCTCATTGTTGTGGCTTACACTTCGCCATTCTGGCTCGACTGGCGGCTGATAACAGTTGGGGTGCTAGTGTATTATGCGCAACTGATAATATTTGGGTGGTGTGTTCTCAGCACGGCGCAATTTGGCGAGAAAAAAACATTCCACGAGTGGTATCTTTCAAAACTTGGCGTTCATCCTAACCCAAAAACACTCAAATTCTTCCTGGATTTCATTATTCCCCCGGTTTTGGTATTTGTTGCGATTAATATTCAGTAAACCCAGGCAATGCATTATTATTTGACGGAGAGCATAACCGTATACTATTATACAAAATAGTACTATGACAAATAAAAATATTGGAAATGACCCAGAAAAGCAGCAGATTATCCGCGGGATGTTGCATTTGGCAGTCATGACTGAGCTGGAAAAAGGGAAACGATACGGCGCTGAGTTGCTGATTTCGCTGAGTAAAACGCCGTTTACGTCACGAGTGGGCACGCTCTATCCGCTTCTGAACCGCATGGAAAAAGACGGTCTGCTTGATTCTGACTGGCTGATGGAGCCGGGCCAGACGCCGCGGCGTTACTACCGCCTGACGAAGCAGGGCCAGGCAAAATTAGCCGAATACCGTGAGTTTCTAACGTACATACAAACATATCTGGGAGGAAAACCATGAAAACAACTGTTGTAACCCTGCAAGGCCAGGATTTCATCCTTTCGACTGCTGCTGAGCCGCTGCTAGTTGCGCACCTTAAGGAGCTCCAGCGCTTGACCCGTTTTCGCTCCAAAGTCTACCGTCAAAACGTTGAGGCCCTGCGCGATGTGCTACTTACAGAGGGCGGAGAGACTATTTCAAAAACCAAGTTACATCATGCTATAGAACTGGTTGGCTTGCCTGAAAAACACAGTAGTTCCGAACCGTTATCAGTTCAACCCCTGCGCCTGACAAAAGGCATATTGACGCTGCGTTTGTGGGCGCAAAAGCACTATATTTCACGACACAACTGGCTCTCTGGGTTACGCACAATTGCTATTACTGTGGCGGTGTTTTTTGCTGTAGGCACTGGCACCGTAGCTTTGCAGGCGCTTTCTTCGGAAGGGGTCGCACAGGGTCGCTGGGAAAAAACACAGACCACCCTTGGTGCGGTACGGAGCTGGGCGGAGCCAAATGGAGCTCAGAATACATGGTCGAATAATTGGCAGCCCTACGCGCTACTCAGCGGAGCATTTTTACTACTTGCAGTGGTTTTATACCGAGAACACTCCGTAGGTCGCCCGCAACTGCACCGCCCAATTGGTATAGTTGCGAGCCTCTGCCTAATACTGCTTGTCTGGCAAACCCGGCTTGTTACACCCATTCCCCCGCCCAAATCCAGTCGATTCTCTAATAGCAACACAGCGCCTCTCCATCCGAGGCTGGCCTACTTGCAGCAATGCGGTGATGAAATTCCGTATGTATTCGATAACGAAACGAATGGTATGCTATTTCGCCAGCTCCGCGACCAAGGGTTTCAGTTGGGCGTACCCATACAGACGCGTATGTCAGATGGGACTATAGACACCACACAACTTTGCAGCGCCTATGATGCACTACGCCGCGATCACCCAAAACAAAACGTCGTGCTCCAAATGTATACCACTACTGCTGATGGTACTCTTCGCCCATACGATTTCGGTGACATTCAAAATCAAACTGTTAACTCTAACTATGGCCTTTTCGTCAAATCGTAAGAGATGCGATATAATTTACCCCAGATGAAAACGTTCTCTGTTATTTTTGCTTCCCAGGTGAACATAATGCCCCCGCGGGCATAATTTTCATATCTCTTAACTCATATCTCTTAACTCTATTTTTAACCTCCCGCATTCCGAGGCAGGCCCGGAATGACACGGGGAGAGAAAGCAGGTACAATATCTATAATGAAATACTACGTTACTACCTCTATACCTTATGTCAATGGCGAACCGCACTTGGGTCACGCTATGGAATTTGTGATGGCCGATGTGCTGGCGCGGGCAGCGCGGGTGCGAGGTGAAGACACCATTTTTAGCACTGGCACTGATGAACACGGCGGCAAAATTGCCGAAAAAGCTGCCGAACTCAAGCTAGATCCGCAAAAGTTTACCGACCAAATGTCAGAAAAGTTCCGCGAACTCATGGCGGCGCTCGATGTTAAGCCTGACCGTTTTATCCGCACCACAGACAAAGCCCACGAAGAACGCGTTCAGGTCATATGGAAAGCACTCGCACGTGACATTTACAAAAACAAATATGTGGGGTGGTACTGCACTGGCGACGAAGAGTTTTTTACTGAAACGACCGTGCAAGAGAACAAGGGCATTTGCCCTGACCACAACCGCCCGTACGAAAAAATCGAGGAAGAAAACTACTTTTTCCGGCTTAGCAACTACACGGGGGCCATCCGCGAAGCCATAGAGAAAAACGAGCTTCTGGTAACACCTGCCACCCGCCGCAACGAAATTCTGTCGCTGCTGCGCGAAGGCCTAGACGACATCAGCATTTCACGTCCGAAAGAAAAGATTGACTGGGGCATACCCGTGCCGGGCGACTCAAGCCAGGTTATTTACGTGTGGTTTGACGCGCTCCTCAACTACATAACGGTGCTGGGCTATCCCGAACACGACGACTTTAAACAGTATTGGCCAGCAAACGTGCAGGTGGTGGGCAAGGGAATTTTGCGTTTTCATGCCGCCATATGGCCGGGGATCTTGCTTGGTCTCGGCCTGCCCCTGCAGAAACAACTGTATGTCCACGGCTATGTGACTGTCGACAGTAAGAAAATGAGCAAATCGCTCGGTAACAGCGTGAGCCCCACTGAAATTATTGAGAAATACGGTGCCGATGCGTTCCGCTACTATTTCTTGCGCCATGTACCGAGCTATGATGATGGTGATTTTAGCTGGGAAGCATTTGAGCTGGCGTACAACAACGAACTCGCCAATGAACTTGGCAATGCCGTGCAACGGACAGCTGCCATGGTACAGAAATATCAGGGCGGCGTCATAGGCGATGTGCCAGAAGCGGAGCATGACATGGGGGCCTACACAGAGGCCATCGCGCTCTGCAAATTCGACCGAGCACTTGACAGTGTATGGGAACAGGTGCGGGGGCTTAATCAGCTTATAGACACCGAAAAGCCGTGGCTCATAGCCAAAACCGACGACCAAGACCACCTGCGCGAAGTCCTTGCTGCCTTTGTGGGCGATTTGCTGCAGATTGCCCAAATGCTTGAGCCATTTTTACCTTCGACTGCTGGGAAAATACAGGCTCTGTTTGCTGACGGCATAGTCCACCCTGTGGAAGGCACACTTTTCCCAAAACTTGAACTTTCAGCGCCTCAGGAGTAACCTAGGTGGCACCCTCGTTTTTTGATACGCACTGTCACGTGCATGAAATAGAAGCCGCCCTGACGCCCGTACACGATAAATGGTTTGCAGACAAAAACACGCGGAGCGCAGAATCGGTCTTGGCTGCTGCGCGTGAGGCTGGTGTGACGCGCCTGCTCACCATCGGCACCACCTTGGCAGATAGTGAACTTGCGGTTGCATTTGCCCAAAAGCACGAAGGAGTTTGGGCAAGCATTGGTATTCACCCCCATGAGGCAAAAGACCATTTGGGGCGCGACACCCAAGCGCGGTTTGCGGCGCTTGCCTCGCTGCCAAAGGTGGTGGCGGTTGGAGAATGTGGGCTCGACTATTTTTATGGCCACTCGCCCAAGGAAGACCAGGCGGCCGTTTTGCGGTTTCAGCTCGAACTGGCGTTGGAACACAATCTGCCGCTTAGTTTTCATGTACGAGAGGCATTCGATGATTTTTGGCCGATATTTGAAAGTTACCAGGGGGTAAGGGGTGTGCTGCACAGTTTCACTGACTCGCAGGAAAATATGGAGCGAGCAGTAGCCCATGGGCTGTACATTGGAGTCAACGGTATTGCCACCTTTACACGGGATGAAGCGCAAATTGTGACATATCGCACAATTCCACAACACTCACTACTGTTAGAAACAGATGCCCCCTTCTTGACTCCTAAGCCCTTTCGTGGTAAAGTGTGTGAGCCGAAGCATGTAGTGCAAACGGCGGAGTTTCTAGCAGAGCTAAGAGGTACTACTGTTAGTGAGCTAGCCGTAACAACCACCACAAATGCAAGGAAGTTATTTAAACGTACATAGTATGAAAATCCAACTCCCCACTTTTACTGGCTCTTTCATAAAGAGTCCAGAGATGACCAATAAAGCTCCTGCTCTCAGCGAGCTTGAGAGGCATATGATTGGGGCTGTTATGGTTGAGACCGATGCCTCTGCAAACGATTACGCGTTTTCTATTGCAAATCACAGACGATTACCACAAGTTCAAGCTGTTCAAAGAGATATTGCCCGCCATGCAATCAAAGATACGCCCGGGTCAACTAACCCCATAGTTGCAGAAATATCTAAAAGCCAAATGATGGTTGACCGTGCTATGGATTACTTATTCCAGACAACTGAGAATAGTGCGGGCGTGCCGCCAAATACAGGAAATGTCGTGAGCCTTAACGCAGCTCGAGCCCAAGTGGCAGCGCAATACACTACTATCCCACCGGAGGCAGGTGATGTTACGCAAGCTGCTTAATATTATAGGCTCAGAAGATATTGAAGCGCGAAAAGCAACCATCCACCGCAATATTTTGAGGGACCTTGCAAAGATGGGCGGTGAGGTGTTTGGGCAGATTCCAGCGGGCACTCGGCGTGAATTCTTCTGCCTTGACCGGCACACGTGGGTTTGGCACGAAGAATGGACGGACAAAGACGGTTCACGCCAGGTGAGAACAACTCGGTATGACATACGGCCTCAAGGGATATACAAAGCGCAGGACGGCCAGCCGTATCAGCCCGCATCACTTGAAGAAGCCGAGCGTTTTGGTGCAGCAATAAAAGAGTATCAGCGCCGAATGCATGGGAAGTTTGACCCACTGTTAGCACAAGCGGGGGTATAAAGAATTAAGGATGCCCTTGTCACATCCTGCGACCCCGCAACTTCACTGCGGCAGGCATAGCTTGCCCCGGAAGATTGCCTTGCGACTCGCCACTGGCAAGTCTCACCTCCTCGCTGCTGCCGAGTGAATCCGCACCAGCTCTCTTCCTGTCTCTAAAGCTCGGCTATCGCCTCGTTCGCTTTGCTCATAATAACTTCAGTAGTGGTAGCACAATGATTATGGAGTTAAAATAATACTATGATATATGTTGACCACGCGGCGGCAACGCCGGTTGACCCAGCGGTACTAGCTGCTATGCAACCGTATTTTTCAGACGTCTTTTACAACCCGTCGGCTACGTATTTGCCGGCTCGGCAGGCAAGGGAGGCGCTGGAAGATGCGCGGGGTAGGGTGGCGCACTGGCTCGGGGCACGACCGACCGAAGTTATTTTTACTGCTGGTGGCACAGAAGGGAATAATTTAGCTATAGCGGGAGTTATGGCAAATTTTCCAAATTGCTCCGTTGTGGTTAGCGGCATTGAACATGAGTCTGTGCTAGCACCGGCGCAGCAGTTTAATTGTTCCGTTGCGCTTGCGACAGAGCAGGGCAGGGTGGTTCTAGACGACCTGCGTCAGAAAATTGCTCCTAATACGGTGCTCGTGAGCGTCATGTACGCGAATAACGAAGTCGGTACCATTCAACCCTTGCGCCATATCTCGGCCATGCTGGCAGAAATCCGTGCCGAACGAAAAAAGGCAGGGAATAAGACGCCCCTGTACTTTCATACCGATGCGTGCCAGGCGGCAAACTATCTTGGACTATCTGTTGCGAGCCTTGGCATTGACCTCATGACCTTAAATGGCGGTAAAATATACGGGCCAAAGCAAACCGGCGTGCTATACGCGGCAAGTCACGTGAAGCTATCTCCGATAATCCGGGGTGGCGGACAAGAACGAGGGCTGCGTAGTGGTACCGAAAATGTCGCTGGTGCCATCGGCTTCGCAACGGCACTTGATGTGGCGCAAACGATGCGTCAAAACGAGGCTGCAAGACTAAACGAAGTGAAAAACGGAGCTATCCGCCTCTTATGCCAAAAAATCCCAGGTGTAATCATCAACGGGTCGCTCAAATACCGCCTGCCCAACAATGTACATCTTACCTTGCCCGGGTTCGATAACGAGCGCGTACTCTTGCAGCTCGAAGAGCGTGGGTTTTTCGCTGCAGCTGGCTCGGCGTGTAGCGCAAGCTCCGAGGAGCCAAGTCACGTACTGAGCGCCATGAGCATCGGCGATGAGGCTGCCCAGAGTAGCCTGCGAATTACCATGGGCCGCGCAACCACCAAAGCCGATATGGAAAAATTCATTCAAGCGCTCACAGATATAACAAAAGGTAAATAACACAACGAAACAACAGATGGAAGAAAATAACTATCTCTTACAAAAAACCACTCTAAGAGGACTGTCCTTTGAGTATGGTTTTGAGTATGGTTTTCCTTGGGTCTAGAGATTGGTGGGGTGGGTTTCGGCTATCACGACTTGGTTGGCGTGGAGCCAGCCCTCGACGGTTCCCGCATCGAGATACTTTCCTTGCGCGGAAACTACTTTCATGACACCGCCGTCTTCTATAACTTTTTGGAATGGATGGAAGATGTAGTATTCCTTGCCCGCATCAATAGGCTGGGCAACGTATTCGCTCACCGCCTTGAGCATAGAGTAATTCAAGACGTACTTGCTGACATTTTTCATGAATTGTTCTGGCATGGGGTCTGGATGTTCAATAATTCGCACCAAATTGCCCTGGTCGTCAGCTACAATGTGGCCGTACTGCTGTATGGAGCTATCGGTCACCGGCACGGCAAGTATAGCGCTTTGTCCTTCTGGGGTTGCCTCGAGCATACGTACAATATCGGAGCTGCCGTCACTGTTATAGAGACAGTCATCGCCCATGACAACCACCACAGATTCACCTTCGTTGACGTACGGCATGGCTAGGTCAACTGGAACGGCGGTGCCGTATTTGCCGTAGCTTGGCTGTACGATGTAGTGAAACCGAGCAAGAGGTGTCTCTGTAAGCGGTAGCATATCTTGTTTGCCGTTTCGGATAAGGTAGTCGGTAAGCTCGACATTATCACGGTAGTAGGTGTGCAGCTGTTCGCTTTGTTCGCCAACAATAAAGTAAATGTCGGTTATGCCAGCTGCGACACAGTCGCGCACAACGTAGTCGACGATTGGGCGATTGCCAATGGGTAGCATGCATTTTTCAATGGCTTTAGTAATAGGAAGCCGGCGTGTTCCCCAGCCGGCTACAGGGATGATTGCTTTGGTGATAGACATAGTCTCTCTAGTATAGTCGAAAGTTGCGAAGAAACCGATAAAAAGCCTTGTCGTATCAGTGGTAAAACGGTTATACTTTGAAGCATATGCAACAGATAAAAAAACAGATTCGTCAAATACAGCGGTTTGTTTTACTGGCGCTTTTTGGGTTAGTCGTTTCGCTCCCCAGTATCGTTAGCGCGCAAACGGTTTCACAGGGCTACGGTGTAACTGGGGTTGTCCAGAAGGGCATGATAGTCATGCTTGACCCGAAAGATAGCCGAAAAGTTCAGGCGCTCACGAACAAAACCGACAAAGCCATGCACGGCGTGGTTGTCTCGGCAAACGACACCGTGGTGTCTTTGGGCGGCGATAGTAGTAACGCGCAAGTGTATGTTGCTTCAAACGGCAAGTACGACGCGCTGGTAAGCAACCAGAACGGCGCAATCAAAAGCGGTGACATCATAAGCATATCGGCACTGGACGGTATAGGCATGAAGGCAGACTCGCGGCAAGGAGTAATTCTTGGCAAGGCACTCAGTGGCTTTGACGGCACAAAAAATGTTAGCGGCAATGCTGCGCTTACGACCTCAGCCGGCAAGAAAGATGTCGCCATTGGCTTTATACAAATAGACATTGGTATTTCGCGTAATCCGCTCGCCGTCTCGGTCAGCGGACCACCCGTTCCAGCTTTCTTGCGTAAGTCAGGCGACAGTATTGCGGGCAAACCAGTGAGCACTGTACGACTGTACGTAAGTTTGGCTATCTTGCTTATTACCATTTTTATGACTGGCAGCCTACTGTACGGCGGGGTACGCAGTAGCCTCGTTTCCATCGGTCGCAATCCTCTCGCGAAGAAGTCTATTCTTCGGGGGCTTATTCAGGTTGTGGTACTGGGGCTAATCGTTTTTGTTATTGGCCTAATCGCGATATACTTACTATTGAAATTGTAAACACAAGCATATAGGGGTGGGGACGCATATATGACAATTTGGCAGCTGGCACTGATACTCGGGAGCTTACTGGCAGCGACTCTGGCTTTCATATGGCTCGCGGTGCGTATGGGTACAACCGGCGGCAAGAAAAAAGGAAATGACAATGCCGATATAGAAAAAGCTGCCGAAGAAGATGTGGAGCACATATTCAACGACACCTTCCGGGAAGAGCTTCGCAACAGGGGTCGTCTTCACTTCGAGAAGATTATTTCCGAAAATGCTATGTTTTTGCAGCAAGATCTTCGGCTCACCACCAGCCAGCTAAACGAATACATGAAGGAAGAGATTACTAAAAATCTCAAAGATGAATTCGCAAAATACGAACAGTCCATTAACGACGCTAAACAGCTTGCCATAGACTCTATTCAGAAGACAAACTCTGCCATAGAGGAACAGCGCGCCCAGCTAGGTCAGCAGGTACAGGCGCAGATTGTTGCCGAGAAGCAGCAAATGGTTGAGCGTTTCGAGCAGAATATGACCGATATCATCAACCATTACGTGCTTGCCGCTATAGGTGACCAAATTGATTTGAACGACCAACTCGAATACATCTTGGCTGACCTTGAGGCAAACCGCGAAGCTATCATACAGGATATAAATCATGGTGCCTGAAACTCAGGCGGCACCAGTTTTGCCGGTAGGGGTTGTCGGTATGATTGACCTGGGCCGGCTTATACGTGAACTCGAACGACTTGAAGCAGCGATGACCAGCGACAAGATTCGGACCGGTGCGGACGTGCAGCTTCCCAAGCTGAGTGCTCTGATGGACCAGCTGGCCGAAACAAACAAACTCGATTTGCGTGACCCGCATGCTCGAAAAAGCCTGCTCGAGTTTTTGAAACTACTCCGTAAAGAAGCGCCGAAAATACATATGAGCTTTAGTGCCGACCCTACTCCTGAGTTTCTTGCCAAACTACTCATGTGGCTGCGGGCACATGTACACCCGCATGTGTTAGTAGCGGTTGGTTTGCAGCCGGGCATTGGAGCGGGTTGTGTGCTTCGTACCACAAACCGGTATTTTGATATGTCACTCGGGAAATCATTTGCCGACAAACGAGAGCTGCTAATGAAGCGGCTACGGGAGTCAAACGCCCAACCCGCCACTGCCACAATGCCTGCACCACCGGTGGTCGAGGGAGTATCATGAGTTTTAGTAACCAACACTTTGAAAAATTGGTCGAATCTGGCAAGCCGGTTGGTGAAGTGATTGGTGTTGATAAATTCCTCGTGCAGGTTAGCGGCCTCCAGCCCTCTGCCCTTCATGCTCTCGTTATGTTCGAAGACGGGAGCAAGGGCTTCATAAACCAAATTCTGGAGGACCATGTGCTGGTGCTGCATCTTGGTTCGGAGCCGTTGCGCGTCGGCATGGTAGCGGTTTTGCAGCATCAAGAGCTTGTATGTAAGGTTGGCAAGGACTTTGTGGGTCGGGTTGTCTCGGTAACTGGCGACCCCCTGGACGGCAAAGGACCAGTTCCGGCCGACGCAACATGGCCGGTCTTTAATACCGCGCCGCCCCTGTACACCCGTAAGCTCGTAGAAGACCAGCTTGAAAGCGGCGTGACGGCCATAGATGCTCTCTTTCCGATGGTGCGCGGTCAGCGCATGGCTCTGCTGGGAGACAGTAAGTCGGGTAAAAGTACTGTGGTTACGCAGCTGGCGATTAACCAAAAAAATACTGACCAGATTGTGGTTTACTGCCTTATTGCGAAGCGTCGTAGCGATGTCGATACCCTCCTCACGCGCCTGCAAGATAACGGCGGTATGGAAAAAGCTATTGTTGTTGTGAGCACCATGTTTGAGTCGCTCATTATGAGCTACATTGCACCGTACGTGGCATGTGCTATGGCCGAATATTTGTGGCAAAAGTGCGACCAAGACACCATTATTGTCTACGACGACCTGACCAGCCACGCCCATGCCTACCGCGAAGTTGCGCTGCTTTCTGGGGTGAGTCCGGGGCGAGATAGCTACCCTGGCGACATGTTCTATGCCCATTCTAGCTTGCTTGAGCGCGCTGGGCGTCTTGACAGCACGGGGCGGTGTCTTACCTCTATTCCGGTCGTTCATGCGGCCAATGGTGATATTACTGCCTATTTGCCGACAAATATTATGTCTATTACCGATGGTCAATGGATTCTTGATATGGATACGTTCCGAAATGGTATTCGCCCAGCGCTCAACATCGGCCTGAGCGTGACGCGTGCCGGTGGTGTCGGCCACAACAAGCGCCAAAAAGAGCTTGCTGCGCAAACGCTCAAAATGCTCGCGAGCTACAGACAAGCCGAGGAATTTTCGCACTTCGGTTCGGAGCTTGGCCCTGAAGCCAAAAAGGCGCTTGCCACCGGTAAGCGTGTGTTTGAACTCTTGACGCAGGCGCCCGGAGACACCTTCTCGCTTATGGCGCAGCAGCTTATGCTCGATATAGTACTGAACCTTGAAGACGGCGCAGTACTAGATATAAATGCCCTCAAGCTAAACGCCAACGACTTTGCTAAGAAGGTTGAAAAAGACGAAGGCTACCAGAAGGTTCACGACATGCTTGCCGGTGAATGCGTGAAGAACGCACCAAAACCGGTCGATACAAAAGAACCAACGGCAGACAAGCCCGATGCACCAAAAGACGCCACTGACACCAAAGCAGATGCCGCAAAAGACGGTGAAAAGTCCGAAAAAACCGAAGAAAGTAAACCAGATGCTTCGGATAAAGCAGCCACTCCTGCCGAAGAGCATGATACCTCGCCCGTAGAAAAACCAGCAGAGAGTGATTCCGAGGCCTCCACAGATAGTGCGCCGCAGCCAGAGCCAGTTGCCGAGCAGCCGGTAGCGCCCGCCCCAACCCCAGAAGAGCATTCAGATAGTGCCGATACGTCACCGCCAGCGCCTATTGCACAACCAGAACAGACACACTCGGACGAACCGGCGCACCCGCTGTTCAAGAAGCTGCTAGGCGGGAAAAAGCATGAGGATAAAAAAGAAGAACCGAAGGCTACCGAACATACCGAGACAGCGAAACCCGAAAAGACAGAGGAGCAAAAAGTTGACGAAATGATGTCTGTTGAGCTTGAAAAGCAAAAAAACAAGGCAGCGACAAATGGTCACGTCATGGATGCGGTAATTCCGGAGAAAAAACCATGAATGACCAACTACCAACTACCAAATTCCAATACATAAATTCCAATGAGCTTCATTTGGTAGTTGGTAGTTGGTATTTGGTATTTGGAGCGACCAGGGGGAGCGACCGGTGAGGCGGCCAAATGAAATCGCCAAAGATGAAGCCAGCATGGCAACACTAGTAGAGTTAACCAGTGTGTTTGAGGGTATTGCCAGTATGCGCATCGCCCAAACGAAAAATCAGGTTCTTGAGTCCACTAAATTCTTTGATGAAATCTGGAAAATCTATACCCAGCTTCGTGTCGACAGCCTGTTTAGCTTTGGGCGAGATGAAGGCAAGAGTCATACCATAATCGATAAAGAGCTTTATATTATCATTACAGCCGAAGGTGGTTTTAGTGGTGACATTGACCAAAAACTCGTGCAGTCCATGCTCGATAGTTACGATAAAGACAAGAACGACATCATTGTCATTGGGCATCACGGCGCGATGCAGCTTTCGCAGCGAGGTGTTTCCTTCCGGAAGTATTACAAACTGCCCAGTAAAGACAAAAATATCAATGTTGCGCCCATTATTAAGGAAGTACAAGAGTACAAAAAATGCAGTGTGTTTTACCAGCAATATATATCCCTCATGAACCAGGAAGTGAAGCGAATCTCGCTTTCTATGGCGGTCAAAACTGCTGGTATGGCAAGTGATAAACCCGATGAGGTTATTAGTGAGGCAAACTATATTTTTGAGCCGTCTAGTTTCGCCGTTGCTTCTCACCTCGAGCGTTCTATGATGAAAATTGCGCTTGGGCAGTTGATACTACAGTCGAAGCTGGCTCAGTATGCTTCGCGTTTCCGTGCTATGAGTGCCTCGCACCAACGAGCCGACGAAGAAAAAGCCGACCTGCACCTTGCTTACAACCGGGCGCGCCGCGGCGTGAAAGACGAACGTCTAAAAGAGATTATCAATGGCATGAAAAAGAGTAAAGCAGGAGTGGCAGCATGAGTGGCCAAATACCAAATACCAAATACCAAATACCAAACAAATTCCAATACATAAATTCCAATGAGCTTCATTTGGAATCTGGAATCTGGAATTTGGAATTTGAAGCGACCGAAGGGAGCGACTTGTGGCTGGCGTAGTAGTTTCCATAAAAGACCTCGTTGTGCGCGTACAATTTGACGCAGACCCACCCGAAATCAACGAAATACTCGCGGCCGACAACGAGCAGAAAACGCAACTGCTCGTCGACCATCTTGAGGTCGGCGGCATTGCCTTTTGCCTCAATGTGCGAACAGACAGGAGCCTCCTAAAGGGCGATACGGTACAACGCACCGGCAAAGGGATTGAAGTGCCGCTTGGTGAGCCAACCATTGGCCGCATTCTTAACGCCCTTGGCGACCCGCTGGACGGCCAGCCGGCCATTGGCGCCGACGAAGCAAAACGCAAAGATATCATGAAACTTCCGCCCCGGAGTAGTAATTTTACCGTGGCCAAACCAGAAATTTTGGAAACAGGCATAAAAGTCATTGACTTCCTGACTCCTTTTGTAAAAGGGCGAAAAATTGGGGTAATTGGAGGTGCCGGTGTTGGTAAAACCGTGACTACCATGGAGCTTATAAACAATACTGCCCAAGGCGGCGGTAAGAGTGACGGTAGCCTTTCTTTCTTTGCCGGCATTGGTGAACGTATTCGTGAAGGACACGAGCTGTGGGATACACTGCGCGAAAACGACCTGCTTAAGAACACCGTTATGTTCTTTGCGCAAATGAACGAAAATCCGGTACAGCGTTCACTCATTGGTGTGTCGGCAACAGCTGCAGCGGAACATTTTCGCGATGAACTACACAAAGACATATTGTTTTTTGCGGACAACATGTTCCGTTACATTCAGGCCCGCAACGAACTTTCGACCATTTTGGACCAGGTGCCAAACGAAGGTGGATATGAGCCTACTGTTTTCTCGGACGTGAAAGTTCTTCAGGACCGCTTGAGCGCGAACGAAAACGGCTCCATTACTTCGGTGCAGACTATTTACGTCCCAGCCGATGATATCTCTGACCCGGCAGTGCAATTTATTCAGCATGAGATGGACAGTATTATAGTGTTGTCGCGTAAAGTGGCCGAACAAGGCGTGCGACCGGCAGTTGACCTAACGCTTACAAACTCTAGCCTACTCACGCCGGAGATTGTTGGCGAACGACATTACCTCCTGAGTGTTCAGGTGCAAGCCCTGCTGCAGAAGTATGAGTCACTCAAAGGCATCATCGCCATTATTGGTGAAAACGAACTGAGCCCTGCAGACCGAGCTGACTACGCCAAGGCTAAAAAGCTCATTACCAATTTCTCCCAAAACATGAATGTCATGACAAAACACAACGGCATAAAGGGCGATTACTTCACGCGCGAGGAAACCCTCAAGAGCATCGAAGAAATAATCATTTAGGTAGCCCAGTATGCAAGAAGACCAAGTGAAGCCAACAGAGGAAAAAGAAGCATCCCAGGCGAAACAGGGCACCGCGGACAGCACCTCCATGTATGTAAAGGTCTATGCGCCGTACAAGGTATATTTTGATGGTGATGCCGAAAGTATCAGTGCGGCGAGTCAGACAGGTCCCTTTGACATTTTGCCGAGGCACCACAATTTCATCACGCTCCTTGTGGCGTGCGATATCATTGTCCGTACCAAAACCGGCGAAGAAAAAATCCGTATACAGGGTGGGATTATGCATGTTAAAGCAGACAGTGTCATTGTGTTCTTGGATGTGTAGGCCAACACCGGTGTTTCCGGTGCTTTTGGTCAACTATGGTATAGTACAGGCGGGGACAGGGTATGTATCAGCTCGATAGACAGTTACACAAACATACAAGACTTAAAAAGCGTCTCTTTTGGTTGTTCGTAATACTTATTATTGTTGGGATAGTGTACGGCTTAAACAATCTCAGACTTTCACCGAAACAGGAAATTAAAAGCACACCGTCTCTTAGTAGGTCTTACGGCGCAAATACGCTAAAGATGGAGACATTTGAAAAACCTGAAGTTATGTTTCAGGCTCCAAGCGGGTGGAAAGAAGTGCCCGTGACCCAGTCAACGCATACTCCCAATTACATGTATATCCATGACTCGGACGGTCAGGTGCTGGAGATATTTATCAATAAAACTCCCCAAGGCTTAGGCATAAACCGGGCAATCGTTGTCTATGGCGGCTCGGCTACCATCTCACATGATGTCGTTTCAGAAAATTGTACTACCTTCACAGAGGCAAGCAAGCGGGATGCTAAGACCGGCCTTGCTCCAGCAAAATGGCAAGAGGTAGATTTTTTGTGCGATATGGCAAACCCGAGTCGGGCCGTTGTGGGGACAATATCAAAAGATGGGAGCAATTTCTTCACTATCAAAACCGACAGCGGTAAGGAATATGCAGTGTTCCTAAAGTATACTGACAGTGCAATAAATCCAAGCTATAGTATTTTCTATAATATACTCTCGAGCATGCGTTTTCGTTAGAATTTTTTGGCGTTTTCAAATGTGTAGGCAGCAAACTGTCGAGGGTCTGTACAAATAATACTTTGTATGACACGTAAGACGAAACCGTAAGTCCGGACTACTCCACAATGAAATAATCAAACCCAAAGCTGGCGTTTGCGGGTGGGTTGTTTGCGGCGCAAATACTAAAGTTCGAAGCACTACGGTTTACATAGTAGCCGACAAGGGCGGCATTTGAGCCGACAGGAGTCGCAATTACATTTGGTGTGGCATTATACTTTTGAGTGAAGTTGACGGTAATAAAACAGCCAGCCACGGGACTGGTCCCAGTGTTTATATTGACACTTCCAGCGGTGTCGGAGCCGCTGAGCGCGACGGTACCGCCGCCTCCGAGGGCTGGCCCGTTGTCCCTGTCGGGTGTAGAACCGCCAATGACAATGTGGCGAGTAAGCGTAAGACTGCCGTTCATCTGCAGGGTGTTTACGGTGATTGCTGGCGCGGATATCGTCCCTCCAAAGGTGGCGCCACCCGCAACGCTCAGTCCTTTCTGGACGGCAAGCTGACCCTGAATGCTTGTATCGCCTGCTACGTTTAGGCCTTTGTTTACCTGGAGTTGTTCGAATATGCTATTACCCGACACGGTTATTCCAGGCACGCTAAGACTTCCTCCAACCTGAATTGCCCCTGCAACCTCTAGGCTGTCACGTATGAGTACCTTGCCAGCAAACACAGCATTACTTTGCACGCTCAGAATTTGTTTCGGCTGACCGACTGTTACGTCACTGGTTGCGAGCTGCTTGAGTGTATCTTGACTGAGGGATTGAGTTTGAATGGTGCTTTTTTCTTGTTTTTTGCTGTTGAGATATGTAATAAGAATTATTCCACCCGCAACTGCAAGCAAGAATACGAACAACAACAAATAAATATTCACTTTTCTGATGAATTGCTGGACAAAAGAGCCCTGTTGGGCTGATGCCAAAGGCGTATCGTCTATTTTGCCAGCCGAACTCGCACTGTTTTCGAGACTGTTGTCGTCCGCGCTCGTCTCAAGAGAGCTGCTGCTGCCGGCAGACTCGAGACTTTTCGAATCCTCACCGTTCTTTTTTTCATCATCTGCCATGGGGCTTTTCTCTTATGCTTATACTGATTTAATCATACAGCACGAGCCGTTTAAAAGGAATAATATTGTTGCTTAAGACCTCCCCGCAAAATAACTCCGCAGTCCATAACGCGCCCTTTTTGTCCCAAATAAATCAATAACCTTCGCATCGTAACAACGGTTACGATTTGTCGGCTATTGCCAATTTGAAACAAAAATCATCGCGTTCTGGATATACGGCGTATTCTGCAAGAGGTCTTTTGTTTGCATCGAAACACAAAATGCGAGAAAATAAGCGTGAGTAGAATACTATTATGAAAATACAAACATTATTTCGGATTTCCCTCGTCTCGATTGTACTCGCAACTAGCTGGAGTGCTACGGCCGTATTTGCGCAACAGTCATCTTCCTCAAGTTATCAGGTCAACGAAGTCTTTTTTGGTACTGGCGGCGAACTGAACGCCTGTTCTGGGAGTTATTGCTCGAAGCAGTCAGCAGGAGAGCTTACGGTTGGTAATACGAAAGGAAGCGCGTTTCAGGCTCAGGCTGGTTTCAACACCGACCGAACTCCATGGCTCGAGGCTTCAATTGTAGGTTCGCCAGATGTTGACCTCGGCGTGCTAGACACAGGCTCAACGAAAACAGGCACTGTTCAATTCAAGGTAAAGTCGTATTTGAGTAGCGGTTACGTCGTGCAAATTGTCGGTGCGCCACCTACCAACAGTGGTCACCAGTTAGCGCCGATGTCGGGAGCTGCATCTAGTGTTGGCAGCGAACAGTTCGGCATGAACTTGCGTGCGAATAATCTTGCGACAGCATCACCAAATGCGTTCGGAACCGAACCGGTCCATGACCCCGACTACCCCACTGAGCCCTTTAGTTTTGGCACAGTTTCTGCTGCTTATAATACGGTGAACTCATTTAAGTACAATTCAACAGATACAATTGCCTCGTCTGTATCTTCATCAAGCTATACAATCTACACAATTTCTTATATTGCGAATATATCTGCCGTCACCCCAGGCGGTACATATTCCACCGGACAATCTATCGTTGCAACGGCAACCTTTTAGGCGGTACGTTGCTCCTGCCTGTGTTTTCATCAAGCCGTAGCGCAACGCTCTGCACCCGAAACAAAAAACAAAGCTTGTCTATGCGAGCCATTAGTATTTGAACACAATGAATAGGGCCATATTTGGGTAACTTAAAATAGTCGAAGCGAAAAGTGTTATATATATTATTAACAACGTTTAGCATTAATTTTTACAACAAAGTATGAATTTTCTCTGTAAATATTCTTGCAAGATTGTAAGAGGAGTGTTACATTGATGATGTAAATATTAATTAACACGTTACAACATTAAGGAGATTTACCTATGAATATCAACTATAAGTCGCTACGACGCCCGACGGCCGCCCTGATGGCGCTGGCGCTCGTAGTTGGTAGCGCCGTACCGGTGCTGCAGCATGCATTAGTGAGTGCAGCACAGTTTTCAGATCGCTCCATCAAGCTCAGCGACTCTACACCATCAGCCACTGGTGTTCAGTATCAACTAACTTTTACGCCAGTCGCAAATGCGCAGGAGCTCATTGTTGACTTCTGTGGTGACACACCGCTCATTGGCGCAACATGTGCATTCTCTGCCGCCACAGTACCAACTATCTCAAGCCCCACGGTAGACACCGGTAGCGTCGCGACAGTTGGGTCTGGTAGCCCAGTTCACACTGTGCTTGTCACCGGCCTCACCTTGACAGCAGCGACACCAATCACTATTACGTTTACTGGTGGGTTCACCAACCCAACAACTGCAGCAGGAACATCATTCTATGCTCGCGTACTTACCTATGCTACCGGTAACGGTTCTGGGTATTCACCAGCCAACACCACCGGTGGTGCAACTACCACGGGTACCTATGTTGACTACGGTGGTATTGCTATGAGCACAGTCCGACAAATTAGTATCACGGCTCGCGTTATGGAAACACTGACCTTCTGTGTCTCTGGTGTAAACATTGACGGTACCGGTGGTGCAAGTGTCGACGAATGTGCTGAGTCAACCGCTCCCGCTCTCGAAATTGGTCAAGGTACACCAAAAGTACTTGACGCTGGCTCCATTGACGCCGCTACGGCCTACATGCAGCTTTCTACAAACGCAACCAGTGGCGCCATTGTCCGCATGAAAGCCACGAACACCTGTGCAGTTGCTGGTCTCACGACCTCACCTCCTGCTGGTACTTGTAACATCCCTGGCATCAACGGTGGTGGTAACGGTAGCACACCTGTTAACCTCGTCGCTGGCACCGCTGCCTTTGGACTCTTTGTCTCAGACAGTCGGACAACCACGGGTGTTGCGTCGAGCACCGGTACAATCACGGCCGACGCGAACTACAACGATGGTACGCATGAGAACGAAGGTACCCCAAGCACCATCTACTACGGTATGGACAACCGCAACACAACAGAAGGTGTCAGAAGTACCTACGGTGACCCAATCGCCTCTAGTACTGGTCCAGTCAGCCGCATCAATAGCAACCTAGTGTTTGCTGCCACCCCAAGTCTAACGACTCCAGCCGGCATCTACACAGGCAATGAGATACTGATTGCGACGGGTACGTTCTAGGGTCTACAGATAGAGTAGAATATACAACGTATGTAAGGAGAAGCCGGTGCGCAACGAGCGTATCGGCTTCTCGCTCCTATAGTTTTATACTTGAAAAACTAGCCGCAAGCGTGATACGATGCCGAGGTTAACACCTAAAATAAAAACTATAGGAGAACAGTGTTATGCAAATAAATAATAAAATAATTGGACGCAGCGCGGCGTTCCTGTCGGCCTTGGCATTGCTGGCGGGGGCAGTCATGCCGCTTTTGCAGCAATCTGTCGCGAAAGCCGCGCAGGTGACGACCCGCTCCATCAAGCTCAGCGACTCTACACCATCAGCCACTGGTGTTCAGTATCAACTAACTTTTACGCCAGTCGCAAATGCGCAGGAGCTCATTGTTGACTTCTGTGGTGACACACCGCTCATTGGCGCAACATGTGCATTCTCTGCCGCCACAGTACCAACTATCTCAAGCCCCACGGTAGACACCGGTAGCGTCGCGACAGTTGGGTCTGGTAGCCCAGTTCACACTGTGCTTGTCACCGGCCTCACCTTGACAGCAGCGACACCAATCACTATTACGTTTACTGGTGGGTTCACCAACCCAACAACTGCAGCAGGAACATCATTCTATGCTCGCGTACTTACCTATGCTACCGGTAACGGTTCTGGGTATTCACCAGCCAACACCACCGGTGGTGCAACTACCACGGGTACCTATGTTGACTACGGTGGTATTGCTATGAGCACAGTCCGACAAATTAGTATCACGGCTCGCGTTATGGAAACACTGACCTTCTGTGTCTCTGGTGTAAACATTGACGGTACCGGTGGTGCAAGTGTCGACGAATGTGCTGAGTCAACCGCTCCCGCTCTCGAAATTGGTCAAGGTACACCAAAAGTACTTGACGCTGGCTCCATTGACGCCGCTACGGCCTACATGCAGCTTTCTACAAACGCAACCAGTGGCGCCATTGTCCGCATGAAAGCCACGAACACCTGTGCAGTTGCTGGTCTCACGACCTCACCTCCTGCTGGTACTTGTAACATCCCTGGCATCAACGGTGGTGGTAACGGTAGCACACCTGTTAACCTCGTCGCTGGCACCGCTGCCTTTGGACTCTTTGTCTCAGACAGTCGGACAACCACGGGTGTTGCGTCGAGCACCGGTACAATCACGGCCGACGCGAACTACAACGATGGTACGCATGAGAACGAAGGTACCCCAAGCACCATCTACTACGGTATGGACAACCGCAACACAACAGAAGGTGTCAGAAGTACCTACGGTGACCCAATCGCCTCTAGTACTGGTCCAGTCAGCCGCATCAATAGCAACCTAGTGTTTGCTGCCACCCCAAGTCTAACGACTCCAGCCGGCATCTACACAGGCAATGAGATACTGATTGCGACGGGTACGTTCTAGAAGTACAATACGAGGAACGGTGGAAAGGTCTCCTATGTTCAATCGTTCCAAAATACAAAAAGGTGTTTTCTCTCTACTACTCCTTCCAGTTATGCTGGGGGGAGTAGTCTTTTGGGTAAATATGGCCCAGGGGATTCAGCTACAGGTTCGTTCAGTTAAGCTGTCAAACTCTGTAGTAAGTGCGACGACTCGATACGAGGTTTCGTTTGTCCACCAGAGCGCTTCCTCGGTTGGGAGTGTACGTTTACAAGTGTGTGCCAATGACCCGTTGATTGGCCAACCTTGCACACCACCAACGGGTTTTAGTGCAACGGGAGCTGTCCTAGAAGTGCAAACGGGGATAAATGGCTTCACAATATCTCCAGCCTCGACAGGTAATGAAATAATCCTAACGCGAACGCCGGGTATTCCCCCCGCCAACACCGCGGCATTGTATGAATTTTCAAACATCGTCAATCCTAGCAGCGCAGGAACGTATTTTATTCGGGTAGAGTCATTTGCGTCCACAGATGCAACCGGTCCTAATCTTGACTATGGCGGCCTGGCGTTTAATATTAACCGCTCATTAAGCATTAACGTAACAGTGCCTCCATTTTTGCTCTTTTGTACGGGAGTGACAATCCAGCCGTATGACTGTGGTACCGCAACAGGGGCATATACAGATTTTGGCGACTTTTCTCCGACGTCTACGAAAACAGGAAAATTGCAAATGCTCGTTGCGACGAACGCTGAGTTTGGGTATACCGTACGAGCATTTGGCCCGACCCTTACGTCTGGAGTGAATACAATTACACCACTTGCAGTACCAGATGTATCTCGGCAAGGTGTGAATCAGTTTGGTATGAATCTTCGAGCTAACGTGAACCCATCTGTGGGACAGGAAGTGCAGGGAAGCGGTGTGGCAACCATTGGTGCGGGATACAATACCCCAAATAGTTATAAGTTTGTTTCCGGCGATGTTATCGCAAACTCAACAACATCAGATGCCTATCGACTATATACCATAAGCTATATAGTCAATATTGCGAATGGACAGGCGCCTGGTATATATGTGACAACGCTACAGTATATTGCACTCGCAACATTCTGAGCTGGCTTTCTTGTGCATACGTCAAAAAGGCGAACCACGTTCAGTGAACGTTTAGGGGCGAGACATAATGCAAGCACACGATGAGCATATGGTAAAAATAACAGCGACAATACATTGTAAAAAACTCCGTTTCTGTTACCATAAGTGCAAAGACTAAAAAGAGGGAAGCCATGCGCAATTTTATTAAACTTGTATCAATCGTTATTGCAGTGGTCGGGGTTACGGCTAGTCTGGCTATTCAAAGCGCCAGCGCCCAGACACAAGATGGTGGTAGTGGTATTTTTATTTCTCCCGTTAGAACAGAACTAGTCATTGCGCCCGGTGAAACAAAAACAGTAACGGTGACCGTAAAAAACGTAACCAACTCGAACACAACATACAAGGCAATCGTTAACGATTTTATTGCCGGTGACAACGAGCTTGGACAGCCGGCCCTCATCCTTGATGATGATAAATATGCTCCTAGCCATAGCCTAAAGCGTCATATTGCGGCTATTCCTAATATTTCGGTAAACGCAGGTGAATCCAAAAACGTAAAAGTAAGCGTAACTATACCAAAAGATGCCGCAGGTGGCGGATATTTTGGGGCAGTCCGATTTTTGGCAATAAGCGGCAAGCAAGGACAAAACATTACTCTTTCAGCAAGTGTAGGTTCGCTCATTCTCGTTCGTGTACCTGGTGATATTCGAGAGGGCATGACGCTAGCCAGTTTTGACGTAAGGAAGAGCGAAACGGCAAATAGCGGGAGCGCGTTCTTTACGAGCAATAAGAATTTGTATGTGATGGCACGTTTCAAGAACACCGGAAATGTTCACGAGCAGCCCTTCGGGAAGATTATTTTGCGAAAAGGTGACAAAGTCTTGCAAACGACAGAAATAAATAACACCGACCCCAAGGGCAATGTATTGCCAGATAGCATAAGGCGGTTTAGCATAAAGCTTGACAAAGTTGGCTCATGGGGAAAATATACGGTTGAAGGAAATTTTGGGTATGGGACCACGGGGCAGCTGATTAGCGGGAAGACGAGCTTCTTTGTACTTCCTCTTGTATTGATTGTCATAGGTTTAGTGCTGCTTGGGCTTATAATCTTTGCGATTTTTGGTTTGCCGAGAGCAATAAAGCGCTATAACGCCGGTGTCGTTCGTCGGGCTGGTCGTCGCTAGAAGACACGTCTGGTCGCGGAGCTCATTTTCCGGTATGCTTGAGGTATACCATAAGCATAGTAGTCATTTATGAGACACATTACACAGAAACTTTTACCAACTGCCGTGCTAAGCTTGCTGCTTGTTGTTGGCACCGTTGCAACGGTACATGGACAAATTGGTAGCCCCAACCCCCAACAAAGTGGCACTACTGGTTTGCAGGGAAAAGTTTCGAGTCCACCCCCAACAACGCCGGCAACCATTACAACCCCCACATCGGGCCGTAGTTTCAACACAACCCCTATAACAGTTAGTGGTCTCTGTAAAACTGGTCTGCTGGTAAAAATCTTTAGCAACAACATTTTTGTTGGTTCGGCGGATTGCGCCGGGGGGAGCTACAGTATACAGGTTGACATTTTTGGCGGGAGCAATGAGCTTGTTGCCAAGGTATATGATGCGCTTGACCAAGAGGGCCCTGAGAGTAACAAAGTGACGGTTACTTTTCAGGACACCCAATTTGCTGCTTTTGGGCAGCGTATTACTCTTTCTAGTAACCTTGCTAAGCTTGGTGCTCCCGTTGGCTCACAGTTAACATGGCCAATCATTCTTAGTGGTGGTACCGGACCCTACGCCATAAGTGTCGACTGGGGTGACGGCAGTGCGACAGACCTGAAGAGTCAGCCATTTGCCGGCACATTTGATATTACCCATACCTATAAATCCGCTGGTATATATCGGGTGGTTGTAAAAGCGACCGATTCTACCGGCGCGACTGCTTTTTTACAGATTGTTGGTGTTGGAAATGGGCCTGTTACCCAGAGCAGCACAGGAAGTAAAAATGGAGCAAACGGTGGAGGGGTCACAAAAGTTGTATATATCTGGTGGCCGCTACTGCTAATGGTCCCACTCATTATTGCTATGTTCTGGGTTGGTAAGCGTTACGAGCTGACAGCCATCCACAAGCAGCTTGAGCAGCAGGCGCAGCTATACAACAACGAAATCCAACGCTAAACCGACCAAGCTCTTTTGCCGCAAAAACAAATGCGGGCCTTCGCGCCCGCCAGCCGACCAGGACCTTTTGCTGCCAAAAGGTCCTGGACCTAAAACCAGGCCAAAAGCTCCACCTCTTGGTCAGCTAGTTGTTCGTTTTGACAACTGACGCGACAACTCGTTCAGCCAGGATTGCCACTGGCATTCCTAACTTCACTCAAACAAGTCGCGCCACCTGTCGGAAGTTGTCAAAGCCGACAACAGCTGAGCCAGGAGGTTACGCATGGCCACCACTAAGCTATGTCGCTAGCGCGACGATTCCTGGCGGCCTGCGGCCGCAACTAAGCCCTATGCCCCCACCCAAAAACACTTGACCGCACTTGTCACTTACTACTTTATACTCGATACTTATTCCCATGAAAGTATTCGTTGGTATGAGCGGCGGTGTGGATAGTTCCGTAACAGCGGCGCTCTTGAAAGAGCAGGGCTACGACGTCACGGGAGTCTATATGAAGAACTGGAGTAAAGACTTGCCTGGCATGCTCTGTCCGTGGAAAGAGGACTATCAGGACGCAAAGCGAGTGGCGGTGCAGCTCGACATTCCCTTCAAGCTCTACGATTTCGAGACCGAATATCGTCAGCGAGTAGTTGACTATATGCTTGACGGCTATCGCCGGGGCATTACGCCAAACCCAGATATTATGTGTAACCAAGAGGTCAAGTTTAAGCTTTTTCTCGAGGCAGCCCTAGCCGATGGCGCAGACATGATTGCCACCGGACACTACGCCAGGATTATTCATAATTCGGCAAATTCCAAATCACAAATATCAAATACCAAACAAATTCTAAATTCTAAATTCCAAATTCCTGACGCCCAACAACCAACTACCAACTACCAACTACCAACTACTAACTACCAACTACCAACCTCCGCGTCGCTGCATACTGCCGCCAATACCGCAAAAGACCAAACCTATTTCCTCTACCGGGTCACGGAAGACGCTCTGCGCCACAGCCTCATGCCCATTGGTGAGTTCTCAACAAAGGCGGAAGTACGCGCCGAAGCGGAAAAACGTGGTCTAGCCACAGCGGGTAAAAAAGACAGCCAAGGGATTTGTTTCATAGGTAAAGTAGGGATAAAAGATTTTCTTATCCATGAACTCGGCGAACAGCCCCATGGCGATATCGTAGACCAAAACGGGGTACGAATTGGCGAACATGACGGAGCCATCTTTTACACCATCGGTCAGCGCCAAGGGCTGGGGGTGGGCGGGGGCCTGCCATACTACGTCACCGGCAAAGACATGGCGAAAAACGAAGTCTACGTCACCACCGACATCCAAGACTCGAGTCTCTGGCGCGATAGCCTCCAGCTTGCTGAACTGCACTGGATTAACAATGCGCCAACAGAAGGAAAAGCGTACTCTGTGCGTACGCGCTACCGCGCCGAGCTCATTCCAGCTCGTTTCACCTGGGATACCCAAAAAAACAGGGGTGAACTTCACCTGGATAGCCCTGTTCGCGCCATCACTCCCGGCCAATCGGCTGTTCTGTATGAAGGGGATGCCGTACTCGGCGGGGGCATCGTGGCGTGATGCCAGTTACGCAGTAAAATTTGCAACACAACAGAGATGTTATTTGTGCCACTTGACGGGCATATTTTGGTTTGTTACCATAAGCATGTACTTCATCAAATAAACAGTACAAAAATTAAAAAAGGTCGTCTCTCATGGTTTTTGCGTTATCTCACGCACCGTTTCGGGTTAACCGTTTTGTCTATATGGCAGCGGTACTAGGTTGGATGCTTCTTGGTGTCTGGATGCCGGTAGCCTTTGCGCAGTCCTCTGAAGAGCTGGTGGCTCGCAAACCATTCATTGCGACGAGCATTGATGGCATGGTGCTTACCAAAGACAAAAATGGTGTGCCACTGGCAGTGACTATGCCTGCGGGTATTAATGCGCCGCTGCAGGTGATAAATCTTCGTACCATGCAGCGAGTCTATAGTGCCGAGCAGCGCGTTGATGGCGTATTTGTGACCGCTCGGGCGTATGCAAGCTTACCGAACCGCCATGTGCTTGTAGGAACAAGCGCTGGCTATGTCTACGATGTTGACCCAGATAAACTGACTGTTAGCGAGCAGGAACTGCCAGGTTCTCCACGGGTTTCCTTTACCGACGCTGTAGTAGCCGATGGTGGTGCGGCGTACTTTGTGGCGCAGACACAGTCCACAAGCCGTTTGTACCGATACAGTGCCGGAACCGGCGCGTGGCGTGATGCAGGGGTATTGCCGCAGGCCGAGGGTGGTCTGGCGTATGAAGAAGGCAAACTGTACAGTGCGAACGGACTCGGCATACTTAGTATAGACGCCCAATCCGGCGCCCAAACACCACTTGCTGTCCAAAATCTCCCCGCAGGAACGACCTCGCTGCGGGTCGAAGCAGCGTACGGTGGATTTCTGTACCTCGCAACACAATCTCAAACAGTGGTGTATGACCTAGCCCAAGCAGCTGTTGTTGACCAGCGGGCGTTATCTGGAAATATTGCTGGTTCGCTCCCGCAAGAGACGGTTGTGACGGTACCAGCTGCGGCGCCTACAGTGGCGCAACCCGTAGCGGAAACAAACCAGCCGACCACAACACTACCGGACACGACGAATACACCCACAACTGGCACCTCGGGGCAGCCCAAAAAACAAAACGACCCGAAGCCGACGCAAACTCAAAATCAGTCTCAGACTCAGACGCAGAACAATGAACAGGCAAGCGAAACAGATTCTGCCCAGACTCCTGGCGGACAGACAGGGCAGACAGAAGCGTCCTCTGTCACTACTACGGTAACTATGGTGCGGCCACCAACGGTATATTTCGGTGCGCTTGGTTCGTACGACCCAACCACAAAGGCGTTCAGACAGGCGGCGAACAGTAACGATATGCAGCCCGTGCGCGGAAACTGCTGGCTCGATGCAACGCGGTGCGTTGTCTATAGCCGCAGCGGCAGGCTAGCTGTCGCAAATACCACAAACCGGGGCTTAAAAATTGCCGCACCCTCGCCCCTTTTAGGTGGTTTTCAGCCTGTTACGGCGCTGGCAATCGCACCTGACGACACGCTTTATGCTGCATCGGGTGCTCAGCGGGCAGCCGTACTTGAAGCAGACAGAGATAGGTCAGAAGCTCGTAAGATGGTTGCACAGCCGCAAGGAGCAGTTGCAAGTATGGTTGCGCTTGAAGGGTCAGTTCTGGCTGGCACGACGACGGGTATGATTGTACGGTATGATGCAGGCACGCAGACCACAACACCTAGTTTTGGCGGGCCGGTTAGCTTAGGCGCTGGAACGGTGAGTGCTCTTGCGGGTGCCGCGAAGGGACAGGTTGCATTTGGGGTGAGTCAAATGGGCGCAAAGCCGAGTGGTTCTGTGGGGGTATATGCCACAGCAAAACAAGCCGTGTCTTTACCTGCGCAAACAGTGCTAAACGACCAATCTATTGCAAGCCTTCTGTATCATAACGGCACACTGTATATAGGTGGTAGTGTAGGACCGAACGCTGCGGGTGGTGCGGCACTTGTGGCCTATGACCTAGAAAAGCGGACACTCAAGGTGAAAACCGTGCCAGTCGCGAGCGCAAAATCTATCACCAGCATGGTAGTTGGTCCTGGGGGCAAGCTATATGGTTTAGGAGGAGCAACACTTTTTGAATTCAATCCTCAAACACTGGGTGTTGCACGTACGAGGCTCTTTAGCAACGGGGCCGGGAGTGCTAGCAACATTGCGAACCGTGCCGGACAGCTAGTAGTTTCTGTTGGCGGCAGGGTACTCAGTGTAGACCCGACCACATTTGCTGACACGTATGTGGCTGAAGGTTCACAGGTGACAGTAAATTCGCTGGGTGATGTGTACTATAGCCGAAACGGAGGTATCTACCGCGTGCTCGCCCCCCGGGAGGCGGCCGCAGCGGCCGGAAGCACCGAACCAAGCTCGGGAATAGGGACGGGGAGTATACCAATAAACATGAAACTTGGTGTCGGCACCATACTCGCAGGCCTCCTTATCGCGGCAATCCCTGTGTTTCGGCTGTTCCATAGGCACAATGTGTATTATGTTCGTCGTTAAGTCTGCGGTGTTTGCAAATAACATGCTCGTACGTGCAGGTTATTTGCAAGGTATGGCCGAAATAGGGGGCGGGTTGGTATACTACAGCGTATGAATGCACAAGATATACGTAAGGCGTACTTGCACTATTTTGCTCAGCGTGGCCACGTGGTCATTCCGCGGGCACGGCTAGTGCCCGATAACGACCCGACCACACTCTTTACGGGCAGTGGTATGCAGCCGCTACTGCCGTACTTGCTAGGCGAGGCTCACCCGAAAGGCAACCGGTTGGTTGACAGCCAAACCTGTTTGCGTGCCCAAGACATCGAAGAAGTTGGCGATAACCGCCACACAACGTTTTTTGAGATGCTTGGCAACTGGAGTCTTGGTGATTACTTCAAGGCCGAGCAGCTGCCTTGGTTCTGGGAGTTTTTGACGGACGTGGTCGGGCTCGACCCCCAGAAGCTATATGTCACCGCGTTCATTGGCGACAGCGCAAACAATATACCAAAAGACACCGAATCGGCCGAAATCTGGCAAAAACTATTCAAGACAAAAGGCATTGAAGCCAAAGCTGTCGACATAGGCTCGGAGGCAGATGGCTACACCAAAGGCATGCAGAGCGGTCGAATTTTCTTCTACGATGCGAGCAAAAACTGGTGGTGCCGTGCTGGTAAAATTGCCGACATGCCTGCGGGCGAACCAGGTGGCCCCGACAGCGAAGTATTTTACGAATTTGATTTTATACAGCACGACCCAAAATGGGGTGAACACTGTCACCCGAACTGCGACTGTGGCCGTTTTATGGAGATAGGTAACTCAGTGTTTATGGAGTATGTGCGTACCGAAGCTGGCTTCGAGAAGTTGCCAGCACAAAACGTCGACTTTGGCGCTGGCCTTGAGCGCATCGCGGCCGCGCAGCTCAACTCGCCTGATATGTTCAAAATATCTGTCATTTGGCCGATTATAGAAAAGCTAGAGACAATCAGCGGCAAGACGTACGATAGCCACACCGAAAGCATGCGTGTGATTGCCGACCACCTCCGTGCCGCTACCTTCTTGGCGGTCGATGGTGTGACGCCGAGCAATAAAGAGCAGGGCTACGTTATGCGCCGTCTGCTGCGCCGTGCCATTCGCTTTGCCTTTGACCTTGGTATAGAGCAAAACTTCCTTGAAGCAGTTGTGCCAGTGATTGCAGATATTTATGAAGTGGATTTTCCCGAAGTTCGTGAAAACCGTGAAAACGTTATTGCCATCCTTGTGAAAGAAGAAAAAACCTTTCGCCAAACCCTCCGAAACGGACTAAAACATTTAAAATTGATTGCAAGTACCAAAGAAGCACCCATTAGTTCACTCCCAAGTGTAGAACAATCTGAACTTACATATATAAAGCTGGAGGGAAGACATATATTTGAACTGTACGACACGTATGGTTTCCCGGTTGAACTGAGTGTTGAGGAAGCATTTAAACAGGGAATTGAAGTAGATGAAGGTTGGCGTGAACAATTTGATACCAGGATGCAAGAACAGCGTCAGCGAAGCCAAACGGCCGCAAAAGGTACGTTCAAAGGCGGGCTAGGTGGACACACTATGCAGCACAAACGCTACCACACCGGTACGCATTTGCTACAAAGTGCCCTACGCGAAATTTTTGGGCCAGAACTGCGCCAGCACGGCAGCAATATCACCGAAGAACGGTTGCGGTTTGACTTTAACCTCGACCGCAAAATGACCCCAGAAGAAATCAAACGCGCCGAAGACCTCGTAAACCAGTGGATCGCCGAAGACCACCCCGTGAAATTTACCGAGTACCCAACCCAAGAGGCGCTCGATATGGGAGCAATCGGCCCCTTTGGCGAACGCTACGGTGATACGGTTAAGGTGTACCAAATGGGTACAGACGACCACATAGTTTCACTCGAAATCTGCGGTGGCCCGCACGTTGACCACACCGGCCAGCTTGCTACCGATGACGACGGCAAACCAAACGGTAAACACTACAAAATCCTCAAAGAAGAAGCCAGCTCCGCCGGCATCAGAAGAATTAAAGCGGCGATGGTATAGCCTACGACGGTATAGCCTACGACGACCCTTCGCTCGCGCCTACAGACAGAGACCTTTGGACTCTTCTGGCGTAACGGCCGCTATGGTCTGACCGAGAGTCAAACTTTCCGACAGTAGATATCCTTAACCACCAATTACCTTGAATAAACTATAATTTAATATTGAAAAACGTGCACGAATAACGTATTGTATATTTTATAATGTTGAATTCTTATCTTATATGAGGAGAGTCAAATGATTTCATTTTCCAATCGTGATCCAGCGCTCACACAGCCCAAGATTGTCCGCCCCTATGAAAGTCTTCCCTTCGTTGATGCATCCGAGGAAATAATAGTAGATGGTCCAATTGCTACAGCTCTGTCAGTACATACTCAGACTACGGCAGATTCAGTTCCTGGGGAGATTTTATCTATTCGGACGGGAGAGGGTGTTGTATTCGGCCGAACATACCAAATAGGAATAAGAGCGGCTTTTATCGGTCAGAAAGTAGATTTAACACCGGTGGATGACAAATTTGACCCTACACTCGACTTACGGCGAAGCATAGATGCGAGAAAAACTGGCGAATGGTTTGAACATGTCTATCCTTTCGGAGAAGCCGACCCTGAGAAAATCGCTGGTAAGCTCCAGCCGTTGGCCGATTTCGCAAAGAGTAGCGGGACTTTCTTCGTAGCGGCATGTATAGACGGTGCGTGTGTTGTCATGCCTGCCGTACGCGATAAGTCATGGTGGTCGCAAGGAGTTTCCAAGCGTTACGCAGCATATGCAAACGCCACTGATGGCAACGGACAGCTCGCTACTCAGGCGATGATACTGATTGATCCGGGTGAGGAGAGCGGATACACCGACTCTCAAGAAATAGGAGTCATGGACAAAGATATCCCCCGAGGCCAGCTTGCTATAGATATTGATGCTGGCGGAGTTGTCGTAGAAACAGTCGAAAGCGGCTTCGACAGAACTGGTGGCGCACGCGTAATAGCACGGACAGTACGGCCGACAGTCTATTACGATTACCTAACCGGTGACAATGCGACGGTAATGCGATAGAATTTCTGTTTTGTTTCACTCAGTAAGTTAAATATGCATGAGCTTGCCAAGATGATTTGACCCCGCAGTTTCAAATCGCGCCAGGCATTATTTACCCGTGCGCGTATCACTTATTAGGGAAACTATGCTAGCTACGGACCGCGCTTCAGCGCATGTATGAAAGCTCTCTTTTCCGTGATGCCGGCAGAGTCATCGTACGAATAAGGCGCTGTTGTGGGGTACAGCAGTGCCGAGGTAAACTTCGCGCCTGACCATAATGTCTTCGCGGCACGTCTCATCTCAGTCTGGAATCCGGCCGACAAGACAAACAGAGGCATATCCATGCCTTTTGCATAATTCTCAGCTGTGGTGATGGCGTTCATGACCATTTCTCGTTTCCAGTACGGGTCAGGGTGCATCGCGTATAACGGTTCCAGCACCAAGACCGGTTTCATGCGATCGTCCTGCGCGATTCTCATGACCGCATTGCCTATGACGTTCCCGCCGCTGTTGCGCATAATCATCATCTTCGCGTCTGCCGAGAGCAGGCCGCCAGCGCCATGTTGGTTCGATCCATACGCATAATGCAGGCAGTTACTTATGGGCTGTACGCCGGCCAAATACACCGCTTCCAATGCGTGTGTCAGGGTGATAGTAGAGGCATCGCTGGCCAGTTTGAAAGCTTCGGTATGGTCTTTTTTCCATATTTCTAGTGCGGATTCCGGTATATCTGTAAGGTTATTGCCCTTCGGATGCCTGAACTTCCAGGCGTTAATATCATTGCCATCTCCTATGAAACCCATCATCTCACCGAAGTAATTCTGGAGCTTTCCGCTTCGGCTTGAGGTGTGCAGCCACATGGCATATTTTATGAGATCTATACCGTCCGCGCGCAGATAGCTTATCGCATTCGTTGCCCGCTGGTCGTATACGCCCAGCCGTTCCAGTGCAAGGCGGCAGGTTCCTTCTGAGCGTTCCTCTGGCGTGAGCGCCGCGAGCAGTTTCATCTCGGTTTGACCGGTAAGCTCCCGGTATAGGACCATTGTCTCTAGCGCCGCCAACTCATTCTTTTCAGTGCTTTTGCCCCGCAGTACCGGGAGCGTCGCCGTGACGTCAGTACAGTCCCGCAACCTGTCGCACAAATCATAGAAGTAAGAATAATGCAGCAGGATGTTACGCCGCCTACCCTCAATGCTTTCCGGTGCGAATGGCATGGCTGATACTCGTTCGCTGAGGACTTCATCACTGAATGTCTTCGCCCGTAATCGTCGGATCATGCCGCCATGGGCTTTCGGTGCGACTTTTCGCAAGGGGTCTTCGTAAGGCGTCTGGGCGAGCACTCGGCTCTCGATGCTCTGTTTGAAGTACCGCTCCATGTAGGATCTTTGGGATTCCAGGCTCATGAGTGCTGGGTTGGCCGTAAACCTGTCGAAGACGTATTGTCTATGGTGGTCGGTCATGTAAGGCCATATGGCCCACAGCGTATCGACAAGATGCTCAGTGGCAAGCTTGTTGAATATGCCGGATACACTTCGCTCGATTTCCTCCGGCGTCATTTTATGGGCAATTTTGCGAAGGCTGCACGCCCCCATGTATACGTCAAAGTATTCAGGACTTTCCAAGAGTGTCCTGACGTATGCATCCTCAGTATCAAGTAAAGTATTTTTCAGCTTGCTCGTGTCTGGTAACTGTGTGAGCATAGTTTTGGTCAATTTGCTGCCGAAGAAGTTATAGCAGAGGTTAATCACGATTTGCTGGGCCCAGTTTTCGTCATCTTCATCCATGCCTGAGAGACGTTCGGTGAGCATCTGGACGCATTCTTCAGTGGTGAGAGCCGGTTTGTCCGCTTCAAGCACATCGCGGATAGTATAGGCCATATTATAAAGAGAACTGCTATTCAGCACTTTCCTCCTGATGCTTTCCACTATGGAATCCTCCTCGCCTACAATGGAAGCGAGCAAATCCCATGTATCTGTCGGTACGTTATCTTTCGATTCATTCCAAAGGGTCATGACGACTTTTTTCAGGCGTTCTTCTTCCCCCTCATAAAGCTTCGCAAGTTTATCCAAATGATAGAGAAGATAGTCCTCTTTCCTAAGCGCAGCCAGCTCTATAACACTACGGGCGAACTCGGTATCGTCGGGAGATATTTCAAGGGCGGAATAAACCTTCAGCTCCCTAGGGTGTTTTTCGCCTTCAGGTATTTCAAGCAAGGCATCATGTATCTTTTGGAGCGTTTCGTGGTCAGCGCTATAAACGCGTGCTTCCCAGCTTGACTTCGTATGTTCGATGCCGTTTTGCGCGTCAGTAAGTTCTTTTTGAAAGGCTTTCAGCGTGTCGGTGCCGTGTAATTCGTCATAATCCGTGCATAACCGTTGGATCGCAGCTGAAAGCACTGGGTCGTCTTTGGATAAATATGCGAAGATTCGTTCATGTGATCGCGAGTGCCTCTTCAGCTCCAGTTTCAGATCTGCTTTCACTGCGGCAAGTACAGCTTCCTCCTTTGATCTGCCGGAGAATCCTTGTAGGTCAAACAAAAGGCGTGTCCCGATTGCTTCATGTTGGACTTGTGGGGCATATACGCTGCTCCCTAGTGTCGACAAGCCTGTTTCGATACGACCGTCCAGATTCGCCAAAATCTCCTCTACGCTGATGATGCCGGCGGCAATCGTTTCTTTGAGATTGTCCATGGCGCGGTGGTTGCGCCCTGTGTAGTCATTGTCTTTGCGGACCGGTGGACATAAAACCGCTTTAGCCCCTAATGAGCCCCAGAAGTAGGCGTTACGGTTCATATTGTCCAACAAACGGCCGCGCTTTTCCAAAGGGGGAAGGGCATTGGTTTCACGCAAAGCGGCGAGCATGGATACCACCGGGATGTTATCCTGAAGCGTTAGGACTTGGTTGGCTGCCTCGGCGGCGACGTGCTTAGGCGCTGTAACAGCGAATTCATCGAAGAATTCCGACATCAAGACCTCATTGGCCGCGGCAGCCCTGCATACCTCCTCGTTCTCTTCCTCGTTCAAGACGCCGGCGAACATGCCAGGGTGATGTATGATACGCTCGGGTTTTTCATAGGCAGATTTCTTCAGGAATCCTTTGTATTCAGGTTCAAGAGCGTGCAGCGCGGTAATGACTTCATCGTAGTAACCGAGTGACTGCTCGCGGAGGAAGAAGCGCATGTGTCCGTCAGGAGCGACCTCTTGGAAATCCATTCTAGCGGAAAGTTTCGGATTGTATGTCCCCATCCTTTGTAAGGCAAGTAAGGAAGGCTCATTTATCATCGCTTCTATCTCGGCATGACAGAACTCAGGACGAACCAGCGTTTGGCACGTTTCAGCACTCATAATGCAATGAATTATACTACTTATAAAATAATATTGCAATTTTCTAATTAATATAGAATAGAATTGCAATACCATTTATTACAATGTAGTTACTTATAAATTAGTAAGACACGAGTTTCGCACTCTACCGCTCATGTGCATTTTCTCCTCGCAGCACGGAACGAACCGTACTGGGGTACGGTGAAGTGAGTACTACAGAGGAAAAATGTGCAGGAGCCAAAGAAGCCGGCGGAGTCAGATGTTCCGCATCTGAGCAGGCTGGCTGGTGTGAAATCCGTGTACGAAAGGAATTGTGATGTTTAGAGAAGTATAAAGCGGTAGGCGACACGCCTTGTTGCCCGAAGAACTCGATGTTTATCGTATTGGTCACATGGAGGTTGACGATGTCCGTTTTGCCAGGCCGTATGCCATGCGAGTTGATATGGAGCGACGACTGTGGCTAGACGCCACCCATCCGACCAGTCCCGAAGAGGCGGAGCACATGCCACTAATGATTACGCGCACACTCGAAGGGTTTTGCGTGACAGTCCAAAATCATCCGGAAGCGGGCTGGAATTTGGAAGGTGCTGAAGAGCTAGAGACCAATTACGGTGAAGACGTTGAGTACATTCCGGTGGCACGCTTGTTTGATCCTAAGGCACACAAACGTCTATAAAGACTTCTCATCTGGAAGGCTATCCATTTCTGGTTTAAATGTGCTCGCACAGATGGCTCCGCTCCTTAGATGAGCAAAACGTTACTGCGAGCACTGCATCCTGACCCACACTCACTTTTTACTCCTGTGTCATCCCGACCGGAGTGGAGGGATCTCGTTAGGCGTACATCAGACGGGATCTTTCGGCTTCGCTCAAGATGACATTCAAAAAGTGAGTGTGGGTCAGCGCTCCATCTTATGGTAAAATGGAAACCATATGCTTGATAAGGTCAAGGTTCTTAAAGATAGTGCTGCTGCTATGGCTACAAAGGCCAAAACTCGGGTTAAGCGCGGGAAAGAGGCTGGCCCGCCAGAAAAGTATCTCGTTGCACTCGATATAGGCACAGAGTACGTGAAGGCACTGATAGCGCGCGTGACTGATGAGGCCATCGACATCATCGGTACTGGCAGGGCACGTCAAAAGCTTAGCGATATGCAGGCAGGAGCTATTGCGGACATCGGCGGAGTGGTCGAAAACTGTGACGCTGCGCTCAACGAGGCCGAACAGCAGGCAGGTGTGAGTGTGCGAAGCGCAGTTATTGGTATAGCTGGTGAGTTAGTGAAGGGGACCACTACCACCGTAAGAGTTGTGCGCAAAACGCCGGAAAGGGCTATGGATATGCCCGAAGTTGAGCGCATTATCAAACTCGTTCAGCAACGGGCCGAAGCAAAGGCAAAGCAACAGCTTGCCTGGGAGCTGGGCGGTAAGGACGTTAGTGTGCGTCTGGTGAATAGTGCGCTCGTTGGTATGGAAATAGACGGCTACCCCGTCACAAACCCAGTCGGTTTTCAGGGCAAGGACGTACTCGTGCAGCTCTACACCGCTTTTGCGCCACTGATACACATTGGTGCGTTAGAACGCACAGCGGAACAGCTAGACCTTGACCTGGTGGCGGTGGCGGCCGAACCATTTGCCGTGGCTCGTTCGGTCATTGGAGACGACCAGTCGGCCAGTATGAGCGCCATACTGATGGACGTGGGTGGTGGTACTACGGACATTGCTGTGGTAAATGACGGAGGCGTACAGGGAACAAAGATGTTTGGCATAGGTGGCCGGGCATTTACGAGAGCTATTGAGCGTGACCTAGGCGTAGAGTTTGATGATGCCGAACAGCTGAAGTTGGGTCTCGCAGTGAATAGTGTGCCTACGCAAAAAGTTGCCGCAGTCGAAGAGGCGCTTTCAAAAGTACTCGATGTGTGGGTCGACGGCGTTGAACTGGCGCTGAGCGAATTTACCAAGCTTGACCATTTGCCGCACCGTTTGTACCTGTGTGGGGGCGGTTCAAGTTTGCAAATGTTGGTTGACCGTTTACACGACAGCGACTGGTATACAAAACTGCCGTTTACCCGTAAGCCTATCATCGAACATATTCATCCTGACCAAGTAGTAGGCATAATTGACCAGAGCGGCAAAGTGAAAGACCATACGTATGTAACGGCTATGGGCCTGCTGCGAGTAGGACTCGATACGGTACAATATACCGGTACGAGCGGCGATAGCATAAAAGAAAAGCTGGATAGGATTCTCCATGTCTGATGAAAATAAGATAGTCGTGAAAGCGGGCAAGCCGAAGCTTAAATCGCCAAAGCCTGTTAAGCAAAAACCTGTCCGCAAACCAATCGCGGCACTGACTCCTTCGCCGAAGCTAAGTACGGTTACTGGCACAACAGCAAAAGAAACATTGTATGTTGATGTTGACGACGAAATCACGGCCATAATTGAGAGGGTCAAGAGCGCAAAGGGCGGCATCATTGCATTGGTATTGCCAAAACGTGCGATGGTACTACAAAGCATTGTCAATATGCGACTACTGAAACGTGCCGCTGAGTCCGAAAAGAAGAATCTTGTTCTTGTGACGTCAGAGGCGAGCCTTTTGCCGCTTGCAGGGCTTATTGGTATGCACGTTGCTGAAACACCTTCGAGCAAGCCAACTATTCCTCCGCGTCCAGACATGCCGAGCGATGAACCCGAAAGTGTGGATGAGCCTCTCTCAGTCGCGGACAGTACCGCGAACTCAGACGAAGAATTCAATGCAGAGACGGCCGCCACAACACCCATTGGTGAGTTGGCCGGCATGACGCCTGTTGCTGATGAGCCGAGTGAAGAAGTTATTATTGATGACGGTACCGAGCTAGGCAAAACCACGGGCGAAGACAAACCGAATGTAACGCCCGTAAAGAAGAATAAAAAGCTGGCCGTACCTAATTTTGATGCGTTTCGTCTGCGCGTTGCTTTGATTATCCTTGGGGTTATTGCGCTTATTGTGGGCTGGGTGTTTGCGACGAAAGTTTTGCCGAAGGCAACAGTAGTTATTCAAACAAACTCACAGGTCGTAAAGAGTAATCTAAGCCTTACACTCAACACCGCTGCAAAGCAACTCGACGAGGAAAATAAGATTGTTCCGGCAACCGCACAGACCCAACAGAAGAGCTATACTCAGCAAATCGCGACAACTGGCCAGCTGAACAAGGGTCAAAAAGCAACCGGCAAAGTTTTACTCACAAACTGCAGCGCAAGCGGGAATACCATTACGGTGCCAACAGGAACTAGTGTGAGTTCTGGCGGTATGACCTACATAACGCAGTCGACAGCTGTGTTGGATACAAGTGCTTTTACGAGTGGCGGGGTATGCAAGAGCTTGAGCGACACTTCGGCAACGGTGTCGGTTACGGCCCTAAAGCCAGGCGTATCATATAACATTGCAGCGTCGACATTTACCCTTTCGCTCAACAATGTCACCGCCAAGTCATCTACGGCATTTTCCGGCGGGACAGACGAAATCGTCAAGGTTGTCGCCCAGGCTGACATAGACGCGGCAAAGGCGAAAATCTCCACCCAAGACACAGCGCAGTTAAAACAAGACATGGAGGCGGCGCTGCGAGCAAAAGGGGTTTTGCCCATACCGTCGACCTTTTTAGCTGGCGAACAACAGGTAACTCCAAGTGCAAACCCGGGTGAAACAGCAGATATTGTGACGGTAAGTGCTGTAGTGCCTTACAGCATGCTTGGTATAAAACAACTCGATTTGCAGGCACTTGTCGTTGCAAATGTGAACGAGCAAATTGACAGCAAAAAGCAAAAAATTCTCGACGACGGTATCGCCAAGGCAGTGTTTACGCAGCAAACTCCTGGTTCGGCGACAAGCGCCGTTGTCAGCGTGCGAGTGGAATCGGTCGCTGGCCCAGAGCTCAACGTTGAAGAACTCAAGAAGCAGGTTGCAAGCAAGAAAGCAAACGAAATAAAGCAAACTATTGGTGCGCTTCCGGGTGTTACCGATGTGCAGGTAAGCTACGGGCCGTTCTGGGTATCTACTGCTCCGAAAGACACAACTAAAATCACCATTACAGTGGTAAAACCAACTACTAAGTAACCATGGCGGCTTACGAGTACATACTGGCGATTGACTATGGCTCGAAACGAGTGGGACTCGCTATTGCCCACAAAATTGCACGGTTGCCTCGACCCCTTACCACGCTACAAGCATCGGAACATCTGTTAGTAGCGATACAGCGTATCATTGTCGAGGAGAGTATAGGGCTCGTAGTGGTGGGCGTGCCGCACAATATGGATGGCAGCGAAAGCAAACAGAGTCAACTATGTGCCGCATTTGCCCGAGAGCTCAGCAGTGTTTTGACCATACCTGTACGAACTGCTGACGAGACGCTTTCCAGCGAAGAGGCCGAATCAGCCTTGCGAGCCATGGGCAAGGACTACTCAAAATCAGACGTAGACGCCATGTCAGCAGCTGTAATACTCGAGCGATATTTTGATGAAGGAGGAGATAATAATGGCATATAAAATGCATGGATTTGCCGCAAAACATAGACCCAAACGAAGTGTTTGGAAGATTGTTTTTGGCGGCATAGCAGTACTGCTCGTAGGAGTCCTTGTTGCAGGGCTTTTGTTTTGGCGAAGCTACCAGGCAGGTTTAAGGCCCGTTGGTGGCACCGGAGCAGAAACGGTCGCAATCGAACAGGGGGATTCGGTTCAGAGCATTGCAAAAAAGCTCAAAACAGCGGGACTAATCCGGAGCGAAACGGCATTTCAGTACTATGCACGATTTCATAAAGTCAGCCGGTATCTGCAGGCCGGTTCTTACGAAATAAGTCAAAATCAGGGTGTACCGGAAATCGTTTCACAGCTCACGAGGGGTAAGGTGGCAACAACCCTCGTAACCATACTTCCCGGCAAGCGGCTTGACCAAATCCGTCAAGCACTCGTTGACCAAGGATTTCCGGAAAAAGAGGTCGACGAGGCGCTTGTATCGTCACAGTACGAAAACAATGCTGTCTTTCGCGGAAAACCGACAGGCACAAACCTAGAGGGCTATCTTTTCCCCGAAACATTCCAGCGCACTGCTTCAACCAAAGCAAAGGACATCGTAGAACAGTCAATTCTACAGCTGCAAAAGAACATAACACCAGAAATAGAGACAGGCTTTAAAGCGCAGGGGCTTACGGTGTACGAAGGCATCGTCTTAAGCTCTATTGTTGAAAGAGAAGTCATTCACCCCGAGGACAAGGCGCAAGCGGCGCAGGTGTTTATAAAGCGGCTAGAGATAGGAATGCCGCTCGGCAGTGACGTTACCGCACATTACGGCTCAATTTTGGCCGGTAAGGGGAAAGATGTGACGTATGACAGCCCGTACAACACCCGTTTGCATACGGGCCTCCCGCCAACACCGATTAGTAATGTTAGTAAAAGTTCTCTTCAGGCGGTAGCGCGCCCTGCCGCAACCGAATGGCTCTTTTTTGTCAGCGGCGATAACGGAACGACATATTTTTCCAAGACCTTAGCTGAACACGAGGCATTAGCTGCAAAATACTGCCACAAATTGTGCGAAGAATAACAGGGGTAGATTGAACCTCACGGTCTGACCCACACTCACTTTTTACTCCTGTGTCATCCCGACCCCCGTATCAAGTACGGGGTAAACTCCGTGGAGGGATCTCGTTAGGCGTACATCAGACGGGATCTTTCGGCTTCGCTCAGGATGACATTCAAAAAGTGAGTGTGGGTCAGCCTCACGGTTGCAAGAACAGGCAAATTTGCTATACTACACATCATAGCCATCAGTACGATGGTTATGCTTTTATGCGTACCTAGCGATATAAACAAGGTACCCGGTACCGCAGTAACAGTAACGTAAAACGCGCATAAGAGTCTCAGGCTAACCGGTTCAATTTGAACATAGGCGCCAGGAGAAAAATCATTAGCATGTACAATCCGCGGTCAATTGCTGCCGAACGTCTCCAGCGGGGACGAAAACTGGCAAGTAATCGACTTCAGAAATCATTACGCCGCAAGGCTGTTAAAAAACGGTTGGTTCGCCTTGGACTTGTAGGGGCAAATCTAGTACTTTTAGGCGGAGTGCTCTTCTTTGTTGTTACCAGCTCCCATTCCCATACCGATGCCAATCTTTCATCGCAAACCACCGCAGAAACGGTCGCGGTCAGCCCCGTCGATAGGCTGACTTCTTTTGATGTTGCCGCAAACATTGCTAAAACCGTCAACCTTCCCGAACGCACCCCCATCGCAAACCAGGCGCAGAGTGCTCGTGTTGCGGTGGTTGTAAGTGCTAGTGACACGAGTGTCGCTGCAAAGCCGCAGGTTATCACGGCCGGTCTCAAGAGCTGGCGCGATATAGCCGAATACACCGTTGCTGCCGGGGAAAATGTGCCTGCCGTCGCACAGAAATTTGGTATCACCTCCGAAAGTGTTCGCTGGTCAAACGGTCTCAGTGGCGATAGTGTTACTCCTGGCACAAAGCTCATAATTCCTCCGGTAAGCGGCCTTGTCTACACTGTTAAAACCGGAGACACACCGCAAAGTGTGGCTACGGCGTACCATACGTCTGCAGAAAAAATTGTTCAGGACAACGATGCCGAAAACGGCCTACCCGTCGGCAAGCGTATTCTGGTGCGCGACGGAAAAATTATACCGGTTGTAACGCGTACCTACACGAATGCAACGTCCGTATATGCCACTAGTTTTTCACCTCGCTACGGTGCAAATGGCTACGACTGGGGGTGGTGCACATACTATGCTGCTGCTCGTTCCGGTGCACCTGGCAACTGGGGTAACGCCAATACGTGGGCGTATTATGCACGGCTAAGCGGTTGGCGCGTCAGTTCAGTCCCCACAGCCGGCGCTATTTTCCAGACACCTGCTGGTTGGGCGGGGCACGTTGGTATTGTTGAGGAAGTGTACGATAACGGCACTATGAAAGTTAGTGACATGAACGGCTTTGCTGGCTTCGGCCGAGTCGGTTACGCGGTTGTTTCAGTCGGGGCCTACCCGAACTATATTAGTCGGAGTTAGGCTACCTCTGTTATAATACCCACGTGAAGTTTATAGACACGGCTGAAGTACGAGTTGTAGCGGGCGATGGTGGCAACGGCCGAACCAGTTTTCGTAAAGAAAAATTCGTTGACCGAGGTGGACCAGACGGTGGCGACGGCGGCAAGGGCGGCGATATTGTTTTTGTGGCCAGCCGAAACCAAAACACGCTCATGGACTTTCGTTATCACCGCGAACTCACGGCAGAACGTGGGGGTGACGGCGGCAAGACACGCAAGCATGGACGGGGTGGTAAAGACCTTCGTGTCGCTGTGCCGGTCGGTACGGTTGTCTCTGAGGACGGTAGAGAACTTGTGGATTTGTCGCAAGATGGGCAAGAGGCAATCATTGCAGCTGGGGGCCGTGGCGGGTATGGAAATGCCCACTTTGTGAGTAGCGTTAGGCAGGCGCCAAAATTTGCCGAGCCAGGTGGCGAGGGCGAAGCGCGTAATCTTCGGCTTGAACTCAAACTTATTGCCGATGTTGGGCTTGTGGGTCTGCCAAATGCCGGCAAGTCTACACTATTGTCGGTGGTGAGCAACGCGCGTCCAGAAATAGCCGACTACCCATTTACAACGCTTACACCGAACCTCGGAGTTGCCGACCTCCCGGGGGCTGGCAGTATGCTAATTGCCGATATACCTGGTCTAATCGAAGGTGCTGCCGAGGGCAAAGGCTTGGGCGACGAATTTCTCCGGCACGTTGAACGCACGGCAGTCCTCCTGCATTTGGTCGACGCGACCAGCAATGATATCGTTACGGACTACAAAACCATAGAAAATGAAGTGAAAGCCTACTCTGTAGATTTGTCATCCCGGACGAAAATAGTCGTACTTACCAAGGTTGACCTTAGTCTGCCTGAGCTCGTTATTGAAGCCGAAAAGGCGCTAGCCAAAGCAACTCCCAAGGGTACGCAAATATTTGCAATATCGTCGCAAGCGCACCAGGGTACCAAAGAATTGCTCTATGCCACGCTCAAGCTTGTCCAAGAGGAACGAGCAAAAACTGCAGCCGCAGTCAAAGAGTCCGAAGATGCCTTGCCTGTGCTTCGTCTGACAACCACAGACAAATGGACGGTTGAAAAAAACGAGAACGGCTACAAAGCATTTGGCGGACGGATTGACAAATTTGCTGCCCGTACCGACTTTACGAACGAAGAATCAGTTCGGCGCTTCCGTGATATCTTGAAGAAAATGGGAGTCCTGCACGCGCTGTCCCGCAAGGGTGCTAAACCCGGAGATACGGTGCGTTTTATTACCGGCGAAACAGAGTTTTGATATTCCGAGTACACCCTATGGGCATGGTTCACTCAAGGCGAGCTGTTTCCTCAAAGGTCATCATGGTAGACTGAAAACGTGAGCAATCAAACTTTTTTTTGGTATGACCTTGAGACATCTGGTATAAACCCGCGTGATGACCGAGTGATGCAGTTTGCCGGGCAGCGGACCGACCTGCATTTGGAACCCATAGGTGAACCGGTCAATATACTTATTCGTCTGGGCGAAGATATCCTGCCTGAACCCGACGCAGTGCTCTTAACCGGCATAACTCCACAACAAACGCTGGCGGACGGGGTCACTGAGCTTGAGTTTTTGAAAATTTTTTACGACACTGTCGCAATTCCCAGTACAGTTTTCGTCGGCTTCAATAGTATTCGCTTTGACGATGAATTTATGCGCTACCTTAACTACCGAAATTTCTATGACCCGTATGAATGGCAGTGGAAGGACAGGCGAAGTCGCTGGGATTTGCTGGATGTGGTGCGCATGACACGAGCGCTGCGACCAGAAGGCTTGCAGTGGCCGGTTGTTGATGGCAAGCCCGGCAACCGCCTAGAGATGCTTACCAAGGCTAACGGCATTGAACATAGTAACGCTCATGACGCACTTGCAGATGTAACTGCTAGCATAGCACTTGCCAGACTTATTCAGACACAACAGCCAAAACTGTTCCAGTGGTTGCTCGAGTACCGCGATAAATCTAAGGTGAAGCAGCTTGTCGAGTCGAAGGAGCCATTTGTGTATAGTAGCGGTAAGTACGACGCAGAGTTCGATAAAACGACCGTTGCCGTACAGCTCTGCGAACACCCCAAAAAACAGGGCTCACTCGTTTATGATTTGCGCTATGACCCAACACTGTTTCTCGATATGGATGCCAAGACGCTCGCAGAGCGTTGGCGTTGGACAAGAGAGCCAAATGCACCAGCTCGCCTGCCGGTTAAAACTATGCAGTACAACCGCTGCCCTGCTGTTGCGCCGCTGAGTGTGCTTGACACGGCTTCGCAGGATAGGATTCAGTTACGACACGAAACTATAGCAGCGAACCATAAAATTCTTTTAAAGCACCCAGAATTTGTTGGTGCCGTTCAGGGGGCACTAACTATTCTCGATACTGAACAAATTAGTCGGCAACAGGCTAAAACGCAAACTGTCGATGCTCGCCTGTACGACGGGTTTTTTGACAGTCACGACGGAAACTTACTCGGTGTCGTGCGCGCTTCGGAGCCGACGGAGCTGACGCCAGAGCTGGCGGCTCGTTTCCACGATGAACGCCTCAGAGACTTGTTCCCACTGTTCAAGGCGCGCAACTACTCGCGTAGCTTGAGTCACGAGGAGCGTTCGGCTTGGGAGGTGCACCGATACCATGCGCTGTTTGATGGTGGCGAACAAAGCCGATTGAGTCAGTTTATGCACCGCTTGACTGAATTGTCCGCCCGGGAAACGGCCAAAAATAAACATTTTCTGCTTGAAGAGCTGCAGCTGTACGCCGAAAGTATTTTTCCAAGCCAAGAGATGTGAGCGATGTGGCGCTGGCAAAGCATAATCTGAACTTATGGTCGGTGTGTTTAATGACAACGTGCTGTAGGCTATAGAAGGCAAATGTTTCTGGGGAGATGTATTTGAAATGACCGTCGTCGCCCTGCCTACAGAGGCATGAACACGGACATATATTTCATACATAACCCAGAGTAAAAACAAACAACTGGCAAGGGTAAACCAAAACGTATGCTCAGGTTGGTAGTCAGTTCCTGGTATTTGACCGAGTACAATTGTTTCTTCTATAGACACGCTTACCACCTCTGTAAACAAGCTTAATGAGGTGGATTATATCACATAATTACAAAATAATCAATATAGTTATGTAAAATGTTTATGGTTTTGTTTTGCGTTTCCTGCGTTGCTTCAACGACTCGAGCCGCTCTCGGTTCATAAGCGCAATGAATGTTGCGGCAAAAAAGAAGCTTACGGCTATTGAAACCTGCCACCAAACGGCATGTGTCCACATCAGGTAGGCCGAGGTAACGTATAGCGTAAGAGCGACAATGTCATACGCCCATTGAGCGACGAGGTTCTTGGGGAACATTTTTTGAACGAACGTTCCGCCATTTTTTAGCACGTAATCACGTAGGTCTTGCGCCCATTTGTTGTGGATGCTCAGCAAGCCCAGCCCACCAATGAAAAGTGGCAATCCACCCGGTCCCGGCAGCCAGCCTGTTAACGCAGACGCAACGATGAGCAAATAGCCTGCCGTATCTACTAAAATTCTATTTTCGCGCCACTTCATCACCTGTATTGTACCAGCTTGGCTAGAAAAAACCGCGCCGTTCGCGTATACTATACCGACTTATGATGCATGAAAAGATAGTGGTAAAGGGTGCGCGGGAGCACAACCTCAAAAACATAGACGTGACCCTGCCGCGCGAGAAGCTGGTGGTTATAACGGGGCTCAGCGGCTCCGGTAAATCGAGCCTGGCGTTCGACACCATTTACGCTGAAGGGCAGCGCCGCTACGTTGAGTCACTATCTGCCTACGCCCGGCAGTTTTTGGGTCTTATGGAAAAACCCGATGTCGACCAAATAGACGGACTAAGCCCGGCAATCTCCATCGACCAAAAATCCACTTCGCGGAACCCCCGCAGCACCGTGGCAACGGTGACCGAAATATACGATTATTTACGCCTGTTGTTCGCGCGTATTGGTGTGCCGCACTGTCCGGTGTGTGGGAAGCCCGTTGCCCGGCAGACTACGGCGAACATTGTTGACCAAGTTATGCTTTCGCCAGAAGGGGCGCGGCTCATGATACTCGCGCCAATCGTTATAGACAAAAAGGGGCAGTTCGAGCATATCCCCGAGCAGTATCAACGCGCTGGTTTTGCCCGTGTGCGGGTAGACGGCGTTGTATATGCCCTAGACGAATTTCCGGAGCTCGATAAAAACATCCGCCACACCATTCAGGTCGTGGTTGACCGTCTGGTAAACGACGATGCTTCACGCACGCGCCTCGCGCAAAGCGTCGAGCAGGCGCTCGATATTGCTGAGGGCAAGCTGGCTGTACTAAACGCCGACAGCGATGAGCTGCAAACCTATAGCCTTATGTACGCCTGCATAGACCATCCCGAAGTAGCTATACCAGAGCTCGAACCGCGCACGTTTAGCTTCAATAGCCCGCATGGGGCATGCCCAACCTGCACTGGTCTGGGGAGCCGCTTGGTTGTTGACCCGGAGCTGGTCATTCCAAATGGTCGTCTCACCATTGCCGAAGGGGCAATTCGTCCGTACAACCGAATCAATATGGACAATTGGTATGTGCGCAAACTTCAGGCCGTAGGCGACAAGCATGGTTTTACGCTGCATGAGCCGACCGCGCACATTTCTGAGGTCAATCTTCACCGCATTTTGTATGGCACCGGAGACGAAATATACAAAGTTTCACTTGGACACGGCCGCGCCTTTAACTCCACATATGAGGGTGTTATTCCAAATCTAGAGCGCCGGCACAAAGAAACCGAAAGTGATTTTATGCGCCGAGACATCGAACGCTTTATGCAGGAAAAGCCGTGTGCGGCCTGCGAGGGGCGGCGGCTCAAGCCCGAAGTTCTGGCAGTAACCATTGCCGGCCAGTCTATTATGGACATTTGCGAGCTTTCCATCGATGATGCACTTGACTACTTCAAGCACCTCCAGCTGAATGAGCTCGAAATGAAAATTGCCAAACTGGTGCTCAAAGAAATCTCAGCTCGTTTGCAGTTTCTGCAAGATGTCGGGCTGAATTATCTCACGCTGCTCCGTTCGGCCACGACGCTTTCTGGCGGTGAGGCGCAGCGTATCCGGCTGGCAACGCAAATCGGCTCTGGGCTCATGGGTGTGCTCTATGTGCTAGACGAGCCGAGTATCGGCCTGCACCAGCGCGACAATGGCCGGCTTATCACGACACTCAAGCGGCTACGCGACCTCGGCAATACCGTGCTGGTGGTTGAACACGACGAAGACACCATACGCACCGCTGATTATTTGCTCGACATCGGTCCGGGTGCAGGTATACACGGCGGCCATGTAGTCGCGCACGGTACGCCTGCGGACGTCGAAAAGACCCCAGGCAGCATTACTGGCCAGTATCTTTCAGGTGTCAAGAAAATTGCTGTTCCGGCCAAACGCCGAAAGGGTAACGGCAAAACCATTTCCATCATCGGCGCGCGCGAAAACAATTTACAGAATGTGACAGTAGACATTCCGCTTGGTGAGCTGGTAGTGGTGAGCGGCGTGAGCGGCAGTGGCAAATCCAGTCTCATCAACGACATTTTGGCAAAAGAGCTGCAGGCACGCCTGCACCACGCTAGCACTGTACCTGGCCGTCACGACGACATTCAGGGGATTGAGCACCTCGATAAGGCTATCATTATCGACCAGTCACCTATAGGCCGCACGCCGCGCAGCAACCCGGCCACATACACCGGCTTGTTTACCCCCATCCGTGAACTGTTTGCTGGCGTACCAGAAGCCAAGCTCCGAGGCTATTCACCCGGACGGTTTAGTTTCAATGTTAAAGGCGGTCGCTGCGAAAACTGCTCGGGCGACGGTATCATAAAAATAGAAATGCACTTTTTGCCCGATGTGTACGTACCGTGCGAAGTCTGTCATGGCAAACGCTATAACCGCGAAGCGCTCGAAATCCACTACAAAGGCAAAACCATCAGCGACGTACTGGAAATGACCTGCGAGCAGGCGCTTGAGTTCTTTGAAAACATCCCCGCCATTGCCCGCAAACTTCAGACGCTGGTGGACGTTGGGCTCGGTTATATAGCCCTCGGCCAACCGGCTACCACGCTCAGTGGCGGTGAGGCGCAGCGCATAAAACTTGCCAGCGAACTATCACGTCGACCCACCGGCCGCACGCTCTACATTTTAGACGAACCGACCACTGGCCTCCATATGGCCGATGTAGAAAAGCTGCTTCATGTGCTACACGCGCTCGTGACAGCCGGAAATAGCATGGTCGTTATAGAGCACAACCTAGACGTCATAAAAAGTGCCGACTGGCTCATAGACATGGGTCCAGAGGGCGGCAACGCCGGCGGCACCATCGTCGCCGAAGGCACACCTGAACAAATTGCAAAAACGTCGCAATCTTACACTGGCCAATACTTAGCGCACATGCTGCGCTAGTTTCCAATTTCCAATTTTTAGTTTTCGTTCAATTATGCATTGTGTTATTGGCGCAAAGTCGTAGTGATTTTTTGAAAAATCAGGACGAGTTCATGACACTCTTGCCACAGCGTGCGTAAGTCATCTTTTTTCTCAGGCATTGCCGCTCCCATCATCCTCAGCCAATGTTGGGTCTCTTGTGCTTCTTTTTTGCAAATATGTATCTTGTTGCGAAAATCTTTTCGTGAGCTGGCGCCATTTGCCTCCATATAGTTTGCGCCAATACTCGTCGACGAACGTATGAGCTGGTCAACCAGTGGTCGAGAAATGGGTGTCAGTTTTGTAGCAGAGCAAAAGACAATGACCGCTTCACCAAATTTTGCCGTTCGCTCCTCTAACTGATATTTAGCACTAACATCTGGCATATATCAGATTTTAGCGCTCTAGGTACTCATTCCAAAGCATAATCAATTAAAAATGATAACTGAATGAAAACCGAAAACTGAAAATTGAAAACTACAATCTACCCAGGATTACTATTTTTTCTCTGTAGATTTCGCCTGGGATTTTTCACTCATGCTTCTTGACTCATGCCTCTTGACTCTGCTGCGAAGCAGCTTGGCGCGGATTTTGGGATCTTTTAGGGCGTGGTATATGGTCGGGAGAAGGGTCACGAGAATAATGCCAATCAGAACTGGTTCTATATAGTGCTCTACTCCTGGTATGCGGGAGCCAACATAGTAGCCGAGTAGAGTAATACTGGCTGCCCACGCTATGTCGCCGATGGCATCGTATATGACGAACTGTTTGTAGTCCATCTTGCCCGCACCTGCAGTAACAGGGGCAAATGAGCGGACAATTGGTATAAAGTGAGCAACGAGCATTGTTTTTGTGCCCCATTTTTCATAAAATTTTTCAGCCTTCATAATGAGGTCTTTGCGGAAGATGAGGCCATCCTCTTTTTTGAATAGCCGTGGTCCGAGCTTGCGACCGATGTGATAGCCCGTGTTGTCGCCGATTATGGCTGCGGCAGCAATGACTACTATGGTCCATACTATGGGAAGCTGGTCGGCGGCCGCCAGTATGCCCGCGCTAAAAAGCAGGGTATCACCCGGGAAAAAGAAACCGACCATCATACCGCTTTCGGCAAAAATGATGAGGAAGAGTATGAGTAGCCCGCCTGTGCGGACAATTTCCGTAAAATCAAGCATTACGGCTATTGTACCGCAGCTTCGTTTTTTGGCCTAACAGTGGTATACTAGGGTTCTGACTATAAAAGGAGAAATACATGTCGGATGCTATTACATTACTAGTAGAGCCGCGTGACACACTTGGTAAGGGTGTGAAACGCCTAAGAAAAACAGGCGTTGTCCCTGCGGTCATCCATGACCACGGCAAAGATTCCATTCATATCCAGGCAGAATACCAGGCTCTAGCCAAGGCCTTTCATCAAGCAGGTCGTCACCACCCAGTAGAACTGAAAGTGGGGGACAAGAAGTATACTGCGCTTATCCGCAGTGCAGCGTTTGACCCACGCCTTGGTACCATTACGCACGTTGTCTTTAATGCCGTGAGCGCAAACCAGAAGGTTGATGCCGAAATTCCTGTTGCGCCTCGGTACGCCGAAGGCAACGAAGCGAGCCCAGCTGAACGCGCTGGCCTCATTGTTTTGACTCAGCTAGACACCGTCGAGGTGAAAGCGCTGCCAAAAGATTTGCCCGACCAGCTATTCTATGACGCCGAAAAACTCGTAGCAGTTGGCGACCAGATAACCGTAGCCGACCTAGAAGTGCCGGCAGGTGTGGTTGTTGAGACAGAACCAAACCACTCGCTCGCAACCGTGTTTGAGCCAAGCGCACTTGCTGCGGCTAACGATGAAGCTGGCGGTGACGCCGAAGAAGCCGCTCCAGCCGCCGAAGTCGCCGAAGGCGCTGAAGGCGAAGCGCCAGCCGCCGAAGCCGAGGCTCCCAAAGAATAACCTGTTAATGAGCAGCCAGCAAGTCCTGTTACTGGCAAAAGTTGGTACTGTGTTCGTTGGAACAGCTCATCTTGAATTAGTTTGGTAGTAACTCGAATTCCATTAGGCCACAACAGATAGTGTAGCTCCCCCCGTCATTAAAAAGAGCCACGTTAGTGGCTCTTTTTGGTATGGTGAAGTTGTTCGTCAAAACAAAACAGTAAAAACAAGGAGTTCTTAATGCAGTTTGCTTCCCTTACCGATGAGGATAATACCATGGTTTTAATTGGTCTGTACGATGTGGTGTGGGATTTCCATCAAGCATTGCTGCGAAAGCTGCCGCCGTCGTTGCCTATGCCAGATCAAACCCATCCACCAACCAGAAAGACCAAATTGCCGATGGCCATGCTCGTATCCCTCATCCTGTTCAAGTTCTTCACTGGCCACAGATCCTGGAAGGATTACTATCGCTATCTCAAATCTCATCATCACGGCGTTACTGTTGGCAACCTGCCAACGTATAAAAACTTCATGCGTTCAGTACATAACCTGACAGGGTATGCACTCGTATTCCTGGAAGTGATCCGTAAACACTGCAAACAAGGCGTTAGCTTGCAATGCGCTGACAGTACCAAGCTGGCAGTCTGCAACATCAAACGGGAGTTCACCCATAAAGTGACGCTTGGCATGGCGACCAAGAGCAAGAGTACCATGGGGTGGTACTATGGGTTTAAGCTACACCTTGTCGTAGACAAAGAGGGACAGATATTGGCCTGGCGAATTACTACCGCCACGGTTGATGATCGTAAGGGCTTGAGTCTGGTTTGGAGCGAACTGACCGGCATGATTGTAGCAGATGCCGGATATCTGGGGAGTAACTGGCAAGAGGTAGCAAAAGATTTGGGCTTGAGGCTGCTCACAGGAGTAAAGAAGATCATGAGAAAGCTGATGAGCAAGTGGGAATACTTTCTACGCAAGGCCAGAGGTAGAGTTGAGACTACATTTTCAGTACTCAAGCTTAGGCTTGGGCTTGAGACCAGTCTGCCAAGATCAGTTATGGGCTTCTTTGCTCATTATGTGTGGTGTTTACTGGCATACCAGCTGAGACGCATGGGACAGCTGGAATCCCAAGCCAAACAAGCATTGTTAACAGATGGGGTGGCCTAATGGAATTCGGGTTAGTACAAATCTAATGTTACGAGTTGTTCCATTTTAATGAACAGAGCAACCAAAACTATTCACAAATAAATTCGCCATGCTATAATAATAATGTTATTATATAACATGTTGTTTGAATACAATAGTCCAAACACTGGCTACTTTTTCTAGATTAGAAATAACTGACACGGAGTTGGAATAATGAATCGATTAGAGATTACACACCCCAACGAATGGGAGCGATTAGATGATTGCCTACGCGAATCGTTGGTCCATATAACGGTACCTCATGGTACTGCATGCTGGTTGATTGATCGTAATTTTGAGGCAGTTGCGACAGCCGCAACAAGACTTGAAGCAGGTATATTGCCTATCAATCTTGAGAGGGTTGCAAAAAGACTTTACGACGATATTAATGAACCAGAAATGTTGTTTGTTGCCGTAGGCAATAGTGCAAAGGATATCACAGGTTATTGGCCTACTAGCAGCCACATCATAAAGCAAGAAGTAGCCCTAGAGGTCGAGAGCCGCCACCGCGAAGAGCGAGTCTTACGTGCTCAGCCACTGGAAATAGTGGGAAGAGTAGGGTTGATTGACGACGTAGCCGTAAGTGGACGAACAATTGAATATGCCGCCGCAGTGCTAAAGTGCACGGATCTGGCCCTGGTAGGTGTTGGGCTCGCATGGGATTCTCGCCGTTTGACGCGTCGACTGGGTGGAGTCCCACTCACCGCTGCTATAACGTACAGACAGCACGGGGGAGGAAGGCCAGCTGTTAATTCATTCGGAACATTTGTAGAGAAACCGTTTGTTGCTTCAGACTATGCTTCAAGAAGATTTGACAATAGCAGGGCACTGGAGCCACTAATAGAAATATATAAGGAGGGATAAATACATGAAAAAACCACAAATTGCTGTTATAGGCTCCGCTGGCCCCGAGGAATATCCGCACAAAAAACCGCTAGATGCCATGTTTTCCGCAGCAAGACAGATAGGAGAGCAGCTTGCGCAACAGCAATGTATTGTTGTCTGTGGCGGTAAGGGCGGGATCATGGAGGCAGTCAGCGCAGGCGCAAAAGCCTACGGAGGCACGACAGTCGGCGAAATTGCGGGCGATGATAGATTTGCAGGAAACGACTACATTGATGTTGAGGTGGTAACAACTGATGTTGGTTTTCGGGGGCCTTCACTACTCATAGGTATGAGCGACGTTATTATTTCTCTGGGGGGTGGCGCAGGTACCCTCCAAGAACTTGCTGTCGCCTATCGGATGAAGAAACCCATTATACTACTCAAAGGGTATGGTGGTTGGACAGACAGAATCACGACAAAATATTTGGATGAGAGGAAACTTGTACCATTCATCATTACTCATCGTCCAGAAAAGGCCGTACAGCTTGCGGTTAATGTAGCTCAGGGTCTTATAGACGCTACATAAGCCGTCCTGCTTGGTGGTTAAGCCGAAACCTGTGCTGCGTACATTTATGTCACGTAGAGATGGGCGGTCGAGAACGTCATGTACGTTGTCTATTCTTTGTATCCCTCGGCTTGTTTGGTGAAGAGTTCGTGATATAGTCCGTATTGTTTCATGAGCTCGGCATGAGTGCCTTGCTCGACTATTTTGCCTTCGTCTAGGACGATAATGCGGTGTGCGCGTCGGACGGTAGAAAAGCGATGGCTGACAATAATGGCGGTTCGGTCTTGGTAGTGTGCAAAGATGTTATTGAATATATCGTACTCGGCTTTGGCGTCAATGGCACTCGTCGGCTCATCTAGGATAAGCACTGGTGCATCCCGGTAAAATGCCCGCGCCAGCGCCACACGCTGCCACTGCCCACCGCTCGGCTCGATGCCTTTTTCAAAGCTGCTATCGAGCATCGTATCGTAGCCATGTGGGTAGAGTGAGACGACTTCGTCGAGGTTGCTTTTTAAGGCTGCCGCTAAGATTTTTTCGTGATTGGGCGCAATATCTGCACGGCCAATCGAGACGTTTTCATGGACCGACAATGTGTACTGGTTAAAGTCTTGAAACAGGCTGGCAACATGGGCATACCATGTCTCGATCGCTAGGTCTTGCAAATCTTTGCCTTCCAGCAAAATACGACCAGATGTCGGCCGATAAAAACGCAGCAGCAGTTTGATGAGCGTCGATTTGCCCGCGCCGTTTTCGCCCACGAGCGCCACGTGCTCACCTGGCTTGATACAGAATGAGACATTGTCGAGGATCACGCTGTCTTTGCCGGGGTACGCAAAACTGACGTTTTCAAACTCGATTGTCGGTGGGCCACTGGTTTTGAGTGGATGAGCGTCTGGCTTATCAATGAGTTTTGGCTGTCTGTCGATGAGCTGGAAATAATCGCGCGCAAAAATGAGCGGTTCCTGCATATAATTGAGCGAGCCAAAAATCGCATTGAGCGCTCCGCCCACACGCAGAAGCGCGCCAGACAAGAAAAAGTACTGATGTAGCGAAAGCGCTCCTCCCAGAAACTGCTTGAGCAAGTAGACTGCCCCAGCGGCCGTACCGACACCCTCTATGACCTTGGCAGGGAGCAGCCTTTTGCTGGCCCGTCGGAAAGTGCGCTCTTGCTTGGTGTAGAAAGATTCGTTCATGCGCCGGAGTTTTTCGGTCACATAGGTACCAGATTGCAGACTGCGCAGTTCCATCTGAGCTCGCACGCGGCGGAGGAGCCATTCTAGCCCCCAAAATATGTGCCGATGATCGCCTTTTTGATCCCACACAAACCACTGTAGACTCTGTAGCTTGTTTTCCAAAACCAGACTGGGCAAGAGAAATACTGCGAGCAGTGGTATCACCCACCAAGCGATCTGAGCCACCACTACCGTGATAGCTGCAAACCGCAATAGCCCATAGATGAGATCGAGCATGTACTGCATGATATTGGAGAGTTGCCAGGTGTAGCCGGCGGCAACTTTGGTGATGAGGCTGCGGACGTTTTTGTTTTCAAAATCGGTGATAACAAGCCGACAGAGAGTAGAGTGGTAGTAGTACGTCGACCACGCGACCATACGATAGTACAAAATCCGCTTGGCGGCAGACATCAGCCAAAAGCCCACTGCAATCGCTACGGCACACCCAATATCGAGCCATAGCCAAAACCACAGCCCAGAAGCATCTCCCGAGCCACCGACAAATCGCGCCAGCCCCGCCGCGAGCTGGGCGGTCGCATAAATAGACAGTATGCTACCGGCTATTTCGAGTGAGGCTCCTAGAAAGTATCTCGCCACTGTCCGTGGCGACAGCTTCCAAGTGACTCGGCATACTCTTGCGCCTGTACCCAAAAGCCCGCGAAGACTTCGGAGTGAACGGAAACGAATGAGTGTCATGGGTCGCTTTTTACTCATCGATAAACCCTCCTGACTGGTGGTTCCAGAGTTTGGCATAGGTGCCATTTTGCTCAAGGAGTTCAGCGTGGGTACCTTCCTCGATTATACGCCCTTTGTCCATAACGATGATACGATTCATGTGGCGGAGCGTACTGAGGCGGTGGGCTACGGCAATAACGGTTTTATGTTGCCACATGTTTTCAAGAGCTTTTTGAATATGACGCTCACTTTCGCTATCAAGCGAGCTGGTTGCTTCATCGAGAACTAGAATTGGGGCATCACGTACGATTGCTCGGGCAATCGCAATTCGTTGTCTTTGGCCGCCACTTAGTTTTACGCCCCTTTCGCCTACCAACGTATCGTAGCCCTCGCTCAGTTTCGATATGAATTCCTCTGCCTCTGCGTCTGTGGCAGCACGGCGAATATCTTTTTGCGAAACCTCACGACTTGCGGCGTAGGCAATATTATCTGCTATGCTACGGTGAAAAAGCGTTGTATCTTGGGGTACAAAAGCAATATGTTCTGCTACCGAACCGCTTGTGACGGGTTTGCCGTCAAAATAAAAGGTGTTGGTCGGCACATCGTAGTGGTCAAGCAGCAGTTTCGTAATAGTGCTCTTGCCGCTACCGCTCCTTCCGACAATCCCGAGTTTTTCGCCCTGTTTTAGGGTGAAGGATATGTTGTGGAGAACGGTCGTGTCTGACTTATCGGGATAAGCGAATGACAGATTACGCACTTCAAAGCTGTCTTCGAACTTGGCGGGCTGTATATCTACAGTGTGACTTTCTTGGCCGACAACACTATTCCCGAACAAATAGGTATGTGCCTCGTCGGTTTTGGCCATGGTTAGGCCAAATTGCGATATGTCGTACACTGCGTCCCATACCGTTGTCGTGAAGAGCAGCGCTGTTGAGAGGATTGTCGTAAATTCGGCCAAGGTAATACTACCATTCAGGAAAAACATAAGGTTCATGATGACCACGACGGGCCAAATAAAATCACGAACAAACACCGACATACTTCCCCAAAATATGATTATCCATAAAATTGCCCGGCGGCTGGCGGTGATGGTTGCATCACGGTGGTGGGTTATGGTGCGTATTTCTCTGGCCTCGGTGCGAAATGCTTTCACGCTCGAAAAGTTAGCAATTGCGTCTATGACATGTCCGTTTTTTGTCGCGTTTGTATCTGTCTCGACCTTTTGGTAACGCATGCTTTTTTTCAAGGTATAATTCCCAACCAAGAACATACAGGTGATGCCGGTGGCAAAAACGACACCAGTTTGCCAATTGATTGAGCTTAATATGAAAAATATGGCAACGAGGCTAATGAATGAACTCGTGTAGTTAAATACCGTTTGGTCGAGGAGCGTGTGGAACTCTGTCCGCAGTGTCGATATGTAGGAAGATACTTTGCCGGTAAATTTATCGACGAAATACGGATAGGGTTTTGTTATCACCGCCTGAAACAAATGTGTTTCGTAGCGAAAACTAAGCGGGTTTACAAAATGCCGGTACGCAAATTCACCGGCTCGCCACGTAAGGTTGTGGCCTATGCTGCACGCAATAAGCATCCAGGCATAAAACCAGGCATCATGTGTACTAACCGGATTTTGAGCAACTGCTCCAACGAGTTTCCCTATGAAAACCGGTATAAACATAAGTAACCCAGCCGAAAAAAGCATAATGCCCATGGTCAAAAAAATACCCCACCGGTATGGCCGACAAAATGCAATCAGCGAGCGCAGCGAAATAAACCGATTTGTCGCTTTTTTACTCATCTATAAACCCTCCGCTTTGGTGAGCCCATAGTTTCGCGTACGTGCCTTTCTTCGCTAAAAGGGTTTTGTGCGGTCCTTCTTCGACTATTTTGCCGTTTTCGAGTACAACTATTCGGTCCATTTTTTGAATGGTACTTAACCGGTGGGCGATGACAATAGCCGTGCGACCTTCCATAAGCTTCCATAGTGCGTCTTGAATGAGCACTTCGCTTTCACTGTCGAGTGCACTCGTTGCTTCGTCGAGGACGAGTACGGGGGCGTCTTTTAGCATGGCTCTCGCTATAGCAATCCGCTGCCGTTGCCCGCCGCTCAGCTTCACGCCGCGTTCACCGACGAGCGTGTCGTAGCGCGCTGGCAGTGTCCGTATAAAGTCATGAGCATGGGCGTGTTTGGCGGCTCGTTTTATGGCCGCATCGTCTGCTCCAAGGTTACCGTACGCAATGTTTTCACGAATGCTACGGTGAAAAAGCAGAGGTTCTTGCGGAACATAGGCAATAACACTATGAAGGTCCTCTTGTGTAATGTGCGACACATCCTGACCGTCTATAGTAATGGCGCCGTCCTGAATGTCGGAAAAGCGGAGGAGTAAGCGGGTAAACGTTGTCTTACCGGAGCCGCTGTGCCCAACAAGACCAATTTTTTCACCCGGTTCAATAGAGAGGCTAAATTTTTCAAACAGTGCATCATCGGCGCCGCTATGAATGAAGGTGACATCACGAAACTGGATAGCGCCGGTGCGTATGGTAAGTGGTTCTGGTACGCGAGGGTCTTCAACGCTTGATTTCTGTGTGAGCTTTACGGCCATTTCCTGTGCGTCGCTGAGAGCCCGGTTGTAAGACCGTAGCGTTGCGTTACCGAACTCAAAGAGCTGCTCGGCAATCGTAGCAGTGTAGCTAAAAATGAGGAAGGCCGTACCCACGTCTGCACCGTGGCTCACCACCGAAACGAGCGCAACCACAAGCGCACCACCAATGATGATTCGGTTCATAACGCCCATGATGTTCATTTGCCGCTGGTGTGCACGGGCAAATTGCCGCACGTACCGGCGTGTCGTATCGGTGGCTTTGTGAAAACGGTCGACTTCATATGACTGTCGGGCAAAGCTTTTTATGACACCTATGTTGGTAATGGCATCGGCGAGCTGCCCCGTTTCTTTACTTTCGGCAGCAGCAGCGCGTGACAAGTGCGCAAATATGCCTCTGGCGAGCAGCATAGACACTGCCATAAAAAGCACAATTAATACAACCAGAAACACCGAATATAGCGGTGCTTTTGGTGCAAGAATGAGGGTTGCCCATACAAACCCCCAAAGCATGGGGTACACCTGGTAAATAGTACTGTCTTGGATACGAATATACCCATTTATGAGCTTATTGGTTTGCGACACGAGCGACCCGCTGAAGTTATTCGCATGAAAATCAAGACTTTGGCGCATCATGTGCCGGAAGACGTGCTCAGAAATGTCTTGGCGAACGTTTTGTTCGAGCCGCCACATAAAATAATCTATTCCGCGCCACAAGCCAATGCCGACAAGGAGCACCACAAAATAGAGGAGTATTTCGTCCCCAAATGTTGCCCATACCCCTGTGGTTGGGTGTTTTAGGGTAAGCTGGTTTATGACGTTTGCGAGTATAAGTGGTGGTATGTAGCGCCCAAAGAGGGAAGTGAGCGGCATAACAAGCACTACGCCCCACATGTAGCGGGGGTACCGTAGAACGCACTGTACGTAGTAGCGCAGTGCAATTCTCATGCCAGTTTGTTTTGCTTCAGATTTTTTCATAGGGTACAACCCTCCAGGTGTCGACCGTGCTTATTCTAGTATAGGGTGTTTATGCGTGAACACGTAGTGTTCAGTGCTGGTTTAGACAAGAGTGCCGTACGCGGTAGTGGCGCCGGTATTTGGTGTCTGTAGTCTGTCTATCATGATATGAGCGCCCTTTCCGTTACGGTTTGTAATTCGTACAACTATACTACCACTGTTAGCAAAATGCAATAACAAAATGAAGTGAAACCTATATCTGCTAAATTTTTATCCCGGGTGATTTATGTAGACACGAGCGAAGTGTCTTTCAGTAGTAAAATGAGCCGCAAACCGAGCGCCAGCGAAGGCTTTCAGGTGGGAGGACAGCCGCAGCCGGATTTATTCCGGCTCTGCGAGGAGTACAAGAGTCCTTCTTTAAGATTCTTCTTGTATGCGGAACACTTTTTCTTCGGCCGTTATAGGGTGGCCTGCCATACGTTCGAGATGCTTGAGACGTTCTTCTGTTTCGATTTCGTAAGCCTGTAGGCGCGATTCTATTACCTCAAGCTCGTGGTGGAGGGCTGCAATTTCATCTGAATCGTTGTGGGCGTGTTTTTTTGTGTGTTTCGGTTTTTCCGTATCGTTGTTGTTGGTTTCGGTTTTACTATCGTCTGTCTGGTGGTCGGACCCGTGAGGAATGTATGTGATGCCGAGAAACCCATCCGCGTCGTCATCGTGTGTCATGGGTACATTGTACGGTATAATAGACCCATGCAAAAGATTCTCCTTTACTACAAGTTCACCCCAGTCAAAGACCCGGAAATGCTTAAGCTGTGGCAAAAAACGTTGTGTGATTCGCTCAACTTGCATGGGCGCATACTGGTGAGCTCGCAGGGTATAAACGGCACAGTGGGCGGAGACATAGAAGACCTTAAGGCGTATGTAAAGAAGACAAAAGAATTTCCTGGCTTCAAAGACATACTATGGAAATGGAGTGAAGGTGGGCGAGACAACTTTCCGCGCATGAGTGTGAAGGTTAAAAAAGAGCTCGTTGCATTTGAAACATGGGATGAAATACAGGTGGATGAAAAAGGTGTCGTTGGCACTGGGCCGCACCTCAAACCACACGAAGTAAATGAGCTGGTGTCGCAATATGGCGATGACGTTGTGTTCTTTGACGGACGTAACCAGTACGAGGCTGCCGTTGGCCGTTTTAAAAACGCGGTAGTACCAGATACACGCACTTCGCGCGACTTTAAGAGAGAGCTAGAGAGTGGTAAATACGATGACCTGAAAAATAAAAAAGTCATTTCCTACTGCACGGGTGGCGTACGCTGCGAACTACTGAGTGCCATGATGAAACAGCGTGGCTTCAAGGACGTTTACCAAATAGACGGCGGTATCGTAAAGTACGGCGAAGCATATGGTGACGACGGGCTGTGGGAGGGAAATCTCTATGTATTTGACGGCCGTATGGGTATGAACTTTAGTGACCATGCCAAGGTAATCGGCCAGTGCATTCACTGCAAGGGCAAAACCAGTAACTACGAAAACTGTGCGAACCCCGCTTGCAACGACCTTGTCCTCATTTGCGAACCCTGCAAGCGCGACCCCAAAAAGCTGTACCACACGAAAGACTGCGAGAAGAAACATCATGAAAAAACACCAGCTTAAAATCCTCATTCCGGTGGCATATTGCATCGCATCGCTTACCCTTTTCTATGTCGTGGTTCGCAGTGGCGTTACTGCCGTGCAGATTGTTGGCATAGTACTGGCAGTGACTGCATTTGCCCTGTGGATTACCGCCCGCGTCCAGCTCGCCAATAACTTTTCCATAGGTGCTCATGCAAATGAACTCGTCACAACGGGTCTATATGCCAGATTCAGGCACCCGGTGTACTATTTCTCTATCTTGGCGCTCATCGGCATCACATTGGCTGTGGCGAACTATTACCTCTTCGGCGCCGTAGCAGTATTGATTATCTTGGAAATGAGCAGAATAAGAGGCGAAGAACGAAAGCTGCACGATGCTTTCGGCAAACGGTACGAAGTCTACAAGAAAAACACCTGGTTTTAAGCAAGGGCCTGATTGAGTAGATCACAAAGTATATAAAAAGAAAACGGGCTGGCCTCCGCTATCCAGCAGTGGCGTCCCGTTTCTCACTAAAAATTCTAGCAAAACTAGCGCGTAAAAACCAATACGCTTTCCTAGATCCCTCCGATATGAGGAATAATTTGGGGTTGCATCGCCTAGTATATTAACGTACACTTGAAATGTACATGAAAGGATTACATATATGAGTATTACTGAAACAAATGTGGCAGACCTACGGTCAAATTTGGCCGATGCATTTACTGTTGCCCAAAATGGCGGTGTTGTGGTGGTCAATAAGCGTGGCGGGAGCGGAGTAGTTATGATTAGTCGGGACGAATATGAAGATTATGTTGCGGCTACCAACCCGAGGCTTATCAAAAAAGTCGCAGATGCACGAGCCGAGATAACCGCTGGCAATACTGTGACGCTTGAAGAGCTAATGAACCAGTAAATATGCGAATCATATTTTCACGACGAGCGGAGAAAGACTTTTTAAAACTCAACCCACTTCTCAGAAAGCGAATAGGGAGCAAGCTGCAGTTCTATACTCATTCTCCTATGCCACTGGGACACGCAAAACCGCTCATTAATGCCGCAGCCGGGTCGTATCGCTACCGAATTGGAGATTATAGAGTTGTGTTTGACGTGAACCATGACACCATAGAAATTTTACACATAGAACATAGACGAGATGTGTACAAGAAAAGGTAATGGGGGCAGGGCAGCATGATAGTGAGACACTGGCGGAGGGGCAGCAGGTGTTTACTGCCTGTGCGTTCATATGGCGTAAAGAAAGTGAGGTGAAGCAGGTGTTTCTGGCGCGCCGCGCCGACACGAAAAAGTTTTTGCCCGGTGTGTGGGAGCTACCCGGCGGACACATAGACTACGGCGAAGATATGTGTGAGGGATTAGCGCGCGAGGTCATGGAAGAGTTTGGTATGCACGTAAATATTGGTGAAGTACTCGACGTATTTACCTACATGAACGAAGTGAAAAAGTGCCATTCCATAGAGGTAATTTACTTTGCACAGTTTACCGACCCGCTTGAAAACATCCGGCTTCACCCGGAAGACCACAGCACGTTCGGCTGGTTTGCGCTCGATGAACTGGAGCAAACCTATGTCTGCCCGAAAGACGCAGCTGACCCAGAAGTGGCCGCCATTCGCAAAGGTTTTGCGTGCCTGGAGATCTTGTAAGAACCCATCCCAAATCTTATGGTATAAGATTTGGGATGGGTTGTAACAAACCAGCGCAAACGTATTGTGCCTTGTGCGTAATCGTATCACTATGATACGATTAGAGCATATGAATGATACGAATATAACTATACTGCAATTGTTTCGGGGGAGTAAAACGCTTGCTTCCTCAGATGTACACCAGGAATTATCTGGTGGCGCCTCGCTTGTGACCGTGAAGCGGGCATTGAGTGAGTTGCATGCGCAAGGGTTTCTCGAACGTGAGGGTGCCGGTCGGTCTGTGCGTTATCGTATTAGTCGGCGCGGCGTATTGTTGCGGCCATATGATACGGCGGTATATTTGCAGGAACCACAGGAAAATAGAATGGCTTCAACGCAGTTTAACCATGCATTGTTCCAAGGCAGCTACGAGCCAGTTATGAACGACGTAGCCATGCAGCGGCTCGACGCGGCAACCAAAACGTACCAAGAAAAAGCTCGCCAAAATGAAGCGGTACATACGAAGGAGTTGCAACGTTTTATGGTGGAAATGTCGTGGAAGTCGGCTCGGATAGAGGGTAATACGTACACGCTGCTCGATACCGAAAAGCTGCTAACGTATGGCATCGTCTCGCCAAAAAACACACCGTTTGAGACGCAAATGCTCCTTAACCAAAAAGCAGCGTTTGATTTTGTGTGGGAAACTCAGGATATGTGGGAGCGGCCGAGTGTTTTATATATAGAAAAACTCCATGAGTCCATAATTGACCAACTTGGAGTGGCTCGAAACTTGCGTTCGACGACCGTGGGGATAACTGGCACTGACTACGAGCCGCTTGGTAATGGTTTCCAGATACGCGAGGCACTAGAACAGCTTTTGTGCTATATTCAACAGGCGGCAAATGCGTATGAAAAGGCGCTGCTCTTGACGGTAGGCATGAGCTACATCCAGCCATTTGCCGATGGCAATAAGCGCACGGCGCGTATGACGGCGAATGCACTGCTGCTTGCCAATGGCCTTGCGCCTATATCATACCGAAGTATTGACGAAACAGCGTATAAAGAAGCGCTGCTTATTTTTTACGAACAAAATAGCGTGGTGCCGTTCCGGGAACTTTTTGTAGAGCAGTACGAGTACTCGGCGACGCACTATAACATTGCGCGGCCAGCGTAAGAAAGGAAGACGATGAGTGTACTGAAAAGTATCGGACCAAAACTGCATGAATTTGTGTGGGACACGCTGGGCGAAGAGCAGGTACACGATTTGGGCGGCGAGTTTTTGCAAACGCCGTACAAGACGAGTAACCCGCACTTTGATGATGTAGATGATGTTGTGCATGGCAGCGATTTATTTACGGCCTGGCTTTGGCAAGACTACGTGCATGAGGGCAAAACCATGCTGGAACATTTCCAAGCCTCAGAGCCAGCACTTTCAAAAGAGCAAGCTCTGCAGCTAGACCAAATGATTCGCACGGGCTTCATGAGTGCGTTCAGACTCGGTGAGGTGCGGCCAGGTAATATTGAGCTGGAAGACTTGCGAAGCGGCACGCGCTACCATGTGCGGGAATATTCTTTGGCTTCACAGGTGCATTCCGGCCAGTTTATCATCGCACGGCTGTGCCAGCAGGGTGACCACTGGGAAATCAGTATGCCGGACGGGTCTATGTTCCCGTTCACCATGGGAGATGAAACCATGTTGAAAAATGCGGTCGAAAAACTGCCGGAGCGCGTTACCATGCAGCACACAACCGGCTATGCTCTGCTACGGCGCGACTTGGGGCTAGATGATTCGTACAAACCAGACCTGAACAAGCCTAGGCCTCAGCTGCCCAAAAAAGAAGCAGCAGCCGGGCTACAACAGGCAATGGCCGAAACCGGAGTTGATCGGTACATTGCGCCGACTATAATTATGCAGCTGCTGGATGAAGAATTTGCCGCTAAAGATATGCCGCCATTTCCTCCTGCCGGTGTGCGCGTGCTTCTCGGTCTGGCTGGCGATAACGAACAGCTTGAAAAACTTATGGGAGTGGCAATGGACTACTGGAATGCCCATGTCTCGAAACGAAAGCTGAAAAAGCCCCATGTTCCCGATGTGGTGGTCAATGAATTTGACCCCAACGGCTGGGTTGAAAAAGCCAATACGGCGCACGAATTCCTTATTGTACAAGATTCGCCAGCAGCATCTAAGGTGTACGAAGATATGTTTGCATATATGCTGAAAGAGCGCATGGTCACGCCCAGCCTCTACCGGCTTATTACGAATGCGGCGGTGGCGGAGCTGGGGCAGGGACATTTGCTGTTCGGCGAGCATTTGCTTGAAACCGCCCAGGCTTTGTGTCCGGACTACGACTTCGCGTGGCACCAGCAAGAGTTACTCGAAAATGGTCATTATGCCTTCGCTGGTCTAAAAGAACAGGGCGAGGATGGCCCAGAGGGCCTGCTGGAAAAATTGAAGCAGGCGCAAGAACGGCTCGGCCCTTCGCCGGAAATCATCAAAACCTATACAGATAAAAAGCTACTACAGGCATTTGCTGAGCGCGGAGCTGACACCGACCGAGAGGCGTTCGCGCAATTGGCTAGCCAATATGATGAAGCCTATGATGTTGCGGAAGAACTAACCAGTAACAACGCGAAAGATGTCGATGCCGTGTATACGTTAGTATGTGAGGTCCAGGAACGGTGGGCGCCAAACGTCGTATGGGTCGATACGCTCCATAGGCTTATGGAAGCGTATGACGACAGCATGTTTGATGCAGATGGCCAAGACAGTAAAGACTATGCGGCTATGCTTGACAGCCTGAACCGCTTTCACCATGCGCTTGACACCGCTTCCGACTCAGTTGTACACAAGTGGATGACAGACTCTAGAGAATATGCCGATCATAGGCAGAATATTGTGTTCGCTTCGTTGCAAATTGCCCGGGCAAAGCCGAAGCAGCCGGCACTCTCGCACGCTGCTGCGGCGCTCTGCGCGTTGGCTCAAAAACGCACTGGCGATCCCATTTTTACCGTGCCGAGCCTCTTGGAAAACATGTCAAAAACAGATGAAAAAGCAGTGAAAAAACAGTTTTCAGACCTGGCAAAACTGCTGCCGAACGATTCTGCTAGCTTCCAAATCCTGGGAGACCAGCTTGAGGTGCAGAAACAGTACACAAGAGCTGTCTTGGCATTTGAGCACGCCATAGCTGCGCTCGACCGGTGCCGCAGCAAAAAACTCTGGCAAGACCCACCGTACAGTTATGAAACATTGGCAGAAAGCTACGAGTATATCGGCGCATCGCTGTACGACTGCTATACGGCGCTGGGACGTATGGGCGACGCAGCAAAACTGACCAAAAAGCTTACCGCCCTTCAGTCCGACACACGACTGGAACACAACAAAACTGCCGATGCGCTCCAAAAAATCGATGAGAAACTGGTGGCAAAAGAGGCTGGCCAAGACAACCCCATCCTAGACTATATTCGCTGGTTCGAAACGCTCGACATAGATCTTTCCGGCGGCGATGGGAATGAAACGGTCCTGACAGGGTATAGTGGTGGTGAGAAAATTGGCCGCAACGACCCGTGCCCCTGCGGCAAACTTCGCCCCAACGGCCTACCTATGAAGTACAAAAACTGCTGCGGAGCGTAACATGCTAAAAGCAAGAACTCGTGCTATGTTGCAAGGTGAAGCGGACCCAGAAGTTGTTGCCATAAAAAAGGTTTTGCTAACCCCAATCACGCATTAGCCATCTGGTAACCAAGTAGTACCCGCACATAGTGTGTAAAGTAACCTTTAACACTTCTTGGGAACGAAGTGACCAGGAAGTGGTGTTCCTTAAGCTTACCGAAGGTAGCTTCTATCTTTGGTCTCATGTGGAGCAAAAGCATTTGCCAGTCTGCGGCTAATTTCTTTCTTTGAGTATGATGCGGTGGTGCGATCACTATAGTTTTATGTTTCTTCCAGAGTCGCTTGCGCATGACGCTGCCACCGTAGTGACTATCGCCGACAAGTATCTTCGTGTGGTCATTCACGAGTTGTTCGATGTGCTGATTGTCGTGTTCATTAGCAGGAGTAAATACAACAGCTGCTAACCTGTTGTTGTAATCTATGGCCGCATGGAGCTTGAACCCGTAGTGCCACCCTTGCCAGTTCTTGCCAAAGTCGGCTACACCCTTGGCTACTTTGTGTCTGTTAGCACGTATGGGCTTACAGACGGGGAGCATTGTGCTGTCGACAAAGCGGAGCGGTGCTCCGCTTGCTAGAAGCGTCTGTAGCAACCAAACCATCTGTGGCAGTAATCGATGCACGTGAGCCACAAAGTTTTGGTACTTGGGCATATGAGGAAAACAATCCGAGTACTCTCTGCAAGCCCAGCCGTACAAACTCGAAAGGTTTTTGTGGGGTTCGGTGAGGCCATCCCATATGAGGATAGTGAGGAGTTCACTGTCTTTAAGGGCCGGATGCTGACCTCGTTTGTTTGGTTGGACGACTATGTCGTCTACCCAAACAAACACATCTACGATATTATTCCTCTGTAAAGCACGCATATTTTCCTCCTGTTTGTTTTGAAAGATTTACAAGAGAAATTGTAGCGTGCTTTATCTATTGGTGGCTAATGCGTGATTGGGGTTTGCTAAACTTGAAAGAATACAATGAAACAAAGATGGCTAGGGCTGTCTAACAATACAAAAGGGGTTACGACGGGGCTTCTGTCGGCGTTTTTCTTTGCGAGCTACCTTGTGATTAACAGATATATTTACACAGAGTTTACAGTAGATTCCCTCGCATTTGCATTTCTTTTCAATGCTCTCGCTGGTATATTTGCCGGCCTGTCACTAATGCAAAAATACAATAAAAGAAAAATGAGAAGCATTTGGCAGGACCGTTACAGAATATTACTACTTTGTATCTATGGTCTAGCGGGTATGTTATTACTTTTGATGGGTCAGCGCTATACCACGTCTATACACGCGTCGTTGCTTGTGACGGGTAGTATTGTTGCCACAATGGTGTTTTCTACTTTATTCCTTAAAGAAAGTATAACCACACGTCAAAAATGGTGGGTAGTTGGTATGTTTGTGGGACTTTATGTTGCCATCGTGGGCGTACAAGCCATAAGCTTTCTTAGGGGCGACCTGATTATCCTAATTGGTATTATATTTTTCGGGCTAGGAAACGTATTATCAAGAAGCTTAATGCAAAGACATGATTCCGCTATCATCCCAGATTTACGGGTTTTTCTTGTAGCGGTGATTGCGGGCTTGGTGTATGTATTGTTCTTTCATTCAATAAACATCTTCTCATTAGTTGGGCTGTGGACAGTCGTATCTTCGCTATGTTTCTGGCTGACAATGAGAAGCTTCGCAGCCACTGTTCACTTAGTGAATGCGAACCACGCGATTGTACTTGTAAATGCGCAGATAGTACCAGCATCACTTGCTGGTGTTTTTCTGCTGAACGAACACTACAGTTTGGAAAAATTTGTTGGTTCGGTGATTGTTCTCGTATGTATTTACTTCATAACGTGGAGGGGTAGGGAATAATGCCGCACATACATACCCAGCCAGGGCAGCACGATATGACGGTGAGCGCGTACATAATCCGGCGCGACGGCGATGACTGGAAATGCTTGGTACATATGCACCGTAAGGCAGGCAAGCTTATGCAGGTGGGTGGCCACGTCGAACTAGACGAAACACCATGGCAAACACTTATGCATGAAATTCGTGACGAAAGTGGCTACCAAGTATCTGAGCTAAGTGTATTACAGGTTCTGCAGCCGCCTCATTTGGAGACTGCTGTGGTGCATCCTGCACCCTTTTCTTCAAACACGCACAATGTTGGCAACGGCCACTTTCATTCCGACTGGTGTTACGGCTTTGTCGCGGCCGACAGGCCGAGCGGCATCGTCGCGAGCGGAGAATCGACAGATGTTCGCTGGTGTACCCTAGCCGAGCTACGCAGTCTTGCGGAGCAAGGCATATGTTTGTACGACGTCATCGATTTATACGAATTTTTGGTAAGCAACGTAAGCAGCTTTCAGCAATATCCATGCGGGCAGTACTCACTAAAAAAGCCGGCTCATGGCGAAACGGTCATACCATGAAAGGGTTGCGCCTGACACGGCTCGGAGACCCGTTGCTCCGGCAAGTTGCGCGTGAACTAACGGTCGCAGAAATCAAATCAGGTGAAATTCAGCAGCTTATAACAGATATGCTCAAGACAAATGAGGTAAAAGGCGGTATGGGACTTGCCGCGCCTCAGGTTGGTGTGCCGCTGGCTCTTGCCGTTATAGACATTCGGCCAACGAAACATCGTCCGAAGGCTGAACCGTACCGGAGCGTCGTAATCAATCCGCGGTTTACTGGTGTAGGACGGAGGGTGCGCACATGGGAGGGATGTCTTAGCGCTGGAAGTGGTAGTACCGTTTTATTTGGTCAAACACTGCAGTACAAGCGCATCCAGGCGCAGTGGCTCGATGAAGGCGGAAGGGCACATGACGAAGAACTCTCGGGCTTAGTGGCGCACGTTTTTCAGCACGAAACCGAACACCTACAAGGTGTTCTATTTGTAGACAGAGTGCAAGATACTAAAACATTTATGGTAGCGAGTGAATACCGCAAAAGAATTCTAAAAAAGGCTTCTTTAGGTCAAGACAATACCGTATAATCGCCAGAAATAGTAATGGCAAAGGAGTAGCATGCGGTCAAAATCAAAAAAACTGTGGATTGTAGCAGGAGTTCTCTTGGTCATGACAGGAGGGACGCTATGGTTATTTGGCGGGAATTCTCCACAAGATCGCTTGAGCCAAGAAGACTGCACCAGTTATGAGCAATATGATGAAAAAGGTGGCTCTTGCTATTACGACTGTGAAACAGATGAAGAATGCGCGACGATTGAGCAGAAGATAAATGCCGAACTTGATAGCTATTTTGAAGGCTCTCAAGCAAAAGTGGCTCCGACAAAACCTAAGCCTCAGCCTGCTGTCGAGCAACCCCAAAATACAAACGACCAGCCCACAAAACAGTACACCCTCGAGGAAACCGGCTCGGACACGCGGGGCAAAGTATATACGGTCACTACATCGCAGGAGCTTTCGCCGCAACCACGTAGCCGTGATGCTGAACTATGGCAGTTATTCACCCGGGTAGCGAGCAAGCAAACCATTAGCGAAAGGTTGCTGACGTTTGAGGTGTTCTCTGATGCAAATAACGACAGCGCAGCTTCTGTGTGGCAGAGTCAAGATAACCCGGCCAAATGGCACATGAATGTCAATGCCGCCTTTATGGATGACCGCAAAGACCTTATACATACCATGGTGCACGAGTTTGGTCACATTGTCACCCTTAACACGACTCAGGTAGAACGAGTGAGCGGGAGCTGTCCTAGGTTGGAAATACCCGAAGGTTGCACAAAAGCGGGGTCATACTTAGCAAATTTTGAGTCTCGTTTCTGGGCCAAATATGGCTCCAGCGTCCCAGGTAATTACGGTGACGACCAAGACGAAGTTACGACATTTTACCAAGGCAAAGAAGATGCTTTCGTTACCGAATATGCCGCCACAAACCCCATTGAAGACTTGGCGGAAACGTGGGCGTACTTTGTACTACGTGCGAAACCAGCTGACACAAGCGAAAAAAGCCAGAAAATACTCTCACTCTACGACTACCCCGAACTGGTTCAGCTGCGTGACCGCATACGGGCAAATGTAGGCAACGAACTGACGCAGCGCAATTTGCTAAAGCGTTAGAAAAGATTAGTTTTTATTCGAAGTGCAGTTTGTACGAAGCGGCTAGTTTATCTTTGTAGCTTGCGTCTACTCCGTCTAGGTTGACGCCAGACAGCAGGAATACGACATTGCTATTACGAACATAAAGTTGCTGGTTCGCTTCTTTGCTACCGTCCGTGCGGTTTCGTGACCAGAAAAAGGCTTCATCGCCCACACCAGACTTATCTTCCTTCAGGTAATAAACGGTGTCGCCGTATTTTTCGGTGCTGCGTACGCTATTCATTTCAGTTTTGGCGGCAGCCTCATCGGCGTACTGCCGGTAGGAAATAACGAACGTCACGCCCTTACCACTGTCTGTTTCGTTGTAATCGCACTCAAATTGTTTTGTGTTTGGTCCGGTTATCTCGCTGACTTTTGCGGTGCTATTATCGTCGTCAGTAAAAGTAACACCCCACACTGGCGCCAGCTCTGCAAATGTGTACGTCGAGCAATCGGCCAGCTCTCCAACAGCTTTAAACGGAATCTTTGGTGAGTCTGAAGTGGTGGTATTCTTTTGCTGACTTGCTGAACTTTTGTTTGAGCTGTCTGTCTTGGCGGTATCTTTATCCATGAGGATAAAGCCCGCTCCGCCCACGACAACCACCATGGCAATAATGGAAAGTAATATCTTTGGTTTCATAGTTCCTCCTCTTACTTACTAAATACCATGCTAGCGTATTTGCTGAGAAATAGTAAGGCCCCTTGCATAATCAACCATCCCATCCACCAGACTCCCTTCCAGCCATCTCATGGCTTACGTCCTCGCTCTCTCGGTCGCCGTAACTACGGTTACGGCTCTGTCGGTCACTCCTGGCGCACTCATGATTTGACTGAAATGGAGCTGGTTCTTGTGAGAAGGTTATTTATGCAAGGGGCCTAAGTAAGAATTCTCGCAGATGTTTTACTCGTGTCAGGCTCCCACTATACTGAACACATCCCTCAGACAGCCTAGCTAGTAACAGAGGCATATAATTTGTAAGATTCTGGTACATAGAACCACGAGGAGTGTTTCGTATATGGCCAAGCATTACCGCTCCTGGCCAAGACGGGCAAATTGTGGGTGTCATGGCCTAAGCAGTCCGCCGAGGTTGCAACTGACCTGACCGGCAATACCGTCCGCGAATATATGCTAACAACCGGTCTTGTTGATGTATAAGTCGCTGCCATTGACTCATTCTGGTCTGGGTTACAGTTTGTTTACCGCATGAAAGACAGACAACGGTAGCAGCAGCTAGTTACTAGACTTGGGTAGTGATTTACAGTATACCTCCGGGGATATAGAATGAGTGGAATGGACAACGCACCCCATTTGGTACCGCGCGAACAGATTTTGGCTGGCTTTAACTTTCGGCATGCCGCCAAGCGGTTTGACTCTACAAAAACTGTATCTAACGAAGACTTTGAGCTACTGCTTGAAGTAGCCCGGTTATCGCCGAGCTCATTTGGGCTAGAACCATGGAATATCATCATTGCAAACGGTGCGTTGCGCAAGGGGCTTACGCCACTGTGCTGGGGGGCGCAGGGCCAGCTACCGACCGCCAGCCACTTCATCATATTTACCGCCAAGACATCTGGGGCAATGGCACCGGGTGCTCCATACGCAAAAAAGGCGTTGCAGTCAGTACGGGGCATGAGCAAGGTAGAAGCGGATGAGTACGTGGCATTTTATAAAAAATGGCTTACGGATGACTACGCCAGACTCAATGCGCCGGAACTACTGCACGAGTGGGCGGCGCGTCAGGCCTACATTGCCATGGCAAATATGATGACCGTAGCAGCAATGCGCGGGATTGATTCATGCGCAATCGAAGGCTTCAATGTTCAAAAAGTAACAACCTTACTTGCTGCAAAAAAACTAATCGACCCCCGCCAAGACCTGCCTGTTGTCATGCTAGCTCTCGGCTACCGCATAGACCCGCCCAAGCCCAAAACCCGCCGCCCCATGGGTGAGATTATGAAGGAAGCTTAGCGGTGACCCAGTCTGTTTTTGTAGAAATACCAGGGGTTGGCCCATCGCTGGCTCGCGACCTAGAGTCGTTGGGTTATACGGCGATTGATGGTCTCCGAGGTGAAAACCCCGAGCAAATGTATGAACGCTTGCAAGCCAACGCCGGTGTGCATATAGACCGCTGTGTGCTTTACACTTTCCGTTGTGCCGTGTATTACGCTTCCGGCGGCCGTGATGCAGAGAAACTAAAATGGTGGAACTGGAAAGACCAGTGAAGGTTATAGGTGGTAAGGGCGTAGAGGTAATCCGCCCAGCCTCCAAAAAGAAATAACCTGCTATTTCTCTCGCCTCAAATTCTCCGCCGCCATTACCCGCAGCGCCAAAAATGTCTTTTTGCCCTCTCCGGAAAATTTGTCCATTAGCCGGGTAGGGTTGTTAAGTAAAAAACATGACCATAGGGTTATAATAAGGTGAAATGAGAACAGATAGGGTAAGTAAGGTCGTTAAGTATACTCTTAAGTCCTATGTTAAATATACTGGGCCAGATGACCTTTTTGATCGTGCCAACATATTCTTTGCGCAAAACGGTCAGGGTAAGAGTGCATTAGCGCTGGGAATTCGTGATGAATATCTTAAGTCTAATTCTGAAGATGGTTTAAGAATATATAACAATGACTATGTCGAGGCAAAATTACGAGCTAGTGAAGGTTCGGGTAACATTCGTGGAGTTAAATTGAACTTTGGGGATAACGCCAGCATAGAAGAGCAACTCTCGATGCTTGAAAAGGAACGAGCAGAGATATTGAGCGAGGCTGAGGCGCTTGAGAATGAGAATAAAACCCTTATAAAAACTACCGAGGATACTATTCACGATATTTTCACCCGACGTAAAGGAAAATCAAAGATAAAAACAAAATCCCATAAAGATGGAGTGCACGAAAAAGTTGTTGGTCTTTGGGTAGATGAATATATTGAAGCGCTAAAGCTTTTCCCGAAAGAGGATTACGGAATCATTTCAGGCGAGGATAATCTCAGTAAAAACCTAGATGCAATCACTAACGTTAATTTACCATCCATTGTCTTGCCAACAGATGAAGATTACCGAGAAATCGGAAGGATTCTCAATAAAACGTATGATACATCTACTATCCCAGTTCCAGAGGTTGTGAAATGGCTTGAAATAGGGGTTGGACTTCATCATGGCAAGCAGGCATGCGAGTTTTGCCTAAGCAAAGTTGATATTATCGAAATTGAAGACAGAGTAGCAAAGTACACACAGAATGCACAAAGTATTGATAGCAAGAAAATTGAGGATATTATTAGTAGCATCGCCAGCATTGCGACAAAGGTGAGAGGCCTTGTTACCAGCAAACTGGGCATACTAATTGCATTTGACAATCATACTGATGCAGAGTTGTTCTTTAATGACTTAGAGATCCAGCTTGAATATACTGAAAAGTATACGACGGCCTTATCAGAAAAACTCAATAACATGGCTGGTCAAAAAGAAGATATCTCCGGCGACCTAAAAAATACCCTAAAATTAATTGATAGCAATATAGATGACCTCAGGCGCGTCAAGGCCGAGCTCAAGACCGGTTACGAGAAGCGTATCAATCGGCTTGAGGTGCTCGTTAAGGGTGGTATCGGCTATGAGATAAAAAACAACGAAGTCATAAATAATAATATTACAACATATAACAACAACCTAAAAAAGCTTTCTTACCTTAGAAAAGACTATCGTAAAAGGATGACCGTAATCAATGACCTGAAAGACAGCAAATCTGATCTCTCCGATTTCGCTAAGTATCTAAACGAGATTTTAGCCGATATCAATATAGGATTTAAACTTCGACTTGATACTACCGATAAATCCTATTTCATCGAAAACATTGCAACTGAGGAAAAACTACACATCAAAGACATTAGTGAGGGGGAACGTAATTTTCTTGCACTCATCTACTTCTACTACGAGATGTTGGGCGATGATGGAAAAACATTAAGAGATGGCATTAATGTTGTTATTATTGATGACCCTATTTCAAGCCTTGATGATGAGAATAGGTTTTACATACTTGAGCTTGTCAAAAAAGTGATTGACGATAAGAGCTTTCAGTCATTCGTGTTCACCCATGCATGGCACGACTTCTATGACCTTTGTTATGGTAAGAATGAAGACCAGCATATTAGGAAGTATGAGATTCGTAAAGTAAACGGTAAAAGTATCGTGTATGCAGCTAAGAGCATCATAAATCCGTATAGAAAATTATTCAAAAAAGTTTTTGATTTCTCAGAGAAGAGCTTTGGGGACCTAGATTTGGATGAAATACTTCATACGCCAAATACCATGAGGCGTGTCCTTGAGGAGTACATGCGTTTTAATCACGGTATTGAATTTGCAACTCAAGCAAACTACAACAAGATAGCCCGGGCGCTAATGCGTCAAGAGGTTGCAAAAATAAGTACTAAAAATGAAACTAAAATTAGAACTCTGTTAACTGTTTGTAATGTCTTGTCGCATGGTACCCCACGTGCTAAATCTGCAAGCGACATACACAATAGTGCCAAATTTCTTATGGGTAGATTTAAGGATATTGATAAGTATCATTATGATGAAATGAGGCAATTGGATGAATAGCATTAACTGTCCGAAATGTGGAAGTTCAATAGACATTGATGAAGTGCTAAGTGGGCAGATTGAGGCACGGGTGATTGCGTCGGAGCATCAGAAGCATCTGGCTGAGATTGAGAAGTTGAAGTCCGAAGACGAGCAGAGGCGTGTCGAGGAGCGTAAGGCGTTTGAGGCTACAGCGAACGAAAAAATTAAGGCACAGCAGGAACTGTTAGAGGAAAAGTCGCGCCAATCACTTGAACTTGAGCGTGAAAAAATGAAAGTGCAGCTGGAAGGCGAAGCTAAGAAGAAAGCGCAAGAGCAAGAATTACTTATTGAGCAGCTCCGTGAAGATGCGAAATCTGATAAAGAATCAGCAATGGAATTACGTGAACTTGTGAAAGAGTTACGCGAGGATTTACGTGGTGAGAAGAAAGCCCGTGAGAACGCCGAGCTGGAGGCTCAGAAGAAACTCAGCGAGTCAGAGGATAAAATTCGTCAAGATGCTTTGAAGACTTCCGATGAATCACATCGTCTGAAAATGCTTGAGATGGAAAAGAAGCTTACCGATACACAAGCGGCTTTAGAGGCTGCTCAACGCAAAGCGAGTCAAGGTTCACAACAAAATCAAGGTGAAGTGCTAGAGCTGGATCTCGAACAGCGTCTACGCGAAGAATTCCCATTTGATGACATTACAGAGGTGAAAAAGGGGCAACGCGGTGCTGACGTACGACAAACAGTAAAAAATAAATCGTTTAAACCCTGTGGTGCTATATTGTACGAAACAAAGAATGGCAAGTGGCAACCTGCATGGGTTGCGAAGTTCAAAGTTGATATTCGAGAGGCTGGCGCAAATGTAGGTATCATCGTTAGTCAAGAATTACCGCAAGAATATGGCGATATGTGCCAGCTTGATGGTGTTTGGGTGTGCAAACCAGTTCTTGCACCTGTGCTTGCTGCTGCGCTTCGTAACGCAATACTGCAAGTTGATATCGCTAATCACAATAACGAGAACAAGGATGAAAAATTAGAGGGTTTGTATCAGTTTTTGGTTGGTCCAGAGTTTCGGCATCGTGTAGAAGCCATCGTTGAGAACTACGGACTTATGCAGGCAGAAATTGAAAAAGAAAAACGTACAGCAGCATTGCGCTGGAGTCGACAAGAAAAGTCAATCCGTGCTGTAATAGATAACACATTAGGTATGTATGGTGACCTGCAGGGGATAACGGGCGGAGCACTTACGAGTATTAAAGCTATAGAAGCCGAAGTAGGCGAAGATGTCGAGGACTGATTAGCTTGAGATTTATTTGAGGCGCGGCTTGATATCTTTTTTGCTTCGGAGTCGTTGAGTTTTGCGAAGAGTCAGGCAGTTCGGTTTCTAGTCAACCCTGACTAAATACTGTCCCAAATCGGCGCGCATGATGCTTTCGCGTTTGGCCGGGTGGCCATCGGCTTCGACGATGAGCGTCATGAGTGGTTCGGTGCTGGAAGGTAGGGCTGGCAGGCTGATGACGCCCAGCTCATCCGTTGTCGCTTCGGTAAGTACTTCGCTGACGGGGTTACATGGTGCTTTGATGCACTGTACTTTGACTTCACTTGAAACCTTCACGCGGGTACGGGCGAGCGGCTGCGCCTTTGCTCCATTTGTTATAACAACCAGCGTCACTTGCGAGGGTTTTGTGCCAGCACTCGGCACATTCACGCCAAAGGTTATGCCCCGCTCGAAAAGCTGGCGGGCATAATCGGTGTTGGTGCAAAGCGGGTCGGTTGTGGTGTAGTTTGCAGTTGCGCGGTCGCAGCGCAAGGCTTTTGAGATGTCATTTGTGTCGGTGTTTGTAGGGGCATTACCTCGTTTAGAAAGCAGTAGGAAAGTCACGCCAGCGCCAACGACAATGAGGCAGGCAAGTATGATGATGAGTTGTGAACGTTTTTTCATACCCCCAGTATAGCGCATGGTTTAGGCGTCTTACGCGCGCTTGCCAAATATACCTTTTTTCGCAAGGTATGGCATGACAATGAGGCCGTTAATATCGAGCAGTGCATGGACAGCCATAGGTACAAAAATAGTTCCGCTGCTCATGAAAAGTTTGAGAAATACCCAGCCAATGACGGTAGTTGCAAGCACAACCTTCCAGCCACCGTAGAGATGCTCAATCCCAAAAACAAGAAGCGCTAGACCCATCGATACGGCCGCGTTGCCAGTGACAAGAAAAAGGAGCGCGGGCAGCATGGCGCGGAAGAAAAGTTCTTCGGTAATACCGGCCGTTACCGACATACCGACAGCCAGCCATCGCTCTTTGGTTGTAGTAGGGACAAGTGCTTCTTGCGGTGCCTCGCGGCGCTTTTTCAGACTACGTTTGACTCGCCAGCCAACAATGAAGGCTGCAATGAGAAGCCCTATCACGACGCCAATGATGACACTGGTGTCGTGTTCGCTATTGCCGCTCAGACTGATGAATGCAGAGCTGTCGCTGCGGGCAATCGGCTCAAACAGATAGTGGACGTGTCCAGCGAGTAGTAAAAGCGTTGCTGCTGGAAGGGCAAAAATTAGCCAGGACTGACTAATCCAGCGCAGGTATAACCTGCTTCTTTCTTTTGTGCGTATGAGCTCGGCGTAATCTTTGACGCCGGTGTAGGTTGAGTAAGCCGATATGGCGAGTGCGACCAGAAGTAGGGGTAAAAATGACAAAGAGTTTTCTCCGTATTACGGTTGAATGAAATGATATAACTCTTATACTATACCATTATGAAATACGTTGCGTTGCTGCGCGGGATTAATGTAGGAGGCAACCGCAAAGTGCCGATGGCAGAGCTTAAGACTGCGTTTGAGCAGTGTGGCTTTAGTGATGTCAGGACGTACATAAACTCTGGCAATGTCATTTTCGAATCGCTCAAGAAGCCAAATGTGAGCGCTATGCAAAATACGTTATTGTCAACCTTTGGGTTTGAAATACCGCTCCTTATCCTCGACGGCGACCGCATTTGCCGCATTGCCGAAGCGATTCCGGAAGGGTGGCAAAACGACACCACACAGAAGTCAGACATAGCCTACCTATTTCCAGCGGCGGACGATGCGACTATTACCATGAAACTCGGCTGCAATGCAGACATAGAAACGGCGGTATATGTAGAGGGCGCACTGTTGTACTCCGTTGAGCGCAAAAACCAACATCGCAGCAGCCTGCTCAGGGTAGTAGGTACGCCACTGTACCAACAGATGACCATTCGTAACCTAAACACTGCCCGTAAGCTAGCTGAACTTTGCTACGCTCGTTCGCAGTGAGTATACTAGCTCTATATGACAAGAATCACAAAACAGCTCCTGGCACTGTTTTATGCAATGGCAGTATTGGCTCAGGTATTTGTAATTACAAAAGTCATTCCCATTGCTTGGGTAAATGGCGGGCGGAGCGAGTCCTTCAGTGAGCAGGCAGGCTTGTCTGTAGCTAGCATTTTCTTGATTGCGCTCATTGGATTACTCACTTGGTATCTTATAGCTCAAAAAAATCGCAAATTTGGTATGGCAGGACTCGTTATTATCACAATCTGGTGGCTTGGATCCCTGCCGCTGCAGCTACTTGGTACATCTTTTGAAAAACTGGTGCTTGCACCGCTTCATGCATTTGGGATTTTTGCGTATGCCCGTGCAATACTCACAGTGAAAGCTTTGAAGTGAGCCATGTGCAAACTGCCAAAATGGTTATGGATAACCTGAAAAAGTATGTCAGTGATGCCGACGCGGTGAACTTGCAGTGGTTTTTCAAGACGGGGCCGGGGGAGTATGGCGAAGGTGACCAATTCATCGGCGTCCGCGTGCCGATGATACGGAAGATATGTAAAGAGTTCAAACAGTTGTCGCTTGCTGAGGTACAAAAACTCATCGAAAGTCCGTTTCACGAACACCGCATGGCAGGGCTCATTATACTGACGCTGCAATACCCACACGCATCAACGAGAGCGAAAAACGACATATTTGACCTCTATATGCGTGAGCTAACCAAGCGAAATATCAATAACTGGGATCTCGTTGACGTTACTTGCCGTCACATTGTCGGTGAACATGTGCGAGAAAACCGTGCAGTGTTGTACAAACTTGCGAATAGCGACAACCTGTGGGAACGGCGTGTGAGCATCATTAGCACATTTGCCTACATTGCTCGAGGTGATGCGACTACCTCACTTGAATTGGCCGAATTATTACTACATGACCGTGAGGACCTCATGCATAAAGCTGTTGGCTGGACGCTGCGCGAAGTCGGCAAACGCTGCGATGAACAACTGCTACGCAATTTTCTTAATCGACATGCGCACCATATGCCACGCACCGCTTTGCGGTACGCTATTGAACATTTGCCCCCGGCTGACCGACAGCACTACATGAAAAAGAAAGACACTAGTTACTAGTGGTAATGCTTAGCTGGAGGACGCTAGCAAGGCTAACCCACAGAAGGTAAGGAATAAATAGGAACGCAACGATGCGGTTGTGCGGCCAAATGGCAACCATTAACCAAATGATAGTTGCCCATACGATGAGGATGCACGTGGCTGCCCCTACGAGGCTGCGCAGCCCAAACTGAATGGGCGTAAATGCAATATTCGCGACTACATTTATGATAAAAGGTAGGAGTACGATGAAGGGGATTTCTTTTCGAGCGTACAGCATCCATACGTAAATATTGACACCAATAATTATGGGATACAGGAGCGTCCAGATGGTGCCAATGATATTTGGGCTTGGTGTCCACGAAGGTTTCGTGAGCGCATCATACCACTGCATAGTGTCATTGTTCATGAGCTTAAGTATGGACGGTACGAACTTTTTTGCCAAACGAAAAATTCCTGCTTGAGGTATACTAAAACAAAAGGAGGGCATATGGAATTAGTCAAGCAACTTGTGGTGGCGGGTGGCGTCATGGGGGCGCTGGACTGGATTTGGCTTGGAACGGTCGCGAAAACGTTTTATCGCTCGCAAATCGGTAAACTCCTACTCGACAAGCCAAATATGACGGCTGCAGTATTGTTTTACGTTATTTACGTAGTTGGAGTGGTGACATTTGTCATCTCGCCGGCTCTTGAAAGGGGTTCGCTCGGCTACGCCCTGACACGCGGCGCGCTCTTTGGCTTTGTGGCGTATGCCACCTATGACTTAACAAACCTTGCCACCATCAAAGGCTTTACCACCAAAGTTGTTGTGGTTGATTTGGCTTGGGGGGCACTGCTGACGGCCACGGTCGCGGGTGTGACATTCGCCATACTGCACCGCTGATGAAACGCCTGCTGCAACTATTTTTCGTCGGGTATGTGGTTTTGTCTGTTGCGACACTTGTTCGTTATGGCATGCTTGGAAACGTATTCAGCAAAATGGCACTGTGTTGGCTGGCTGGCCTGCTCCTGCTGACTCTATTCTTTGCGGTCGCACTTGCTCGGCAGCGGTTTGATTTGGTGGACACTGCCTGGGGCTTGACCTTTATGGCTATTGCCACAAGCGCCTTTGTAATTGGCCCCTATACAGTCGGGTTAAACGCGGCTACAGTAGTTTTAGGGCTGGTGTGCATTTGGGGGCTTCGGCTGGCGTGGCACATTGGGCGCCGGTTTTTGCGTTCCTCCAGTACAGATGAACGCTACGTTGAACTCATGAAAAAATGGCGCGGTAACAGAGCGCTAAATGCCTATGTTCGTATATATGGAGTGCAGTCGCTCTTGGCACTACTAGTATCTATACCAGTTATTCATATTTGCATCAGTCAAGGGGTAGCTTGGAATATATGGATGCAACTAGGTGTCTTAGTATGGGCTGTAGGCTTTTGGTGTGAGACGCTGGCTGATGCGCAGCTAAAGCGCTTTCTGGCGAACCCAGTAAACCGCGGCAAGCTCATGACTCACGGTCTTTGGAAATATTCGCGCTACCCAAACTACTTTGGCGAACTCACTATGTGGTGGGGAGTTGCGCTCATGTCGCTCGGCACCGCACATGGCTGGGTGGGCTTGGGTGGCGCGGCTGTCATAACCTATCTCATAGTCTACGTTTCCGGCATCCCCCCAAAAGAGGCGAGACTAAAAACCAGACATGGCTGGGAGGACTATGCAAAAAAGACCAGACTACTTCTACCGGCTCCCAGATAGGTTGTCAAACACAAGCTTTTATGCTAGTATATCTTCATAAATTATGAGCGAATTTACTGGCGATGTTTATCTTGGTACTCGTGTCGGTCGAAGGCGGGCTGAAGGTGCGTATAATTCAGTTTTTGAGAAGGCAAAGAATGCCATACTGGATGTTATTAAACGAGATTGGGAATATGGAAATCGCAATGTAGGCCAGGTCACCATGTCCGTACCATCTACTTTTGGTGTTGAGGATTATCATGAATATAGATTACAAAATCGGCCGGATGACGGGGAAAAGCAATAGAAAGATAAACGCGTCTTTAGGCATAATGCAGTAAGGCTACTCCCATTATTTTGAGCGAAGAATTGGCTAATAAATTAAAAGAGTTGCCCAAAACCCCAGGGGTGTATTTTCATAAGTCAGCCTCAGGGGAGATTATTTATGTGGGGAAGGCGGCGGTGCTGCGCAACCGGGTACGGCAGTATTTTCAGGCAAGTCGGTCGCGCGACCCAAAAACAGAGGCGTTGGTAGCAGAAATAGTCGATACCGATTGGATGGAAGTGGAAAGTGAGCTTGAAGCGCTGTTCCTCGAGGCTGAGATGATTCGCCGCTATATGCCACGCTATAACATTTTGCTGCGCGACGATAAGGCCATGAGCTACATACGCATCGACATCGATAGCGATTACCCCACAGTTAGTACCACGCGCCGACCGCTCGATGATGGTGCACGTTACTACGGCCCGTACTTTTCGACTACGGGCGTTCGTGCGGCACTCAAACTGCTGCGCCGTATTTTTCCCTTTGCCTACAAAAAACCAGCGGGACAAAAACGGGTGAGCCTGTACTATCACCTTGGCCTTGACCCTGGGTTGGAAGAAGGCAAGACAAACCTTGCCGATTACCGCGCAAACCTGCGCAAGCTCATAGCGGTCATAGAGGGTAAACGCGAGCGCATCATCCGCCAGGTGGAGAAAGAGATGAAAGTCGCCAGCAAAGCCCAAAACTTCGAGTTGGCTGCCAAACTGCGAAACCAAATGGCGGCACTGCAAAACCTTGGCCGCCAAGTCATCTTTAGCGACAAAGAATTTATGGATATCAGCAAAGACCATGCGCTTGGTGAGCTGGTTGACTTGCTGGGCCTAGCGAAATTTCCGCGTCGGATAGAGGGCTACGACATATCCCACATGCAGGGCACGAACGTTGTGGCGAGCATGGTTGTATTTACCAATGGCGTGAGCGACAAAGGCCAATACCGCAAGTTCAAAATGACCCGTCAGCAAAACGACGACTTTTACAACATGCACGAAACCATTACTCGCCGCCTGAGCGATAAAAATATGAAAGCTTGGGGTAAGCCCGACCTGTTCCTCATAGACGGCGGCAAAGGCCAGCTAGACGCCGCGCTCCGCGCCCGCGCCGAGTTTGCGTCAAGGACGGACCCTGACGCAGTGCTGCGTCAGGGTCCGTCCTTGACGCAGGGATTCATGATGCCCATGATAGGGCTGGCGAAGCGGGAAGAGCAGATTGTCATAAAAAAAGAGCAGAGTGCAGAGGGTAGAGGGCAAAGTTCGTCCGAGGTTGGCTCGAACGTTACGCTAGATGTAAACGTGTTGCATAAACTCGGTGGGTACACCACTGAAACTGACGATTTTATTCTGGTAAATTTGCCCCACAGCACCAACCTTGTAAAACTACTGCAGCGTATACGCGACGAGTCTCACCGCTTTGCCGTGAGTTATCACTCTACGCTCAAAGTAAAACAGCAAACCGCTAGCGTGCTGGATGGCATCCCCACCATTGGCCCGGCAACCCGCAAGAAACTCATTAAAACATTTGGCAGCGTGCGAGGTGTTATGCAGGCACGCGACTGGGAGCTCGCAAAAATTGTCGGCGATAAGAAGGCGGTAATTTTACGTCAATACCTACGGCCGGTTCAAAAGGAGCAAAGAAAAACATAAGACACGTATAATGGAGTGCATATGACTGCACGGACGCATGATGTTGCTGCTCTTACTGCACTTACGTTGTGGATTCTGGCCGTGCCGCCCGGCAAGACTACAGTAGCCACAGCGCTGACGGCGGTGCTTGCAAACCAGCTTGGTGGGATTGCGCCAGACATAGACCAGCCCACGGCGCCACTGTGGCGCAATATACCGGTTGGGCGGTACTTTGGAAAGATTTTTGGGGCACTGGTGGGTGGGCATCGTTTCTTTTGCCACTCTATTTTGGGTGTTGCAGCATTTGGGGCGCTTAGTTTGCTACTACTCCAATTTTTGCAGCCAATTATGCCGAACGTAGATATACATTTCGTCTGGGGCGCCTTTCTGACCGGTGTTGTGTCTCACCTCATTATGGATAGTTTCACCAAAGAAGGAGTGCCATGGCTGCTGCCCATTCCATTCAAATTTGGGTTTCCGCCGCTGCGTCGCCTGCGCGTGACTACCGGCAAAGGCATGGAAAACTTTGTTGTACTGCCGCTGCTCATTGCCATTACTACTTGGCTCTGCGCCAGCAATTACACGGCACTGGCCGAAATCATTCAGCGCAACCTCGTGAAGTAGTTGTGAGATTTATTACAGCACGTCCTCTCCACCGGGCGTATAAAGAATATGGATATAAGGCGCTTAGTCTCTCAAATAAACAATAAGAGGAAACCATATGGCGGTAAAAGCTTCAATTACTCCTGAAGTGGGTGGAAACGTGCTTGTATTCCCAGAACGGGGCCAACGTCATGTAGTAGATGAACTTTCCTGGCTCCTTACAGGTATTGAAACTGCAGGTGTTACTTATGCAGGGCGAGAATCTCAAAAAGCTCTACTTTGTAAGGTATTCGGTATTGTGTTGGGAGCTACCGTACAGGATATTTCTCTCACGCGTACGCGCGCCCATAGACTGGAACGCATAGAAAAAAAGATCAATATGCGAATTGCAGATTCTGATTCTTCAGGCAGACCCGTGTACAGAAATCAGATTAGGACCGTAACCGAAAATGTTCCGATAACGAGAGATACAACTCCGGCATGGCAGACACCCGTTGAAGTAGTAGCGAAAGTAAATGGCAAATATCTGCCGGTAGATTTGGCAGACCATGACGCGGTGTTATCAGGACAAGAATTCACCAGTACTCTTAGAGATTTAATTCGTTATGCTGTTGATAATACTGAGCTCGTTTATGCCGCAGAAGCAGTCATGCCAACCATGGAAGAATTTATTGCTAAACCTGCCCCTAGGATTGGCGTTGTTGCACTCGCCTTAACTGGCACCGAAGGCTAATTTGCCCGCTACAATGTGATAAAAATTACCGACTGCCGATCGCATATAATGCATAATTAGAATCGAGCTTCTAAAACAAATACATGGCAAATTTTTCCGAAATGTCTCGAAATTCAATTCCAGGTTCGGCGGTTAGACCGCAAGAAATTGATTTTGCTGCAGAAGTAGACTCATTTATTGCCAGTCTAGAAGAGCAATTGAAACCCGCAGGCCCTATACGTCAGCGTCAGGATAATGCAATCGAACATTTGAGGCGTTTTGGACTAGCGCCGAGGGAACAGATTGATACCGTTAGGGCAGATTTGGAGCGGGCGCTCGGTTTTGAGTGCCGAATACTTCGAGTTATTCGGGCGGTAATAGCTTCTGCTGATGGCGGTGAGCGCACCGTGACACGGCTGATTGCAGGCGGATACCAGCAAATAAGTGACGAAGTGGTCGACCCCACGGTACGGGTTATAGATAACTGGGATGGACACCAAAACAATCTGAGCGACGAAACAAGGACTCGGCTGTGGCAGCTGTGTGCCAATACAGAAAACCCCGTTTACATTGCCGCTGGTGCGCAGGATAGGTTTGAAGGTGACATCCATGAGGCACTTGTTGCTGTTGGACGAGACCAGGGCATACCGGTGCGCGATGCTTACCGCCTTGGTGGCCCTGCGGTAAGCGGTGTTCGTGAGCCACAGAGCTTTGTTGAATGGTCGCAGTACTCGCTTACTGCTTGAAAAGTGATAATTTTCCAAGGCGGGGGATAATATGTGTTTGTAAAAATGTTATTCTTGGCCCATCTTTTACCCTAGATAGCTGTTGATACCATTCAAGTTGTTTCGAGGGGTGTAAAACTGCGTATCCACTTGTTAGTTCCGGGTGCTCACCATCACCGGGGTAAATGAGAGCATCCTCGTGAGCTTCCCCGTAGGACCATGTTCCTACCGTTGTGTCGGCGTCTATTTGAACGGGTCGCCGGAGCTTAGGCTCTATTTTTGAAAGGTCGATTTCTTGGCGAAATGTTATCACGCCCCTGTAGCGGTTAGGGCGCCAATCATTTGCTCGAATAGTATTTTGCAGTGCATCAGGCACACAAATATCGAGGTCACTCACACTTATTCGGTGAAGCGTAAGGGGCATATCGAGCATGACCTTATAAAGCGCTAACGCAGTACTTCCAACGATAATAATGCCTGACCGGCCATGCTCGCTCGTATGGGCTGCGATTTCTGGGGAACGATTGAGGGCTTGGAGCTGGAGCATTTATATAATTATAACATAATATTCCCGGAATAAAAATGTGATGGTCATTACAGTCGCTCCATTAGCGCATAGTATACTGTTCTCATATGCAAGGAGTTCAACATGGCTTTGTGGGATAAAATCGGCAGTAGTGGGAATGTAGAAGACCGGCGGGGCATGGGGACCGGCGGTATAGCCGTTACGAGCATTGGCGGGCTCATTTTGTTTCTTGCATTTGCATTTCTGGGCGGCGGTACAGGGCAAAACGGCAGTATGCTCGAGCAAATTCTTGGCCAGGTCGCCCAACAGCAGCCGACCACGACATCTCAGCCCGCCGAATTCCAGGGTGCCGACCAGTACGAGACGTTTACCAAGAAAGTGCTTGGGTCTAACAACGACACCTGGCAGGCAATACTTGCCGTGCAAGGTGTGGAGTATACACCCCCGAAGCTTGTACTGTTTCGGGACCTAACGCAGTCTGCGTGCGGCGCGGCTAGTTCGGCCGTTGGGCCGCACTATTGCCCCTATGACCAAACGATTTATATGGACGAAACATTTTTCGACGAACTCCAGCGGCGGTTTGGCGGCAGTAGCGGCGATGTAGCACAAGCCTACGTTATTTCACACGAGGTCGGGCATCATGTGCAAAACGTCACTGGCACCATGGAGCAGGTAGCCGCTGCCCAGCAAGACGACCCGGGTGCGGCAAATGAGTTATCGGTACGCTTAGAACTACAAGCCGACTGCTACGCGGGCATATGGGCCCGTTCGCTCTCGCAGCTTGGTGTTTTTGAAAACCCCGACGAAATCAAAGAAGCGCTCAGTGCTGCTGCAGCCGTCGGCGATGACCGTATACAAGAAGCCACGCAAGGTCGCAGCAACCCCGAGACCTGGACACACGGCTCATCCGCTCAGCGTACTAAATGGTTTACTACGGGCTACAACACGGGAAAAATGGCAAGCTGCAATACGTTTGAGTAGTCAGCTCCTATGGTTAGTGTTTTACTACTGCCGTGCAAGCCTTGCAGAAGTCTATGCCCATTTCACTAAATCTAAATACTTCGATAGTCTCCAAAGCCGGTGGATACGGTCCCATTGATATACCCTGTATAATGGGCGGACGGAGAATGTTAAAACTATAAAGCTTTTGTATTAAAACGGCTAATTGTTCTTTTGTAATACTTTCTCCCGACCCTACAAGTACTTTATTAAAATCGTAAGACGTTTCATAGCTTTCGTTACTCTGACTAAACAATAAATTAATCATACTAGCCTCAACAGGCTCAAGATTTTTAAGAATGGTAATGTAGTAATTGTGTACTAAGCCCCAATTGTCCAGACACTTAGACATGAGTTACTGTTCCTTTCCATACCGCTTCATAGTGCTCCATTGGCGGCAGGTTATTGCAGCTGCTATGCCGTCTCACGCGATTGTATTCGTTCTGCCATAGTTTCATTGCTTCGTTGAACGCGACGACATCAAGCTCGGTCGTTTTGGTGACGTGGTAAAACTCTTCTTCGTCTGTCCGATGGCTCCGCTCGACAAAACCATTATGTTGGGGTGTACCCGGTCGGGATAGCTTGTGCTCGATGCCCCGGTCGAGCAGGTACTGCGTGAACGGGTGGATACGTCTGAGCTCATGGTCACGCTTTTTGTTACCGCCAGTAGACAAATTGGTGAACGTGGAGTGGTTATCTGTCTGGACACATTCCACCGTAATACCAATCGATTCGTAGAACGCCAGGGCTTCACGCACAAAGGCGATTGAGTTGCTATTCGACAAGCCATCCTTGACCGCCAGGTACCGGATCTTGCTGACAATGTCTATCGCTGTAAACTGCTGTCTCCGACTCCGTCGTTTATCTTCGTCCGGACGAACCGGTGCAGCCTTAGTGTCAATCTGCACTCGGTAGCCTGGATAGGGCGCGTAGAACGGTCTCGTTGGCTTTTTCTTTGGATGTTTCTGGTGCTTTACGAGGTCGGCTCGTTCAATAATGCCGCGGACAGCTTTCTCGCCAATGGATATTCCAGAGTCACTCATCTCATCGACGATTCGCTTCGGGCCATAGGATAGTCCCAGCCTGATTTGTAGCACCAAATCCTCAATGTCTTCATTCGTCTGCCAGGATACCCTGCCTTTTGGTCCAGGCTTCTGCGGGAACAGTTCGATCCGCCAAGCATAGATAGTATCCCGATGGATCCCAAACATTCGGGCAGCGATTGCCGCGCCTTTCGCATCGGCTTCAGTTAACACTCGTTTACGATAGGCAATAACTTGATGTCGGGTTAGGTTCTTCTTCATACACATATGCCCCAATTCTACACACCGAGGTGTCGGAGGGATTGGGGCTTAGTATAGTAATGTAGTAATTGTTTGTTGACGGATTCACACTGCGATTCACTAAAAGGTTTGCCCACATCTCCTGTAATATCTCGTTTTCTTCTAAGGACGACTCTTCAAAGAATTGGCTTAAAAACTTGGGGCTCACCCTATTTGGATCTAGATTAGACTCTTCGCACTTCCTTCTTACGCGCCCAGCAATGTTTATGAGGTTATTCCATCTCCATAATTTGATCCAATCACCTCCTAATAAACCTAACAAATCACTACCAGCAAATTTTTGCAGGAAGTCATAGTCCTCTTTGTTTATCTCACCTTCTATCGCTGGGGTCTTTAACTTCATAATTAAATTGGCCCTTCCGGCCATTTATAGATGATATCTTGCGGGCATATATTTATGACTCTTGGTACCCCGCACAGGAATCGAACCTGCAACCTCCGGTACCGGAAACCGACGCTCTATCCAATTGAGCTAACGGGGCTCGTCCTCCCGTACGCGCCTACCTCGTTTTACCTATCGGTAAAAGCTTCGGCCTAGCGCTACGGTCGTCCTCTCAAAATCTCAAACGGTCGACTTCGCTCCCTGGTTTGAGATTTTGCTAGAGGAAGTGGTACCGAGTGAATTATAGCACGTATAACAGAGGTGTGGTATGGTAATGGGGTGAAAATGACCACTCTTTCTGAGGTGAATGAGGCGCTGCGTCCGTATGATGCTGTTTCGAAGCGCACTGTTGGCAAGCACATAACGCTTGGTCGCACAGAACGCCTCATGGCCCACCTCAGCAACCCAGAAAAATCGCTTTGTGTCATACATGTGGCCGGTACTAGCGGCAAAACATCTACCTCGTATTTCATCACTGCACTACTTGTAGCCGCAGGTTCTAAAGTCGGTACCACCGTCTCGCCCTACGTAGACGGAATGAACGAACAGGTTCAAATAAATGGTCTGCCACTTTCCGAGAAACAGTTTGCCGCATACTTCGGCGAGTTCATCGAGCTGCTGAGCGATGCGCCAGAGCAGCCGACCCGCTTCGAGGTTTTGATAGCGTTTGCCTATTGGGTCTTTCAAAAAGAACAGGTTGACTATGCGGTCATAGAAACCGGTATGGGCGGGCTGGACGATTCTACGAACATCGCGGCCCGCACTGATAAACTTTGCGTTATCACCGATATCGGTTATGACCATATGGAGCATTTGGGAACTACTTTGGGCAAAATTGCCTATCAAAAGGCAGGGATTATTCACGATGGCAACACTGCACTCATGTACGACCAAAATCCAGAAATCATGACAGTGGTGCGTTACTGGGTGAGCCAGCAAGAAGATGCTGAGTTGCTTACTTTTGAGCAAGATAGGCTTGCTAACGCGTACCATGGTAATTTCTCAGCAGACATGCCAGAGTACCAGAAGCGCAACTGGCTGCTGGCATTCGCGGCCTACAAATTTCTGGTAAAACGAGACGAATTACGCGATATTTCTGCGACAAAGTTGCAAAAAACCATGGAGCTACAAGTGCCAGGGCGCATGGACGAACGCAGGATTACGGGCAAAACCATACTCATGGACGGAGCACATAACGGGCAGAAAATGAGTGCGTTTTGGCAAAGTTTTGCTGCAAAATATCCTGGTGTGAAGCCAGTCGTACTGCTCGCCCTGAAGCAGGGTAAAGAAATAGCCGATATTGTTCCGCTACTGCAAAACCACGCCGCTGAAGTCATAGTTACGACCTTCACCAAAACACAGGACTTGCCCCTGCTTTCCATAGGACCAAGTGAAATCACCAGCGTACTACAGGCAAATGGAGTGAAATGTCGTGCCGTACACAGTCAAAAGGAGGCATATGAAACGTTCCTCCATCACGTTCAAGATATTGGTGTTATAACGGGTTCTTTCTTCCTCATTTCTCAGCTTCGGGAAGGACATAGAGAACTCAGATGATATTTTGTCATTCTGAGCGAATGCGAAGAATCTTCTCTGGACTTCATAGGAGATCTTACGCTCATGCTCAAGATGACAAGATGGTGGCGGGGTGCATTAGGAGAAGACAATCATGATTCGGGATATTGTGGCGGTTGATGAAAAAGGTGGTATGGCAAAAAGGGGTAAAACCCCATGGTTTATACCGGAAGACCTTACGTATTTTCACGAACAGAGCAAACGGTTTGGCGGCAACCTGCTCATTGGGCGTGGCACCTACGAGGCTATGAAAAAGGGGTTAGTCGAAAGACACGGTGCGAACGCGTGGCCACCAGCTGGACGCCACTTGTATGTACTAACTTCTCATGACATACCAGACGAAACGAACGTAACCATCATTCATTCTCTCGAAAAATTTTTGGCAGATATGGCCGCCGCTGGTAAAGATGTATGGAACGGCAGCATTGCCGAGGTGGAGCCAGACCAAATCTACCTGACTCGCGTGCATGCAGACTACGACTGCGACAAGTTTTACCCCATGGAACGACTACGAAACTTCACGCTCATAAAATCATGGCCGGGTACGCCAGGTGTAGATGAGCCGCAGTATACATTTGAGGTTTACGAGCGTATAAAAAACTAAGATAACACTGGCTTATATATAACCAAAGATACGAACGTAATAGAAAATTGTGTCTAGAAAAATGAAAAAGCCCAGACAAGCCGGACTTTTTCATGCGGATTGTCACTAGGTGACTCCCCGCACACTGCCCCGAAGGGCGGTGACCACCTCAACGATGGTATTTACCACTCTACGCTCATGCGCAAACCATTGCAAGCACGAGCATTTTATGATGTGGATAACCTGGGGATAAATCCCTATAGATAATGTCTTCTTAGGAAGGCGATACCGGAACCGGTTTTAAGATATTGCTCGTATGCAATGGCTTTATTCTTCGACGTAAAGGCAGTGTAAACGATTAAGTCCCAAGGACGGTACTTGCTCGTGTGTTTGCTGCGACCGGCATTATGATTGGTAAAACGTTGTCGTAAATTGGAAGTGATACCGACATATGTTTCATTGAACCGCTGACTTTTTAGCAGATAGACGTAATACACAGGTAGCAATAATATACAAAGAATCCTCCTTCGCGCAAGGCTTCGGAGGACATTCTATTTCATGGTTTGGACTAGTGGAATGTATCAGACAGAACACACGTTCGATATATTTATTCTACGAAGCTTTAGCGAAGTAGAATGGTACGCCCTGCAGGATTCGAACCTACGACCTTCTGTTCCGAAGACAGACGCTCTAATCCGCTGAGCTAAGGGCGCGCAAATGTATGCATAGTATAACAGGGAAATATCTAAATAACGAGGAGGATGACGCCAAAGGTGCACATGGCGGCAGCAGTGAGTTTGCGTGCAATGTTAGTGCGCTCGCTGCGCATAAAAGCAAAGGCCAGTAGGGCGGTGACGATTATTCCTGCTTGGCGAATAGGCGCTACGAGGCTAAAAGGACCGTATAGGTAGGCATAGTTCATAGCGGCATTGCCAAGTGCATATATCACTGCCAGGATGATCAGCAGACGAAGTACTTTACCGCGGATGAGGTTTTTACAGAGAGGTATTTTACTTGGTTGGACCATCAGTGAGCCGATGCCACCCAAAACAAACGAAAACCAAATCCATGTGATTGGCTCAACATTGCGAACGACATACGCAGAGCTGGCTATAGCTATGCCAAAAAGAAAACCGGTAATAAGCCCATATACAACGCCCTTACGCCTCCTGAATACTTGGCGGCTCTCGCTCAAAAGGACTATGCTTCCAAAAACGAGTATGCCACCAGCGAGCTGTAGCCAACTGAGCCGTTCGTTGTACAGCCATATTCCAGCTAAGATTATCCATATGGCCTGCGTTGCAAACAACACCGAAAATACAGACGCATCTATATGTTTTAGCGTTTTTGCGTACACCACAGAACCAACCCCAAAACAAGCCGTGCAAAGCCCAACGGCAAACCACTGAGAAGAGTACCCGGCAAACGATATGCCGTTAGCGAAAACCCATGGCAACATGACCGTCGCCACCGACAGCTGAAACATACCGGCAAACGCCACATCATCTACCTTATAGCGGTGCAAAATAATTCTTTGGAGCAGTATTGAAACCGAAAGAAGTAGCACGGCAACAGCAATATACACCTGCCAGCTCATGGGGTAATCCGGAGCTTCGCTGTTCGAAACAATGTTCGCCACAAACCGCGGTGCGTATCTAATTTGAAACGCTCACGTACGCGAACCTTTTCGTAAACCGTTGGCTGATATGACGTTTGATATGTACGACGTAGTTTTTGGTACTTATTCTTATGGTAGATATGCCAAAAGTCTTCCTCGGAATAGTATGTGTGGGCATAGAACCACTTTTTCCCACCCAACTGGGTCAGTTTTTTTTCAATTGAGCGATTTGCCCGTAAAAACTGATTATAATCTGGTATAAACTCACCCCACACGCCGACATTTATAACGAGTGGAGTTGGTAAGTTACTCGAGATGAATGGCGATAGCTTGTCGGTTTTAAGTGGACAGAGCCATAGTGGATAGATGCCTAACGTATTGTCAACGAAATTCATGAACTCTACAGCTTTTTCTACGGGCAGCGCCAGATCCTGTACGACATGATGCTGAGACATGCCACTTTCCTGGAGTGCTTCATATAGTTTGCGGGTGTGGAGCATCCAGTTAAGTAATCTGCGCCAAAATTTTGTAAAAGGAATGTCGAATACCTTAAAAGCATATTTACCGACCCAAAACGCACCTCGGTCGTAGCGGAACAAATAGTCGGTTAGTGGGATTATTTTGTTCCAGATGCCCCCATGGGATTCTTTTTCGGCGTCAAGGTAAAACCGTTCATCACGGGCGCGACTGAAGCGGGTGACTACGCCAGCTTTTTCATTTGTAAGCGAGCCAACCATAATGACGCCACGGTCGCGTGCGAACATAATCCCGTCTATGTAATCGGGTTTTTTGGCTGCTTCTTTTTGCATGAGTGACACTGCAGCGTCGAAGCTTTTGACGGGAAAATACGTAAGCCGTACATATTTTTTGGCAGGAATGAGGCGAAGCTCTATCGCCGTCATTACGCCAAGGGTGCCATAGGAGCCTGCTGTGCCATAAAATAAGTCAGCGTGTTTCTTTGGGCTGCAATTCGTAATCGTGCCGTCCCCGGTAATTATCTCGTATGATGTACAAGTGCTATGAAAGCAGCCATACCGGAAGGAGCTACTTTCGCCGGCTCCGCCCTGTACGCCGCCACCCACCGTAATGCCGGGGAATTCCATAACAACCGGTGGAATGAGACCGTGTTTTAGCGTGGCGCGGACGAGTTTGTCCATGGGGACGTTTGGCTCTACGAGGGCGGTTTTGGTCTTTGGGTCAATATGCAAGATGTGGTTAAGCCCACTGGCGTCGAGCATTTCGCTCCGTTTAAAAACTTGAATCCGGGTGGAATTTGTGCTGCCATGGTAAATTTTAAAGGGTTTCTTTTGCTCGTAAAATCCTGCGACTTGTGCGGCTAGCGCCGCAACCCGTTCTTTGTGCGTTTGTTTCATCTGCGCAGATTGTATCATGTTTTTCGGCGGGTACGGAGGGCGTGGAGGAGGTCAATCATGATGAAGCTAATGAGCATCAGGAGTAGCCAGGCGCCTAGTTTGTGTATGCTCACTAGGTGCCATTCAGTTGCCTGGTTTGGGTACAGCCAGCTTTTTGTGAAGGTGCCAATGTTTTCAGCCAGCCACACAAAAAAGGCCGACAAAAGAGCGGTGACCAAAAACGGCATGCGCCGTTCCGTAGTGTGTACGGTGTAGTAGGTCCAGGTGCGACCATATAGGACAAGGGTTGCACCAAAGAGCAACCAGCGGATGTCATAGGTGTAGTGGTGCGAGAAAAAGTTCAAATAGATTGCGGCCGCAAGTAAAATGGTATACAGGCGCTTTGGGTAGGGGCGGAATTCAAGCGCAAGGACTCGCCACGCACGAGCAATGAAGCTACCAACCGCAGCATACATAAAGCCCGAATACAGCGGTACTGTGGCTAGTTTAAAAACGGCATCTTCAGGGTACGACCAAGACCCAATCCCTGGTGCCGTTTTGAATAGTTCCATACCGAGACCCACAAGGTGAAAAATGAGTATGGTTACAACTTCGTGTGGCTTTTCGAGCTTTGTTGCGACCAGTACCAGCTGAATGAAGACTGCAAAGAGAAATAGCCAATCGTAACGGGCAAGCAGGGGAAGCTCAACATACTTGGTGACGATAATAGTCCCGAGCATAAGCCCGCCAAATATCGCTGCCCAGCCAAGTTTGATAGTAAACGCAAAGAGCCATCCGCCTGGGAATTGTTCTACTCTCTGTAAAAAACGCCATTTTTTACCTGGGTTTGTCATGTGGCTATGATAGCATGCCGCAGGTAGGGGGTTAGGCGAGGAGGAGAGTGATGGTGAAGGTGGTGCCTTTGCCGCTTGCATTAGAGCGGGCGGCAATGTGGCCGTGGTGTGCGGATATGATTTGTTTGGCTATAGAAAGACCAAGGCCATGGCCAGCCACATTTTGACTGCTACGTGATGTATCTGCCCGGTAGAAACGGTCAAAAATGTGGGGTAGGTCTTTTTCGGCAATACCGTGCCCGGTGTCGCTGATACTCAGTGTCGCCTGTTTGCCGCGTTTTTGAGCACTGAGGGTAATGGTCGATTTTGATGGGCTGTATTTCACGGCGTTGTCTAGCAAGATTACAAGTACGTCGGTAAGGCTTTCTGCGTTCGCAACTACTGTGATATCTCGAACAGTATTTTCGATGGAGATTTTCTTTGCTTGCGCGAGCGGAATGGTGCGGTTGACGGCTTCTATGGCAGCCACTTCGAGTGAAGTGGGGGATAAGGATATATCGTGATTGTTCGCGAGCATCAGTAGTCGGTCAGTGAGCGTGCGCATGTGGTGAACTTCGTCGAGGCTGCTTGCAAGCAGGGCTGCGTGGCTGGCTTTGGTAGCAGTTTTATCACGCAAGCCAACCTCAATCTCCGACTGCATAATGGTGAGCGGGGTGCGCAGCTCGTGCGCGGCATCACTACTGAACCGCGTTTGGCTTTCGAGCGCTTCTTCGACGGGTCGTAACGTACGTCGGGCAAGCAGGTAGCTCCCTATAGCTCCACCCGAAAGAACGACCAGATTAAATAAGACTAATTGCCCAAGCAGGCGTGAGCGACTCTCGGCAACACGTTGTTCGCGCCACGTCCGAAAGCCATCGGCATCGTCGGCGAGGTTAATGAATATTTCACCTGCTCGAGGCGGGCGGTAGCTTCGCCCCAGCTCGTGCGTAGATATCTGGAAGACAATAAAACTAAACAGCAGGCTAATGAATAGTAAAATCAGCGTGTACCACGCCGTGAGACGAAGGGTTGCAGAGTGAAACACTGGGTGTTTCATGCGACCTCGCTCAGTTTGTAGCCAAACCCGCGAACCGTGTGGATAAGGGGTTTGGATTTGAACGGCTTATCAACTTTATTGCGCAGGTAACCTATGTAGGCTTCGACAGTGTTGGGCAAAATGTCTGCGTCAAAATCCCAGACGTGATTGATGATGTTATCCTTACTCAAGACCCGTTCCTTGTTCCGCATAAGATATTCCAGTAGCGAATATTCGGTTTGCGAAAGGGCAATTGGCTTGCCTGCGCGGCGGACGTCATAACTCACGGTGTCGAGACTGAGATCACCGACCTGCAAATTTGTGCCACTTGTTTCGTGTGGGCGACGGGTAAGGGCGCGCAGGCGAGCTAGGAGCTCCTCAAATGAAAATGGCTTTACGAGGTAGTCGTCTGCACCGGCGTTGAGTCCAGCTACGCGGTCGCGGACCTGGCCTTTTGCGGTGAGCATAATGACGGGGGTTTTGACGCCCTTGCTGCGCAGTTTTTCGCATATTTCGAGCCCGTCCATACCGCCAGGGAGCATACGGTCAAGGATAATAACGTCGTAGTCGTCGCCAAGTGCGGCCGCCAAACCATCGGCACCGTCGTGACAGACCTCCACGGTTGAGTGTTCTTGCTCAAGCCCCAGTTTGATTGCGCGGGCGATTTTGGGTTCGTCTTCTATAAGGAGTAGTTTCATATGCTTTAGTCTGATACCTTTCCCTGAATTATACCTGAGAACACTCTGACTGGCATTGTGTAATGTGTGCGTTCTTATGAACGGAGCGAAAATATTCTCCTCAGCGCTGTTATCCCCGTCCTGAGCCTGTCATTCCCGCGCAGGCGGGAATCCATGCGCTTATACAACCGTCTGTGCATTCACTAAACCTCACAGCCTCACTAACCCTCTCAATTCCTGCAGGCTCCCGCACCTGCCAAGCGGCTCATTTTGTACGGACAAAATGAGAGTAAACCGCCGGGGAGAATGCAAACGACCGGCTTACTTGCCCATGACTGCTTGCTTGTTTGGCTTGTGCAGAACTCACTGCACTTTGTTTCGTTCAAACAGCTTCCGCGCGCAAGCAACCAAGCAGCCATGGGCAAATCAGTCGTTATGCAGCTACGTTCCGTAGCCTCGGAACTTCTACCATGAAAGCATAGCTTCCAGGTGAAGATTCCCTTGCGACCCGCCACAGGCGGCTCTCACCCGGTTTCCCAAGAATCACCCCTTACTGCATCAAGAAAAGTACTCACCGTAGACCTCTCTGGCATAACCGTATCATGCGCTACTGTAAACTAGCGGCCTGAGACTGCGCCTTGAACGTTGGTTGCTGGGCGTTTGGCATTTGCTCATTGAAAATTGACTCAAAATTGTAGACTGAAAACGAAATTACAAACACCCCGGGTGAAACTACCAAGGGTGTTTGTGGCGGATGCGGTGAAATTACTGGTTGACTTTCGTGTTGGCATTTTGCGAAGAATCACCTCGTTTGTGGTCGCCACGTGGTCCACCGGGGCCTCCCGGGCCGCCGTGACCGCGCCCGCCGCCAAAGACGAGGTAGCGGTAGTCGGTCGATATGCCGTTGTCGCTAAACCACTTATCGAGAGCGGTGCGTTCAGCATCCATAGCTGCTTTTCGCTCGGCGTCGGTTTTGCTATCCATGCTGGCGCGGTTGGCCTCACGGGTTTTTTGCAGTTCGGCACGCTTGGCAGTGATGGCATCGGCTTGCGCTTGGGTAAGCTTGCCGTCTTTCACCAGAGTAGCGAGTTCAGTTTTCACTTCTGCTTCACGCTGGGCTTTCATTTCGGCGCGGTTGGCGTCAAACACTGACTGCACATCACTTTCTTTCAGGTTAAATTTCTTCGCAATGGCGCTGACGAGGCCCGACATAGGGTGGGAGCCATTGTTTTGCGTGGCGGCGCTTGCCATACCGAGTCCGGTGAGTCCGGTGACGGCCACCATAGCAGCGACGCCTGCGGTTACTAACGATTTCTTCATGGGCATTCTCCTTTACGGTTGATATGTGTTGCAACTGCCGTATGATACCCATGTTTCATGAGAGCTTCCTGAGACACTCACTGCTTGAGGTTATGGTTATGCAGTGCTACGATGAATGTAAGGAGATTCTTTGCGATGGGCCAAGAAGACGCCAAAAACAAACACATCGTTATCATTGGCGCCGGAACTACCGGCATAATGGTTGCAAATAAGCTGGTGAAGTCTGGCCACCATGTAACGGTTATTGACCCGGCTAAAACACATTACTATCAGCCCGGCTTTCTGTTTGTCCCGTTTGGGCAGTACCAGTTGAACCAGCTGAGAAAGCCACTTGTTCGCCTGCTCCGAAAAAGGGTTAATCACCTTCGAGCCGTGGTGCAAAGCCTGCAGCCTGCCGAGAAAACACTGCAACTCGACTCGGGTGAGTGTGTTCGCTACGATGTTTTGGTTATAGCCACGGGTACACAAACAGACCCAACCATGACGGAAGGGCTTGTGGGTGAGGGCTGGCGCAAAGACATTCACGATTACTACACTCCCGATGGTGCCGAGGCGCTACGCCAGGCTCTTCAGAAGTTTCAGGGTGGCAACCTGGTTGTGCAGATTATGGAAATGCCTATCAAATGCCCAGTCGCGCCCCTGGAGTTCACCTTCTTGGCAGATGATTACTTCAAGCGCCGTAAGATGCGCGAGAAAGTAAAGTTAACATACGTAACGCCGCTTCCCGGGGCTTTCACCAAGCCAGTCGCCGCTGCCAAGCTTAGCCACATGCTCTCAGACCGTAGCGTCGAAGTGGTAACAGATTTTCTTACCGAAAAGGTGGACCAAGCAGCCAAAAAAGTCGTGTGTTACGATGGCCGCGAAGTGCCGTATGACCTGCTTGTTTGCGTGCCTATGAACGTTGGTGCGAAGTTTTTGCAAGGCAATGAGCTCGTGAATGATGTGGAGTTTGTGGAAGTAAATCACCACAGCCTACAGTCTACTAAGTACCCACATATTTTTGCTATAGGCGACGCCGCTGATGTACCAACAAGTAAGGCGGGGTCGGTCGGGCACTTCGAGGCTCACACACTCCGGCGAAACATCGACCACTTTTTGGCTGGTCGCCCAGTGGAAGAAACATTTGATGGCCACAGTAATTGCTTTGTAGAATGTGGCGGTGGTAAGGCGCTGCTGCTTGATTTTAACTACGACACGCAGCCATACGAAGGTACCTTCCCGTTTGCAGGCATTGGCCCGATGAAGCTGCTTAACCCCAGCCGGTTGAACCACTGGGGGAAACTGGCTTTTCGCTGGATCTACTGGCACATGCTTTTGCCTGGCCGCAGGATTCCGTTTATCCCTGAACAAATGAGTTTGAAAGGGAAGAATATTCCAGCCGATACTAGAGTATCAGAGAGTTATGAGACAAGAGACATGAGTCAAGATGTACCGGCGCAATCCCAGGTGAAACCACCAGAGGAAAATGAACCATCCCAGGTGGAACAACCACAAGTTTCTAGTGTGCCAAATGAACAACCAAATCAACTAAATCAACCGAAGGAGGGTGGTCGTGAATAAAACCATTGCTGGCCAAGAAGTCGATGTCGACGTAGAAGGCTACATGACGAACAAAGATGCCTGGAACGGCGAAATTGCCACGGCAATTGCTGCGGAACTGGGCATACATGAACTTTCGCAAAAGCACTGGGATGTGCTGAACTGGCTCCGTGAACAGGTTGCGCAAGGGGTTGAACTCAACATTCGCAAAGTTGGTAGTTCCGGAATTGTCGACATAAAGGAGTTCTACCAGCTGTTTCCCGGCGGCCCACTAAAAAATGCCAGCAAAATTGCCGGATTACATAAACCAACAAGCTGTCTGTAGGAGGCACTATGTCAGAACAACACCCGCACAAAACTGAACACACTGGCCACGAAATGTGTCATGTCTGCAACCAATGCAAAGACTGTCATGCCTGCCGCTGCGAAACGCAGCAGGGCCCAGCACTGAAAAAAATGATGATTATTGTGAGCAAGGCAGGTATAGACAGCGTGTACGCCGCGCTCATCCTGGCGAACGGCGCTCGCAGCGAAGGCATAGAGTGCGACATGTTCTTTACGTTCTTTGGCCTCGACGCCATCACCAAAAAACGCATGGAGCACTTAAAGGTTGCTATGAGTGGTAACCCAGGTATGCATATGCCGGAAATTGCCGGGGTCGTACCTGGCATGGAGACCTTTGCAACACACATGATGCAAAAGCGCATGGCCGAGCTTGATATACCGGGCGTAAGCGAATTCCTCGACATTATCAAGGCGGCTGGCGGGCACGTGTATGCCTGCAAGCTTGCCATGGAAATGTTTAAACTAGAACAAAGCGACCTGTGGGATGACACGGACGGCGTGCTTACCGTCGGCCAGTTTTACGAACGCTATGTGCCAGGTAGCCAAATCATCTTTATCTAGCACGAATTTCGCACCAGCCAGCCTCCCGCCCAGCGAAGTTGGCCGCACCGCTGGCTTCTCCCCACCCCAATGAATCGTTCCGATACCTTGGGAGCCCCGGTTCGACTCCTGCACATTTTTCCTCTCCGGTACATCGGCTTCGCCTCTTTTCTCACTGCTCGGAAAGAAAAAGTAAACTTCTTTCTTTCCTGCGCGACTGCGACACCACTCGCCGTAGTACAGTACGGCTCCTGGAGCCTGTCCTGAACTTGATTCAGGATGCTTCAAGGAGAAAATGCACATGAACTCAAAGTGCGAAACGCGTGTCTAGCGCGATTTAGTTCCAGTTCGTGTTTGGGTTCTCTACTAGCTTGACCCGCTGCTAAAATACTCTACAGTGTATGGTATGAAACATGTGGTGAGGCGCTTGTTTATTTTTGGTTACGCGCTTGCGTGCGTCATTGCATCTTGTGCACCCGCCTCGGCACAACAAGTAACTTTTTCACAGCAAATCAAGCCGCTCGTCTGCACGGTAGACATAGTGGTAGCTGGCGCAACCATGACCTTCAATCTGTATCCCGACGAGTGCAAGCACTCGGCAGCTGCTCGGCAACTACTTGCTGACACAAAAGCAAGTCGCTACGAATAATTACGGCCGTCAAAAAGGTCAGACACGGAGCCGCCGGTGGCTATTTCGTGCAGGGCTGTTGCTATCATGGGGGCAACTGGTATGACGGTGAGTTTATCGCCAAGAACCTTTTTGGCGTAATCGATGGGTACTGTATCGGTTACGATTAATTTGTCTATAGCACCACCTTCAAGACGCTCTATTGCTGGGTCGGAGAGCAGGGCGTGTGTTGCACTCGCAATAACCGCAGTCGCGCCAGACTTACGGAGCGTCTCGGCGGCCGTTACAAGTGTGCCAGCAGTATCTATCATGTCGTCTGTCATGAAGCATATACGGCCCTCGACGCCCTGAAGCTTCTTGGGGCGAATAAGTTTGCTACTGTCGTGCCGGTCACGGGTCTTTTGCAGGTGACGCAAGCGAACACCCAGGATATCAGCAGCCCGCTCGGCATCTTTGGCTCGACCGGTGTCTGGCGAAACAATGGCAAAAAGTTCTGGGTCGCGGTCGCCCATCTCAGTTTTTAGCCCATCTAAAATGAGTCGTTCGGCTATGAGGTGGTCAAACGGTCCATGAAATGTTCCCTGTACCTGCGACGAGTGCATGTCTATAGTGACCAAGCGGTGCGCACCAGCCATCTCAAGCATGCGCGTGACCACGGCAGCCGAAATTGGTTCGCGCCCTTTTGCTTTTCGGTCCTGTCGGCTGTAGCCAAGGTATGGTATGACGACTGTTATTTCGCGGGCAGATGAACGGCGTGCTGCATCTATGAGCAGCATAGTTTCCATAAGCGCGTCATTCACCGAAAGGTGCCGTTTATAATCATGCGCAAATGTTTGAATAATAATGACGTGCTTGCCGCGTACCGACTGCTCGTACTGGACATACAGTTCACTGTTTGCAAAGCGCTTCCGGTTGACCGGACCAAGCTCTAGCCCCATGTGTTTAACACTTTCCTCAGCAAGCTTTGGGTGAACCGTACCAGTTACTATATATAAATCATCTGGGTTGATAGTAACCTTGGTTCCGTTCATAGTGAGCTAAGCCTCTCTTTAAACCTATTTCTTCCAGAGTATAGCGAAAACATGCAGAATGCAATGATTATGGACGGAGCGTGCCACCAAAGACCTGCCACGCCAAGAGCGATTTGGCCACAAGGCTCAAAATGATGTAGGCGCGTTCGCCGTAGAGGTAATCGCGCCATTTACCAACCTGCTTGTACTGCAGCACCATATTCAGCGCAAAGCAGCTGAAAAATACGAAAATAGAGACAGATATCCAGTACACAAACGTTGGGGCGGCACTCCCATTGGCTGCTCCGAGCCACATATAAAATGCCACGACTACCCAAGGGATGAGGCCAGCGAAGGTACCAAGGTTGAAGCTGAGCCAATTAGTCTTTTTGGTGGTTTGGTTGTGCACTTCCATGACGAGCCCGAGCAGGTTCATGACGGCGGTCAGGCTAAACATCATCAGCAGTGAACTGAAATCGTAGATACCCACTAACATGCCAATGGCGACCATCATGGTGCTGGCCGAAATGGCGTATTCGACCCAGCGTAGTTTGTTTATGCCGAGTTTGAGGTCGGCAGCATAGCGCCTGTTGTACACAGTGGCGATAGTAAAGTGGAAAAAGGCCGAGAGGAAAAAGAAGGCAGCAATCAGCCAGGGCAGGTCAACGTTAAAAAGCGTCGTTGTTGTCGGTTGGAGTGACTGGGTTGCTTTGTCGAACTCGAGGTAGTTACCGCTAACGGGCACAGGCAATGACTTGCTGAGTAAGAGGACCGCCACGGCTTGCGCCAGATGCAAGCAGCCGGCGATGATATTGAGTTTCTTGAGTGACCGCGCGGTTATTTTCTTCATAGAATAAATGTAGCATATAACGCTATAAAATCATGCGCCGCACCCGGAATACCCTTGTGGCAAGTAGCTCAAGAGAACGCTGCGCGGGAACAACCCCATTTTTCCCAACAAGAATTAGCTAAAAAACATCTTCGATGTAAATAGTAAATTTACACCTATCTCCGGTCGATATTTTAGCCCTTTTTCGTACATCTTGCTTTATGGGAAGTAGGTAAGAACCTGTTTTTCTGTCTGGGAATATCGATGTAAACCATTCGGTATCGTTTACTGCTGCCCGTACTCGTATTGAGCCGAAACCCCTTTTCGGTGATGTACTTGTAACCAGCTTTATGTCCTGGGCAATCTTTGCGGGAAGGGTGGCAAAAACCCATGCTCCTTCTCCTGGGTAAAGCCATAGTTCAGAACTGAACGCAAATTGCATAGTTTTATGATATCAAAAGCTATCTCCACAGAAGCCATAGATTAATGAATGGCAAAGTGGTAAGAGGCTCTTTAACCCGCGCCGCTACCTATCTCCCATGAAAGTCGGAAAGGAGGGACTCACCGGCACGGCAGCTTTGTTAGTGAGGTCATTTCTCTCCAAAGAAAAACACCCCATCCTTGGGGAGGGGGTGTTTTTCTTTGGAGGGTCAGGAGGGACTTGAACCCTCGACATTCTGCTTAAGAGGCAGACGCTCTAACCAGCTGAGCTACTGACCCGGGTAGTGTTACACCTTTTTAATACGGGTTTAACAGGCGAAAGTGTACCAAAATACCTCTGTTTTGGCAAGAGTACGCCACGACTGATACAATGAGTGACATGAAATTACTCAATGGCCTCGAATTAGCAGGGTTTATCAAAGAGCGGCAGGCAAAAGATGTCCGGCGCGTCAAGCAAACAATGGGCGTGCAGCCCAAGCTGGCCATAGTCTACACTCTCGAACACGGCCCCAGCCTAACCTACATGGGCATGAAACAGCGTTACGGTGCGGATATTGGCGTAGATGTAGACATACACTATGTTGAGCAGGCAAAGGTTACAGGATTGCTTGCCAACCTAAACGCCGATACGAACGTACACGGTATAATCGTGCAGCTACCGCTGGCTGATGCATCCGAAACAGATGAAGTAGTAAACGCAATTGCCCCCGAAAAGGATGTGGATGGGCTGGGCGAAACAGCGCCGTACACCCCAGCAACACCTATGGCTATACTCTGGCTCTTGGCAGGCTATAATGTTGACCTCCAAAACGCACGCATTGCCCTCATTGGGCGTGGCAAGTTGGTGGGCGCACCGCTCATCAAGATGTTTACAGAAAGCGGCTACAACTTTGTGCTCATTCATAGTCAGACGCCAAATACGAAAGAACTGTGCTTGGAAGCAGACGTTATCATTACCGCGACCGGCCGTGCCGGGCTCATTACCTCAGACATGGTGAAGCCGGGTGCGGTGGTATGCGATGCTGGAGTGGCTGGCGAAAAGGGCAAAACCGTTGGCGATGTTGCAGACGATGTCTACGAACGCGACGACATTACGCTCACCCCGCGCAAGGGCGGTGTTGGCCCGCTCACCATTTGTGCCCTCTTTGAAAACACTATCCGCGCCGCCGAGGCTAGCGCGAAATAGTGCTATGAAAATAGGTGTATTTGACTCGGGCATTGGCGGGTTGAGCGTCGCACAAGCAATAGAGCGGGCTTTGCCTGAACACTCCGTTGTATTTCGCCATGACTCTCCAGAGCACTTTCCGTATGCTACAAAATCGCCAGATGAACTTTTTGGGTACGTTGTGCCCGTGGTACACTCGCTCGTAGACGATGGGTGCCAGGTAGTTGTTATAGCATGCAACACAGTAACGACAACCCTTATCTCAAGATTACGCGAACATTTCAGCGTGCCGCTTGTCGCTGTTGAGCCGATGATTAAGCCCGCCGCCAAAATGACAAAGACTGGCGTCATTGCTGTTTGTGCAACGCCGACAACACTTGCCAGCCCTCGGTACAGCAAACTAAAACAGCTGCATGCCCAAGGCCTTACTGTACTCGAACCGGATTGTAGTGATTGGTCCGTGCTTATCGAACACGACGCCATGAACCGAGCACGCTTAGAGGAAGTGATTGAGCCCGTTTTGCGTGCGGGTGCCGACGTCCTTGTTCTTGGGTGTACGCATTATCATTGGATACAGGACGAAATTCAGGCGCTATGTCGCGACCGAGCTCAAGTTATGCAACCAGAAGAAGCTATTGTTGCCGAGCTTAGACGAGTGATTGCAGAACTTGCTTGAACTGATTTCCTCTATCTTTGTAATTTTCAAACATACCAAAACTTGCACAACCTGTGGAGAGTAGAACCACATCTCCTGGTTCTGCGGAGGAGCGAGCATTTGTAATGATTGCGGTCATGCTTTCGCCACCAGGTATAAAGTCGCGAAACCCAACGCGTTCAAGCGCCGCCTGGATGCGTCCGGCCTGGTCGCCTATAAGAAGCGCTTTACGAACATCGTTTGATGCAACAGCGCGTGCAAGTTCGTCGTAGGGAGCGCCCTTATCCGACCCGCCTAGGATAACTACTTTTGGCTGTGCAAAGGCCTCTATGGCGACAATGGCAGTCTCGGGCGTTGTACCGAAACTGTCATCGTAGTATTTGACACCTTCTATTTCACGCACAAATTCGAGACGATGCTCAAGCCCTGAAAAAGTAGTCAATACACCGCGGATGGCGGTTTTTACGGTGTTGATTTCACCTGGGATTGTTGGCTGGAGGGCCTGCCAGACGGCAGTGGTAGCCGCGCAGGCATTTTGCCAGTTGTGTTTGCCCAGGAGTTTGAGCTCGCTGGTTGTACAAATTTCCGCCCCACTAATAGTAATTGTGCCGTTCTCTACAAATGCACCTGGCGTTTGAAAATATGGGATTTTTTGCCCATGGCTCTGGGAGGCTATCTCTGTAGATATTTCATTCCCCGCAAAATAAATTGCGACATCGTCGCGATTTTGCTGCAGGAAAAGCCTTCTTTTTGCAGCCGTATAGTCGGCCATATCTGCGTGCCAGTTCAGATGCTCGGGCACAACCATAAGGCATACCGCGATATGTGGTGAGTGCCGGACGTCGCAGAGCTGAAAACTACTGAGTTCCAGTACAACCCAGTCGTCTGGCTTAATTTCGTTTACAAACTCAAGCGGGGAACGGCCAATGTTGCCGCCCAACCAGACTGTTTTTTCGGCTGCTTCTAACATTTTTGCGGTCAGGGTTGAGGTTGTGCCTTTGCCTTTGGTACCGGTTATGCCTATGACGTTTTTGGTCGGGCACGCTCGCAGAAACTCATCCACAGCCGTCGTAATCTTGCTTTCTAAGTTCGGGTTCGCAGCCAGCAATATTGACGGGTGTATTCCTGCGCTGCGCACAACTACATCAAACCGGTCTAAGTTTGCAAGATAGCCATCACCAAGCTGTGGCTCGTATGCTTCGGGAACCACAACCGCTGTGTTTTGGTCGCACACGGTCACGCTGTGCCCTTGCGCCGCAAAATACGCAGCGCTTACTACACCCTCTGTCGCAAAACCAACAATCGCAATCTTCATCCCTCCATTTTACCTCATTTCCCCTGCGTGAAAGCTCCGACCTTTCACGCTTATGCTTGCATGACTGTATCTGTTTGGCTTATATTCATGCGTGAAAGGTCGGAGCTTTCACGCTATGGCAAGTCGAAATACGGTTCGGGAATTTACAGAAAACGCCTACTACCATGTGTACAACAGGGGTGTTGAGAAGCGGGTAATTTTCCTTGACGAGCAAGACTACACCGTGTTTCTTGGCCTCCTCAAAAAATATCTGGTAGGCGAAAACTACAATAAAGCAAATCGGCACAAAGCCGTGACCATTGGCTCTGAAGTTCAGTTGCTGGCATATTGCTTGATGCCAAATCATTTTCACCTGTTGTTATATCAGGTTAGCCAGGAGGGTGTCGCGAAGCTCATGCGTCGGGTGACAACTGGCTACGTTATGTATTTCAATAGTCGTTATGCTCGCGTAGGCGGCCTGTTTCAGGGGCGATACAAAGCATCACACATCAATGCAGGCGCATACCTGCACCATATATCCCGTTATATCCACCTCAATCCGGAGCAGCACCAGACGTGGCCTTATTCGAGCCTCAAGTACTATCAGCGTACACAAGCACCACCAGAGTGGCTTCATACCGAAAAGATCATTGACTTATTCCATTCGCGTCGCGAATACCTGGATTTTGTAGACGAGTACCAAGACTCAATGCGAGAACTTTCTTTGCTCAAATGGCAGCTGGCCAATAACCCAGATGATCCTGACACCCCATGAAACTACCTCGGTAGCGCCGTGAAAGCTCCGACCTTTCACGCTCGAACCGCGAACCATAACCGTGAAAGGTCGGAGCTTTCACGGTTATTGGAGAGGTGGAGGTTAGGCGGCGAGTTCGGTTTTTACCATTTCGGCAACCTGTCGGGGGGTCATTTCTGCCTTGACAATGTAGCGACGGATGCCGAGTTCCTTTAGGTCTGGGGGTGCTTGCTCCTCACCTGAGTTTGTGAGGATGACAACCTTAATGTCTTTACCCCAACTGGTTTTGCGGAGTTTTTTGAGCATTTCGCCGCCGTTCATTTCCGGCATCATGAGGTCTAAGAGGATGATGTTCGGTTTCATCGATTCAGCCAGCTCCAGCCCAAGTTTGCCATTGGCAGCAGTCTCTACTATAAAGCCCTCTGCCTCAAACTTTATGCGGTACATGGTACTTATGGCTTGATCGTCTTCTACAATAGCTACTTTTTTGCTCATACTTTGTATTATACAATACGGCCAAAATTATTGCCGAACGACCTGACCCACACTCACTTTTTTCCTCCTCCCCGTACATGAGCCACCGGTATCGGTGGTAGCAGCGGCGTACGTAGTAGCCGTTGCATATACTCCCAGGCTTGCTTGAACCAGCTCAGTCGTTTCTTGGGATGAATCTTCTGCTGTTGTTTTGGTAGTACTTTGACCGCATAGCGCCACAGTAACCACCAACCGAGGAAGACAAACAGCAGCAAGTTACGGATGACTTGTGGTTTTCTGACTCGTTGCCACTCCAATCGTTGCAACCACTTCACATCCTTGAAGGCTTCTTCAATTTCGAACCTTTCTGCGTAACGGTTCAGGACTTGTCTTCTGGTGAGGGCCTCTGTTCCCTCGCTCGGTAGGTTGGTCAACAAAAACCAGGGCTCCGGATCCTTCATGTTCGGATTGTAATCCGAACGAATAAGTCGGAGCTTATGTGTATGGTACGTGATGGGTAATTCCTCATGACTAATGTCATGGATGGGTTCCTTCCACCAGCTGGGATCCCAGGGAAGCTGAACGAGCTTGTCGCTCTTGGTACGAGCGATGAAGTGCACATCGTACAGGGCAAACAAAGTGAACAGTTTGTCACTAGCAAACCAGCGATCCATGACAAGTACCAGTTGCAGATCTGGTGCATTAACTTGAAGGAAATGGAACAGTCCCTCCAGCGCCACTAGAAGTGGCGCAATGAGAGCTGCTTCGCTGAGGTTCACCTGACACCAAATGGGTATAGCTCGACCCTTGCGATGCGACACCGCCAAGATGGCGATACAAAACGGGCCGAATTGAGAGTGGTCCAGAGAGCAGTACCACCGACCAGTATGCGAAGCTAACGCTTCGCTAACCAACAATCGCTGCAAGCGCACTGGCAGTTCCTCGTCAGTAACTAACCGACGAATGCGGTTTTCTCCAGTCCAGCGATTCAGCCCAAGCGTTCGACCAGCAGCGTTGAGCGAACAGAACTCCTGAAGGGAAAACTGTTCAACTCCGAGGAAGAAGCGACGAGCCTTAGCTTTTGGGATGTATGTCGCACGCAGCCGCTTTACAGCAGTTGCCATCTTTTGTAGTGTAGTCATTAGAAAACGACCTTTCTGTTTTAGCTTTTGTAACCAAAACTGTAGGGTCGTTTTTGTTATGTGTCAAAAAAGTGAGTGTGGGTCAGGCCGAACGACCTGACCCACACTCACTTTTTGAATGTCATCCTGAGCGAAGCCGAAAGATCCCGTCTGATGTACGCCTAACGAGATCCCTCCACGGAGTTTACCCCGTACTTGATACGGGGGTCGGGATGACACAGGAGTAAAAAGTGAGTGTGGGTCAGCCGAACGACAACCTTCGTTATTGCTATTACCCTAAGTGTGCTTTGGGAGGCGCAGAACTTCTCGGACAACGTCCACTACCTGTGAAGGTGTATAGTGAGCTTTTACGATGTAGCGATCGACGTGTAAAAAGCGCAGAGAAGAGGGTGCTTCGTCCCGACTCAAGTTCGTCAGGATGATCACTCGCATGGAGGCTCCCCAATCTTGAGCGCGTACCTTCGCCAGCAGCTCCTCGCCCTGCATGCCGGGCATACGGAGATCTAGCAAAACTACATCTGGCTGTTCATTTTTGAGCAACCTGTACCCAGCCGCTCCATCGCCAGCGGTCAAAACAGTAAAACCCTCAAGCCGAAATTTTGTCTCGTACAGTCGCCGAATCGCAACCTCGTCCTCAACAACCGCAATCTTTACAGATGCCATATGATGTAATACTAACATAACTCTTACCCGGCATTGATTTTATGAGGGATTTTTGCTAGTATCGTAGAGAAAGTACATTTTGAAATAAGCGCAACGTAAACTCGACCAGGTCGAATGTTTACGTTGTGTTTTTATTTGGAAATTTAAATAATACATTATTGACCTATTACATAATAAATGATATTATTACACGAGTATGATACAAACTTTTGAATCAGGTACCACAAATATGCCTTCTATTTGCCCGGAAGGGCACGTACCTAGTTATTTGCCTAGATACCCAGGGGGTGAACACCTTAAAAAAATGGAAAAAGCCGGCTCATTGCTCATTAGCCAGGGTCGTGCTACCGATGAAGATGTTGCAAGATCGCTGGCTTTTACCGAGCGTGCGCATGATGTTTATGCTGGCCGGGAAGAGCCTGATAGTGCCGGAAGCTTTGTATTCGCCGTGCCCACTCGGGTTACGCGCGGAAATGGACATCTATACCCAAGCGAGATAACACCGTTTTTGCCCATGGTGAAGCAATGTAGCGGGCGGGAGATGCTGTATCTTCTTGACGATATGCCGCCAAGCGTAATCGAGTCATATGCACCAGACGGCACTGGTAGGCAGGGACACGTTCTTTTCGTGCCACTATTTGGTGATATTGTTGGTGATATGCAGCGAATCCCCAGAAAATTCCTCGGGAATCGAGGAGTGGAAGTAGGCAATAAGGTTGCAGGGCTGATTGCTCTTACTGTCATCAACCAAGCCGCCTCTTTCGCAAAAAAAAGACTCGGTGCTGAGGTAATGGGGCTTGGGGCTGTACTTCCAGCTTTAACTGACTATGGCAGAAGGATACGCGTAAATGGGCTTACGACTACAACAGGTCACGGCGGGACAGTCGCTCTGATAGGAGGCACCGTTGACAAAGTAATAGAGGATACCGGCCTATCAAAAGATAAGATAGGCGTAATTGGCAGCGCAGGCTCGATTGGAAGGTCAAGTCTGGCGCTATTGCTCCAGAAATACCCGTCAACGAAATTTATTGTTCACGATGTGAGGACAATGGAGCGTGTGATGAATTCTCTGAGTCCCACTGACAAGGCAAGAGTATACGTAGCGGGTGCAATCGATGGCGTCTTTAGTGAATCTAATGTGGTCGTGTCTGCAATAACAAGTACAGTTAATTTTGCTCGAGATTTTCCTGCAATTGATTTATCGAAGAAAGTAATCATTGACGACAGTCAGCCAGGGGCATTTGACAGAGACGAAGTTGAGTCGCGTGGAGGAAAAGTGGTGTGGGTGGTAGGGGACGACACTAGCACCGATAGAACGACGACGCGGCTTGGAGGCTATCTTTTCGGTGATCATACTGGTCTTATGACTGATTCAAATGTTTGGGGATGTGAAGCTGAAGCGGCAGCCATAGCGAGGACTGGACGATATGACCTAGCCTTACGATCGGCAGTCACACCCCAGGCGGCACAGAAAATTGGTGAGCTACTAAAGGGTGCTGGCATAAGGGTCGCTCCCTTCCAAAGTTTTGGAAAACCAGTTGACTTGCCGGTTATCACACGATAGCCATTGAACATAAAAGCTGCGCGTCAGATATAATCATTCTTTTTGTGGTACACTAGTTGTGATGTTCTTTGCGTAACAATAATGCAGCCTGTCCTAATATCACTACTTGCTATCATTCCAGTAAACCTCGCGCTCGGGGCTTTGATACTATTGCGCGATCGTAAGTTACTTTCCAATATATTTTTCAGTGCATCTATATTATTTCTTTGTATTTGGGCTTTAGGTGATGCCCTTTTACTTTATGGGTCTAGTGATTTATCAATCGGGCTCGGGTCAAGACTATTCTATATTGGGCCTATGTTCACGGCGCTGTTTCTAGTGCTGTTTTCGTTGAACTTTCATTCCCAAAAACAGGTTACAATTGGTTTATTTGGAGCAGTTCTTTCTGTTGTAAGCATCGGCTTGTCCGTCGTTATTGCACTTCAGCAAACAATACTCGTCGCCGATATACATATAGCGGGTTATGGGAGGAATGTCGTTGTCGTTAACCCTAAGGGGTGGCTGGTATATACTGTCTACTTCACTACCTATTTTGCCATCTCGTATCTCGCGCTAATTAAAAGAGCACGCAGATCTGGAGTGGTACAGAAAGTACAGCTTGAATATGTCTTTGCTGGAGTATTTCTAACGAGCATTTTTGCTTCCATTACGAATCTCGGCCTACCGTTAAGAGGGCAGACAGATTATATTTGGCTCGGGCCGCTTTTTACAATGCTCTACGTTGGCATAACGGCTATGGCTATATTACGCCACAAGCTGTTTGATATTCGCGGCTTTGTGTTGCGTGCTGGTGTTTATTCACTTACTGCTTTAATACTGGCGGTGCTATATGTTGCGCCGATTATATTATTGATGTTGGTAGTATTTGATTTGAAATTTCATATAAAAGATTTTATTATAGCTGTAATCATAGGAACCATATCGTCAACAAATTACAACAGACTGCGACAATGGTTTGATAGGACCACTAATAAAATTTTTTTCAGGGACGCATATGATCCGACGAAACTAATTGCGGAGCTAAACAAGGCTCTTGTGGCTACAATCGATCTACAGCAGTTATTAAGAGATACAACAAATCTTCTCGAGCACCATGTGCATCCTGAGTACTGTTGTTTTGTGCTCAAAGGCGTAGATAAAACAAGCCTGAGGGTCGTAGGTGATCCTTCTATTGGATCGAGGGATTTTAGCGCAGAGCGGCTAGAGCGTGCTCTGCGGCAGATTACCGAAAATATTGTCATAACATCGTTGTTGACTGAAGAAGACTCTGGGCTCAAAACAGTTCTTCACGAGTCTGATATTTTTGCCGTAGCACGGTTGACTTCTGGACGAGGCACAAAAAAGGAGTTAATCGGCTATATGTTGCTGGGACAGCGCAAGAGCGGTAAGGGTTATGATCTGCAAGACGCACAAGTTCTAGGGGCCGTATCAAATACTTTGGTAATTGCAATGCAGAACGCACTTCATTTTGAGGAGATACAACACTTTAACACAACCCTTCGTTCCCAGGTTGAAGAGCAGACGCGGAAGTATCGGACAGCGAACGAAAAGCTCAAAAAGCTTGATGAGACAAAAGATGAGTTCATTTCTATGGCAAGTCACCAATTGCGTACGCCCCTGACGAGCGTAAAGGGCTACCTGAGTATGGTGCTGGAGGGGGATGCTGGAGCGCTGAAGCCGCAGCAAGAAGAGCTGCTGAAGCAGTCCTACATGAGTAGTCAGCGCATGGTGAATCTTATAGCCGATCTACTGAATCTTTCACGCATTAACACGGGCAAATTTGTCATAGATGCTCAGCCTACCGACCTTCGCATGGTGATAGACCAGGAAGTTGCACAGCTGAAAGAATCTGCCAACGCAAAAAATATCACTCTTCAGTGGGTCACGCCTACAACGTTTAGCCTGCTACCGCTGGACGAAGGCAAAATTCATCAGGTAGTAATGAACTTTGTCGACAATGCACTGTACTACACTCCCGAGGGCGGTACGATAACACTAAGCCTGACAGAGTCTGCAAATGCGGTCGAATTTAAGGTCACCGACAGCGGTATAGGGGTGCCGCGTGAACTACAGCGGCATCTTTTTTCCAAGTTCTACCGCGCCGACAACGCGCGCCGTATGCGCCCAGATGGTACGGGGCTGGGGCTATATATGGCTAAAAAAGTCGTGATTGCGCAGGGCGGCTCAATAGTGTTTGAAAGTGAAGAAGGCAAGGGAAGCACTTTTGGGTTCCGCTTCGCGAAAAGGTAGGCGTCACAATTTCACTCTCGCCTCAGGCACGAACGCGTCGCAATCATGCCGGTTCGCCAGAGAGGCACTACACCCACATCCCTGTCATCTTGAGCGAAGCCCGGCTATCCTTAGGATGGTCGGACGAAGTCGAAAGATCTCCTTCTTACGGATGCAGGCTCTCGCTCACGTTCCGCGAACCCGGAACTTCACGGTGTCAGGCATAGCTTGACCCGGAAGGTTCCCTTGCGATTCGCCACCGGCGACTCTCACCTGCAGGCGACCAGGACCTTTTGCTGCCAAAAGGTCCTGGACCTAAAACTAGGCCAGAGGCTCCAACTCTTAGTGTCATAGTTGTTCGTTTTAACAACCGACGCAAGGACTCGTCACTCCGGCATTGCCACTGGCAATGCACCTCGTTCCTCAAACAACTTGCGTCGCCTGACGGGAGTTGTCAAACCCGACAACATGCCAGCCAGGAGTATTCGCATGGCCGTCTTAGCTGTATCGCTGACGCGATGATTTCTAAACGGCCTGCGGCCGCATTCATTTCTCGTTAATTGTATTGTCTAATTCGTTGGTGTTTGATTGTTTTTTGGTAACTTGGGCGTTGATAGTCTGTTGTTAGTTGTTGCATCCAACTTGCACAAGCGTCAAAACGCTTGTGCTATGTATTGACTTTTTTGCAATTTAGTTCCAATATGTATACATCCTTTGTTGTAAGGACGCACACATATAATTCCATAACCGGACATTCACAGGTCGGAAATCGAGTAAGTAAGGCAGCAGCCTGAAGGAGGCTGTACTATTTGCACGTTTGCGAACCTATATGATCCTGACTCTCCGCCAGCAAACGATCATTCACAATTTACAAATCAATCAGTCTAGAATGTAAGTAGCTAAGGACACCCTTGCTCACATCGCTGTTTTAGGGTTAACTAAAGAGAGTTATCCTTTTGCCCTACAACTGGACTTTTATGTCGTTCGCCTGTTGCTACTGAACCAAATCAAAGCGGATGCAAGATTATGGCATTAGACGCAATATAATTTACATTTAGTTGCTACGAGACACCAAGGCGTAGCGCTGGAGGGTGATATGTGCATTAGTTTGAATGACGAAGCGACATGCGTCTAGCTAGTAATATATGGCCAGTATTTATCTCTGCCAGTACGTTTAGCAGGGCTTTAATAGTCGGGTAGCATCTCAACGCCTGTAAGCCCCTTATTACTCGAAGCATTCTGCACCCTCCTAATCGGCAGGCGTCCATTGCAAGCCCTGGCTCCCATCACATGATTATTGCATAAGCAAATTTAAGTTAATAAAAATTTGACAATTGTACTAAGCCCCAATTGTCCAGACACTTAGACATGAGTTACTGTTCCTTTCCATACCGCTTCATAGTGCTCCATTGGCGGCAGGTTATTGCAGCTGCTATGCCGTCTCACGCGATTGTATTCGTTCTGCCATAGTTTCATTGCTTCGTTGAACGCGACGACATCAAGCTCGGTCGTTTTGGTGACGTGGTAAAACTCTTCTTCGTCTGTCCGATGGCTCCGCTCGACAAAACCATTATGTTGGGGTGTACCCGGTCGGGATAGCTTGTGCTCGATGCCCCGGTCGAGCAGGTACTGCGTGAACGGGTGGATACGTCTGAGCTCATGGTCACGCTTTTTGTTACCGCCAGTAGACAAATTGGTGAACGTGGAGTGGTTATCTGTCTGGACACATTCCACCGTAATACCAATCGATTCGTAGAACGCCAGGGCTTCACGCACAAAGGCGATTGAGTTGCTATTCGACAAGCCATCCTTGACCGCCAGGTACCGGATCTTGCTGACAATGTCTATCGCTGTAAACTGCTGTCTCCGACTCCGTCGTTTATCTTCGTCCGGACGAACCGGTGCAGCCTTAGTGTCAATCTGCACTCGGTAGCCTGGATAGGGCGCGTAGAACGGTCTCGTTGGCTTTTTCTTTGGATGTTTCTGGTGCTTTACGAGGTCGGCTCGTTCAATAATGCCGCGGACAGCTTTCTCGCCAATGGATATTCCAGAGTCACTCATCTCATCGACGATTCGCTTCGGGCCATAGGATAGTCCCAGCCTGATTTGTAGCACCAAATCCTCAATGTCTTCATTCGTCTGCCAGGATACCCTGCCTTTTGGTCCAGGCTTCTGCGGGAACAGTTCGATCCGCCAAGCATAGATAGTATCCCGATGGATCCCAAACATTCGGGCAGCGATTGCCGCGCCTTTCGCATCGGCTTCAGTTAACACTCGTTTACGATAGGCAATAACTTGATGTCGGGTTAGGTTCTTCTTCATACACATATGCCCCAATTCTACACACCGAGGTGTCGGAGGGATTGGGGCTTAGTATATAAAAATTTGACAATAAACTTGACATTATATTATTTCAATGATAGAATTACATATTAGGGTTAATGTAGACCGGAACACGGATAGTTCCGAAAGGAGTAAGAAGTATGAGAAATATGAACAAAGGGCTAGTGGCAGTCGGCACGGCGGTTGCCATAGGAGTCGGTGGTTGGGGTATATCACGTCAAGCAGGCGCGGAGGCTGATTTAACTGTCGACGCGGTTGCTCAGTTAGATTTGACTATTGACCAAGGAGTTGATTGTGTAAAGCTTGTGCAGGAACATGGCCAGCCAATGTATGACGGTCAAGGCCCCAGCACGATTGAATCGGGTGGAAAAACGTATGTTCGCTTCCGAGCTGGTGCGGGAGAAGACGGAACTCGAAGGCTCTATCAAGATGGTCCCAACGTTCCACTGCAAAACAGAACAACAGAAGGTATGCAGGCCAGCATATGCCAAGACCCGCTTGAGGCAGGGATATTCGTTGCAGGTATGCATGACGAGCGACTAAAAATAGGCGATAAAACGCCGGGGCAAGTAAACGCTGCGTGGATACCAGAAGAACTTCGCACCATGGATGGGGTAAATGATTGGGCGGCTAAAGCGATGACAGATAATGTCAAAACGCACAACGAGGCTCAAGAGGTAATGGCGCGTGCGGCTGCTATGTTTGGTAAGCTTCACCCAAATGGAGTAACTAAAGACACCACATTGGCAAACGCGCATCTTCCTAATGCAGAAGGCGTAAAAGAAGGTTCCTTGCCTGAAGTTGCTTGGAATCATGAACAATATACGGGCTACTTTATAAGTGCAAAATATGTTCTAAAGACCGGTAAATGCGCCCTAAACGTCGGTTTCAATGTGGGTAAAGATAAAGTAGATGGCGGCGACCAACGCTTTGCTATACTCCCATGTAAGGAAGAAACTAAGGCAACGAATCCATCGCCATCAAGCACAAGCACCCCGTCAGAATCTACATCACCAAGCACAAGCACCCCGTCAGAATCTACATCACCAAGCACAAGCGCATGCAACAACGCCTCAAAACCGCAAGACCCAGAACACACCTATACGCCTGTTATGAGAAATGGCTGCGTCGTAAGATGGGTTATTCAGGGATCATCGCTGAATAGTGGCCCTCAGAATCAGGGGATTCAGACAGATCGTGGTGACCAGGGCGGCGCTCAGCAACAAGAGGGTGTAGTCGACACGACACCCGCCTCGCAGCCAGAGGTTCCCGTGGCTCCTGCTGCTCCCCCTGCGCCTACGAACGGTGGCTACAACGGCGGCTCAACTACACAGCCTGGACAGACGGGAACTCCTAACCCCGGTCCGTCACAGCCCCCTGTTCAAGGTGACCCGGGCGGGTTCTAGCGATAGCGTCAAGAACAGTGTCTGTTTTCGATAAGCGAAATATCTGACCCACATTCACTTCCAAATTGTTAACGTCCCAGATGGCCCGGAACCAGGATAGCTGTTTCTTGAGGTGAGTCCTGCGTGCATCGGGGTGCTCTTTAGCCGTGCCATAGTCTTTGAGCAATAACCACAATCCACACCTCGACACTGACAATAGTCTTGTCATTCCCGCTTGCGCGGGAATGACAACGATGTCAATACGAAAGTGCTTATGGATATTGTATAATAATATTGACAATAAATAGTGTTTATGATAAAATGGCTAAGAATAAGCTGTGTGAGGTGGAAGTTATGCGGCAAATGGTTATTTAACAACCGAACAACCGATATGAACTAGAGACATGAGTCAAGAGAATTGAGTCATGAGTAATTTAAGTAAGTTAAGAAGGAGAAAGATATGAAATGGTTTTCTAAACTATTCAGTACCCTCCCAAAGCGTCTTGCAACTGCAACTGCGATAGCACTTGCAGTACTGATACCGGCTACTACTATGGCAGCCGATGTCAGCATAGAAGGCACTATGGGTGTGGCCAACAAGACTGCTGGCGATACAACGTACAGCAAATCAATAAATGCAAAGTACAACGACGTTGTGAAGGTAGAAGTCTACTACCACAACCGCGAACTGCCAGATAGTGGCAAAATAGCCCAAAACCTTCGTGTGAAGATCAACATCCCAAGCACGCCAGGTACGGCTCAAACCCAAACCGCAACCATAAGTGGTGATAATACCAATACGGTAACGGCTACGACTTCAGTAACCCTCGACCGTGCCGATGCCTACCTGCAGTATTTACCAGGGAGCGCTGTGTGGCGCCACAATACTGGTACTAACGATGCTCCAAACTGGGTCGATACTGTCATTTCTGACGGTGTCGTAACCAGTGGAACCGGTGTAGTATTGGAAAATGAAAAGCCCTGCTATAACTTTTCGGCTACGGTCACGGTGCTTGCACGCGTGATGGTGCCTGGAGTGAGCGTTGATAAGTATGTACGTGCCAAGGGTTCAACTGAGTGGGTACGTAGCATGGCTGGTCAGCCCGGTCAGACAGTACAGTACCAGATAGCCTACAAAAACACGGGCAACACTACTCAGTCAGATGTAGCCTTCCGTGACCAACTACCGGCTGGTGTTACCTACGTGCCTGGTTCAGCCAAACTAAAGAACACTAACTTCCCGAACGGAACTGCCATAAGCGACAGTATTGTTGCGAGTAATGGGGTTATCGTCGGTACCTACCTACCTGGCGGGGCAGGCTACGTGATGTTTGAAGCAGTACTGCCTACAGTTGACAAACTTGCTTGTGGTAGCAATCTGCTACGGAACCTAGCCTTTGTACAGCCAAAAGGCATGAACTACTACTACAACACGGCTGACGTGACAGTAAACAAGACCTGCACAACGCCAACACCGGTTTACTCCTGCGACGACCTCACGGTCACCAAGGGTGATAACCGTACCGTTACGGCAACAGTGAAATACACCGCCAAAGACGGTGCAACATACAAGAACACCACCCTCGTTTGGGGTGACAGTAAGCAAGATGTCATTACTGGTACAACTGGCACGCATACCTATGCTGCCGACGGTACGTACACAGTGAAGGCGAACATGCTCTTCAGCGTAAACGGTGTCGATAAAGCTCCAGCTGTAAATGCAGCTTGTAGTAAAACAGTTACCTTTAGTACGACTTCCAAGACGCCAAGTGTCAAGATTGAGAAGATGGTTGAAAAATCTGTTGTGAATGTGAACGAAGAGTTCAAGTACACAGTCAGGGTTACCAACGATGGCGAGGTTGACCTTACCAACGTTAAGGTCCATGACACCCCTGCAGATGCTTCAAACATCAAGCTTGTCAGCGCAAACGGCGTCGGTAGCATTAGTGGTAACACATGGAGCTACACAATCCCAAGTCTGAAGGTCGGTGAAAGTAAGAGCTTTACGCTAACCGCAAAGGTTACAGCTTACACCGAAGGAAATCTGGTTAATACGGCGTGCGTGAATGCGCCAGAGGTTAACCCAGAGAACCCAGCCAAGGACGACGACTGTTCAAGCGTCCCTGTTACGGTCAAAAAGCCAGTAACACCTGTATACAGCTGTGACGCGCTAACCCTGACCGCTGGCGCAAACCGCACCCTGACGGCCAAAGTTGACTACACCGGCAAAGACGGTGCCAAGCTGAAGATGGTCACATACAACTGGGGTGATGGTGCTACGCCACTTGTTACCGATAAAACAACTGCAACGCATACCTATGGTAGTGACGGCACATTTAGCGTGAGCCTCAAGCTCCTCTTCAGTGTCAACGGTACTGACAAGTATGCTGCAGAAAACCAGAGCTGTGTGAAATCAGTGACCTTTACAACTCCAACTCCTCCAACGCAAAAGCCAGATAGCCCGCAGGTTCTTCCTGACACGGGTGCAGGTAGTGTGATTGGGCTGTTCGGACTCGTAAGTGTCCTGAGCGCTCTAGCGTATCGGTTGTTCCTGAGCCGTAAGCCTGCTCGCTAAAAAGCATCATACGCTATAAAAACGACAAGACTGACCGCTCGCAAAAAACCCCGCTCTCCGAAAAAGAGAAGCGGGGTTTTTGTGTTAGTAGGCCGGTCCGTCCCCGTGAAAAGGGTTATCTATGCTGAAATGTATGGGCGCGTGAGTTTTTTAGTGTGTTGCACTTGCGCTCGTCCGATACTTATGGGACAATTCCCTCAGAATATCTAACAAAAGGAACCATATGCGTATCTCGCTACCGCGTATCAAGAGGCAAAAAAAGTTAATAGTAGTTGCACTAGGACTTCTATTTGTTGCAGTAGGTGCTGGAAACAACATACCAAAAGTCTTCGCTGCAGATTGTGACGCCAATGCCATCATATACTGCGGGTTTACTTCTAATCAAAGTTTTATTGACAAAGTGAACCTTAACAACAGCGGCAATGGATTTAATGATCTGCAGACAATCTATGCACATTTCGGCCTCACATCCAGTGCATATGGCACATTTGTCTCTAATGCGAAAGACGGTACGATGTACCGCGATGGGCGCGTTGTGGTAGGTAGCGACACTATCATGACTGGCGGGCAAAGTCTTGGGCGCCAAAGCACTGCCGGTAGCTACGCTTATGCGATTAGCGGTAAAAATTATTATGCTGGTGCACCCTCGGTACGCTGGGCGTCCGGTGTCAACACAATTGGCGTTAAAGTACTTTTCGATAGCAATGGTACTCCACTATTTACGGTTATGCCTACTTGTGGTAATCCAGTCTGGGGCAGCAAGGTTGTTTCTGGCGCTACTTGCGGAATGCTTAATAAATCGCCTGTATCTGGAAAGGTAAACACATACAATTTTACGGCAACCGCTAATGTCAGCGGCCTCGCTAAGATAACAAAGTATGTGTATGACTTTGGTGATGGAACGCCGATGGTGACCACTACTAGCCCAACACAGATAGTTCCGCATGAATATACAAAGGTCGGCACGTTTACGGCAAAACTTACCGTCTACGCATCTGCCCCAGGCGGAACAACCATCACAGCGACAGCAAAAACGTGCGAACAGGTCATTCCGGTTGCCCCACCGCCGGCTCCGAAAGTTACCATCACCAAGACAGTAAACAAAACAGAGACACTCAAGACAGATACAGGCAAGAATTTTACCTATGAGCTCAATGTTAAAAATACCGGTAATGTTGTTCTAAATAGTGTTCTAGTTACTGACGAAGCACCAAATGGAGTCAAATTTATCAGTACGAGCCTTGGAACTATTGCGAACAATAAATTGACCTATACCATTCCGAGCCTTGCTCTCAACCAAACAGTAACTATTACGATCACTGCGAAAGCTGTCATATATACGCCTACGTCCATCGTGAACAAGGCCTGTGTTGATGCACCGAGTACCCCTAGTACACCTGACGCCTGTGATACAGCATCTGTTACGGTGAATCCTCCACTCTGCGCAAAGCTCGATGGCCCTAGCCCGAACGGTCTAGCCTATACCTTTATTGCCACGGGCAGCTTTGGAGAAGGAGTTTCACTAGTGAGCGGAGACTTTGACTTTGGCGACGGCAAGACCCAAAATGGTGTCGCGGCAGCTGGCTCAACCGTGACTGCTACGCATACCTATGCAGCATCTGGAACCTATAGTGCCGTTGCAACACTTCGTTTTACGTCTGATGGTAAGATGTACACTGCACCTGGCTGCCGAGCGTCTGTGAAGCCAGAGGCTCCACCAGCCCCCGAATGCAAACCCGGCATCCCCGTTGGCGACATCCGCTGTAACCCTTGTGAGTATGACGCAAGCATTCCCAAAGATGACCCTCGCTGTGTTGCCCCTGTTGCAACCCTCCCGAACACGGGTGCCGGTAACATCATTGCCCTTGCTTCAGCGGCACTGGTTGGCGGATTCCTCTGGTATAGACACATCCTGTTCCGCAGACACAAACGAGCCTATTTAGCGGCTGACTTTGGTACCTCACCATTACCCCTCGCAGAACCACTCGAATCACCAGATCCACTCGCCGCAACGCCACTTGCACCCCAACCCCGTGGACGGTTTAGTATGCGCCGACGGCGTCAGTACTAGAAGCTGAAGAGGGCCTAGCTTTTTGGTCGAAAGTGTGCTATACTTCGGTAAATACGTTTCAGGGTAGTAATGACTGACCGCTCTAGACTTGTGTGATGCCCCGCTCATTTATTGGCGGGGTTTTCATTTCGCCCCTGTTATGCTATACTATTTTCGTTGTATTCGTTTACTGAAGGATACTTTCAATATCCAGCTTAAAACGCAGCAATTTGGCCTCATCTTCTAACGGTTAGGAAATCGGGTTTTCATCCCGGCAATCGGAGTTCGATTCTCCGTGAGGTCACCAAGTAAAAACCTCAGCCAAAGGCTGGGGTTTTTACTTGGTTTCTTCAGGCTGAAGCGAACTCCGCAGAATGAGCGAAGCGAATGGGGAGTTCGATAATCGAGGACGCGCGCAGGAGCTAAAGCTCCGAGCACGTCGCAAGAATATAACAGAGTATTCTCCGTGAGGTCACCACAAGAGACTCATCGGCATTTGATGGGTCTTTTTGATGGTCGCAATGCTAACACGAGTAATTTTACTTGGTTCAATAGAGAAACAGAGAGCGGTTTAACTTCATTTCGTGAACGGGTGGGCAAGGGGGAGAGTGGGGTTGAGTTCGGCTATGCGGAGGAGTTCGTTGTATTTGGCAACGCGGTCGGTGCGGCTCAGGCTGCCGGTTTTGATTTGCCCGGCGCCCGTGCTGACGGCCAGGTGCGAAATGAACGTGTCTTCGGTTTCACCGCTGCGGTGGGAGATGATGGTACGCCAGCCAGCTGCCTGAGCAGTGTTGATAGTTTCTATGGTTTCGGTGAGCGTACCAATCTGGTTGACCTTAATGAGAATGGCATTGCCGGCTTTGAGCTCAATACCTTTTTTCAACCGCTGTACGTTTGTCACGAGCAGGTCATCACCGACGAGTTGCGTACGCGAGAGTTTTGTGGTGAGTTCGACCCAGTTATCCCAGTCGTCTTCGGCAAGGCCATCTTCTATAGAAACGAGCGGATATCTTTGTGTAAGCTCGTCGTAGCGAGCAATCATTTCGGCAGAGCTGAGCGTGGCATTTTCTCGCGCAAGATGGTAGGCATTGTCCTTGTATAGTTCACTTGCGGCGACATCAAGTGCGAACAGCACATCTTCACCTGGCTTGTACCCAGCTTTTTGAACGGCGAGCTCGAGGAGCTGCAGTACTTCTTCGTTATGTCTGACCGCCACAGCAAAACCGCCTTCATCGCCAACCTGGGTTGAAAGTCCTTGTGCGGCAAGGTGTTTTTGCAGCGCATGAAACACCTCGCTACCCATGCGGATGACGTCTGCAAAGCTGCTGGCGCCGTGGGGGATAATCATGCCTTCCTGGAAGTCAGCGCCGCCCAAGGCGTGTTTGCCACCGTTGACAATGTTCATCATGGGCATAGGCAGGGACATTGCAGGCGTACCAGCAATGTCGTTGAGGTGATGGTACAGAGGTACGCCGCGTTCAAGAGCGGCGGCACGGGCGCTGGCCAGCGAGATTGCCAGAATAGCGTTCGCGCCAACGCGCGATTTGTTTTCGGTGCCGTCAAGCGCAATCATAAGGCGGTCGAGTGCAAACTGGTCGTCCGCCAGCTTGCCTAGTAAGGCTTGCTGGAGTTCGCCGTTCACTGCATCAACTGCCTTCAAAACCGATTGTCCGCCGTAGCGCGTGCTATCGCCGTCGCGGAGTTCACAAGCTTCGTGGCTGCCCGTACTGGCTCCACTTGGTACTGCCGCGCGGCCAACCATGCCGCTGTCTAGGGTAACATCTGCCTCTACGGTCGGGTTGCCGCGGCTATCTAAAATTTGTCGTGCGTGTATGGAAGATATATTCATATATTTATCTTCTCACAATGCTTATGTTTGTGCCACTGGGGGGAGGAAATGACCAATATCCAAGCACAAAGACTTAGGGAAATCCCAAGTACCAAATAACAAATCCCAAACAATATCGAAATTACAAATCCTAAATTCCGAATAAGCAGCATCTACCAGTAAACCGGTGTGTGCTTTTTTCGTTTGGGATTTAGGGCTATAAATATTGGAATTTGTTTGTCATTTGGAACTTGTAATTTGGAATTTCTCCCCCTTGGGTTCTATATTTTCCATTCCGCTTATGCCATACTAAAACGCATCATGGCATTAATCTATTTTTACGACGCGTCCGAGCTGGATAAGCGGCAGCTCGAAGCCGGTCTCAAACAAACTGACCACCGCTGGAAATACGTAGAGGAGGGCATTGCGCCGGACAATCTTGACCCCGAAACAGAGGTTATCTCTGTGTTTGTGAGCTCGGTTGTGACGAGCGAGATTATTGAAAAACTGCCAAAACTCAAGCTCATTGCGTGTCGCTCGACCGGCTTTAACAACATTGACCTGGCTTCGGCCGAAGCACATGGCGTCACGGTCGTAAACGTACCGACGTATGGTGAATCTACGGTGGCAGAGTACACATTTACCCTCATGCTGGCGCTGACGCGCAAGCTCGCGCCCAGCCTTGGTTTTTTGAGCAAGCAGGTAGAAGTCGAGACGCTCATGGGCACCGACCTGCATGAAAAGACACTCGGCGTGGTCGGGACGGGGCACATAGGCCAGCATGTCATCAAAATTGCCAAAGGCTTTGAGATGCGCGTGGTGGCATTTGACCCGTACGCCAAAGATGAGCTGGCCAAAGAGTATGGGTTTGAATACCTACCGCTTGAGGAGCTGCTGAAAGTGAGCGACATCGTCACGCTGCACGCGCCGTTTACCCCCGAAAACAAGCACCTCATAAATGTCGAGCGGCTTGAGCTCATGAAGCCAACAGCACTGCTGGTCAACACCGCCCGTGGCGAGCTGGTTGACACGACCGCTCTAGCCGATGCCCTTATGCACGACCGTCTCGCCGGGGCTGCGCTCGACGTTCTGGAGGGCGAACAGCTCTTCAAAATGGAAGAAGAGGTCGGACTGCTCCGCAGTAACCAGTTGCCACAAAGCACCGGCGAGCAGAGCGTGGCACTCATGGCGCTCAACAAACTGCCCAACGTTATCATTACCCCACACAATGCCTTTAATACCGAAGAAGCTATCGGCCGCATAAATGCGACAACCTGCCAGAATATCATCCGTTTTTGGTATGACGACGTGCCGAACAAGGTGAAGCCGCTCAAACCAACCCCAGGCCGACTGCTGCTGACGCGCCACGCCGAAAGCGAATGGAATGCGACTGGCCAATGGACCGGTCTGACCGATGTTCACCTGAGCGAAAAGGGTTTTCACGAGGCAAGCTTGCTTGGTATAGTGCTAAAAGACCTCGACATACGGCTCGACAAAGCCTATTGCTCAGAACAAGTCCGTACCCTTGAGACACTCGAGGGTATGCTCAACGCTTCCCAGCAGTTCAATGTAGCCTACGAACGCCGCCGCGAAATCAACGAACGCGATTACGGTGAGTACACCGGCAAGAACAAGTGGGATATGAAGGAGCTTGTCGGCGAAGACGAGTTCAACGGCATTCGACGCGGCTGGGACCACCCCGTGCCAGGCGGCGAAACGCTGAAGACGGTCTATGAACGTGCCGTGCCGTTTTACCAGAACGAAGTCGTACCACAGCTTATGGCGGGCAAAAACGTGCTGGTGGTCGCACACGGTAACACCCTGCGCTCACTCATGAAATACATAGAAAACATTTCTGACGCAGGTGTTGAAGAACTCGAAATGCCGTTCGGTAATATCATTGCGTACGATATCGACCCCGAAGGCCACATGCTCGCCAAAGACGACACCCACATAGACTCGGCACCCCCGAACGCGTAGACTCTTGAAAAGATCACAAGATTTAACGATTGAAAAGGGTGAACTTTATCGAGTTTGGGTTCTATTTCCAAAGCGATTGGTTACGAGTCGAATGAATTCTTCCGTAGGGAGGGATGCAGCCCATAGCTCAAGCGGCGGGATCGGTTTATCTGGGCGGTTTGTTTCACGCGCGCACTCGAATACAAACTCTAGGTCATCGAACGCCAGCTCTTCAATCATAACAACCTCGTGGAGGCGCATACCAAAGCGGCCGGCCATGCGCGCCGCGTCCTGATGGGTTATACCAACAACATAGGGCGGTGCGTTATGTCCAAGTGTCTGTATGAATGCGCATACGCTTAAGGCATCTGTTGCTATTCGTCTAATGTCTTCTCTTCCACCCTTGAAGTGAATCCCGATCCATTCTGACGCTTGCAGAGCCCTCGTGTACGGATCTTGTATATCGGTATTGACTCCACGATGCTCCATGGGTATCTCTAGCGCGAGGCAACCGAATTCACGGTGTATAGATTCGGTTGTCAGTATTTCGGATTCGTGCACTTTTCCTATTGGTTTACCGCCATATTCAACGGTTGTACCGTCAGGATATATAACACGAAATACGGGTTCATCCGAAGGCGTAAGGTCTTCTCGAATATAGGCTAGTGACATTTGCATATCATAACATATTATTATCTATTATAAAATATGTTGACGTGTAGTGTTTGTTATTTGAAATACCTGAGCACAAGCGGTATAGTAAAAGCATAACAATAAAAAAGTAAAAAATCTTACATAGCGAAAGGTGGGCGACCAAATGTACAAATATCTCAAATTCTTCGAGGAACTATCTATCGGTGACATTCCCCAAGTGGGCGGCAAGAACGCAAGCCTGGGCGAAATGTACCATCACCTCCGCCCGCAGGGCGTCAACCTGCCAAATGGTGTTGCTACCACGGCCGACGCCTACCGCTATTTCCTTGAACAAGCCGGGCTAAACCAGGGGATTACTGAGGCGCTGCAGGGGCTCGATGTTACGAACGTGCATGACCTTGCCCGGCGTGGTGCTGCCATACGCGAGATGATTGTGGCCGCAACGCTGCCACAAGATTTTCAAGACGAAATTCTTCGCGCCTACCGAGAGCTGAGCGAAAAGTGCAACCACCCCAAGGGTGACCTGGTGGTAGCCATTCGCAGTAGTGCCACCGCCGAAGATTTGCCGAACGCTTCTTTCGCTGGGCAGCAAGCAACCTTCCTGAATATTAAGGGCGAACACCACGTCCTTGAGTCGGTTAAAGAGTGTATAGCCAGTCTATTTACCGACCGCGCCATTGTGTACCGCGTGACCAACGGCTTTGACCACATGAAAGTGGCTCTTTCTGTTGGCATCCAGCAAATGGTGGCGGTGCGCAGTGAATGTGCGGGCGTTATGTTTACCATAGACACCGAAAGCGGCTTCAAAAACGCAGTGGTAGTGAGCTCTATATACGGACTGGGCGAAAATATCGTGCAGGGACACGTGAGCCCAGATGAATTTATTGTTTTCAAGCCAACTCGCGCTATTTTGAAGAAAAAGCTCGGCACCAAAAAGATGAAAATGGTACCAGTGGCAAACAGCCAGACCAAAAACAACCCCGTGCCCGTTCACGATCAAGAGCGTTTTTCCATTACCGACGACCAAGTACGTACGCTTGCCGACTGGGGTATCAAAATAGAGGAACACTATGGCCACCCCATGGATATTGAGTGGGCGCTTGACGAAGATGACAAGCAGCTTTACATTGTTCAGGCTCGCGCCGAAACCGTGCAGTCGCGCCGTGATGTCAATGTTATAGAAGAGTACAAACTAGCCGAAGAAGGCCGCGTTATCGTTAAAGGTACCAGCGTTGGTAACAAAATAGGCCAGGGCAAAGCCAGCAAGATTATGAGCGTCAAAGACATAGACGACTTCAAAGAAGGCGATGTACTGGTGACCGAAATGACTGACCCAGACTGGGTACCAATTATGAAAATTGCCAGTGCCATCGTGACAGATAAGGGCGGACGTACCTGTCACGCTGCCATTGTGTCGCGTGAGCTTGGCATACCCTGTGTTGTTGGTACGGGCAATGCTTCTGAACTCATTGCCGATGGCCAGAACGTTACCGTGAGTTGCGGTGGGGGCGGCGACGAAGGCACTGTATACGAAGGAATTCTGAAATACGATATCAACCGCACCGATATACAGAACCTCGAGCGTCCGCACACCAAAATGATGATGAATATTGGCTCTCCGGACCAAGCGTTTGCCTACTCGCTTATACCGAACGACGGAGTGGGGCTGGCTCGTGAAGAGTTCATTATAGACAGCCATATCAAGATTCACCCGAAGGCACTGCTGTACTTCGACCAAGTAAAAGACAAGGCCGTACGTGCCCAAATCAACGACCTTACCAAGGGCTACACCGACAAAGCGCAGTACTTTGTAGACAAACTTGCCGAAGGTATTGCTATACTCGGCGCGGCGTTTTACCCGAACCCGGTTATAGTCCGTTTTAGCGACTTTAAGACAAACGAATACGCTAATCTAATCGGCGGTACCCAGTTTGAACCGCTCGAAAACAACCCCATGATTGGGTGGCGCGGTGCCAGCCGCTACTACAGCGACGATTACCGCGAGGCCTTTAAACTAGAGTGCAAAGCGTTCCTAAAAGTGCGCAACGAAATGGGCATAACCAACGTTAAGGCTATGGTACCGTTTTGTCGCAGCCTCGAAGAAGCCCGCAAAGTGCAAGAAGTTATGGCCGAAACGGGCCTGCGCCGCGGCGAAAACGGCTTTGAGCTGTATGTTATGGTCGAAATCCCGGCCAATGTCATTCTGGCGGAACAGTTTGCAGAGCTGTTCGATGGCTTCTCTATAGGCAGTAACGACCTCACCCAGCTGACGCTTGGCGTTGACCGCGACAACCACACCGTGGCGCATGTGTACGATGAAAACAACGAAGCCGTCAAGGTACTCATACGCGAAGCAGTGCGCGTCGCTAAAGCAAAAGGCGTAAAGATTGGTCTTTGCGGTCAGGCACCTTCAGACTACCCGCAGTTTGCTCGCTTCCTCGTGGAAACTGGCATAGACAGCATCTCCCTTGCACCCGACACTATCATCAAAACCACCATAGACCTCAAGAAAACCGAAGAATCCCTCGGCCGATAGATAGAGTTAAGCGTAGGTATTTTTGCCAGAAACAAAAGTCTAGGTTTATACGTCTATGTGCAGGGATACATATTTGGCGTAGTAAGCATAAGCCTGTAAACTAATATCTATATGGAAGCACGAAACGGTCACGAGCATCATGTGCCGCTGAAGCGGTATAAACGCACTAAAATAATTGCTACTGTTGGGCCAGCGACAGATAGTTACGAGGCTATCAAGCGGCTTATTGCGGACGGGGCGAATGGGCTGCGGCTAAATTTCAGTCATGGTGACCACCCGCAAAAAACCCAGCACATAAAATGGATACGTAAAGCCAGCCGCGAGCTAAAAAAACCAGTTGCCATCATCCAGGATTTACAGGGTCCCAAAATCCGTCTTGGCGAATTTGATGATATTATCACCGTTAAAAAGGGTGAAACACTCAAGCTCGGTTACGAAGCCGACTGGCTTGAAACTGGCATTATCCCTACGCAGTACGACTTAAGTACAAAGGTAAAGCGAGGCGAACGGCTCTACATATTTGACGGCAAGGTGCGCACGGAAATTACCAGCGTTCGTAGCGGCATTGTCTACTGCGAGGCACACAACGACGGCATTTTACTCAAGCGCAAGGGCATAAACCTACCAGATACGGACTTCGGCGGAGACGTGATAACTGAAAAAGACAAAGCCGACCTCGCCTATGGCAGTACGCAGGACATAGACTACGTGGCTATGAGCTTCATTCAGTCTGCTCAAGACATTGAAAATATGCGCGTTATCCTAAAAAACCTTGGCTCAGATGTAAAAATCATCGCCAAACTCGAAACCAAGCTCGCCATAGATAACATAAAAGAAATTATGCAGGCGACCGATGTTGCCATGGTCGCACGAGGCGATATGGCGGTAGAAGTGAACCCGGAGGTTGTGCCGGTGGCGCAGCGCCAAATTATTAGTATGGGCTTGCAGTACGGCAAGCCAACCATCGTCGCCACCCAAATGCTTGGTAGTATGACCGAATCACCAGAACCATCACGCGCGGAAGTGTCCGACGTGGCGACCGCAGTGTATTTAGGCGCAGATTGCGTCATGCTCAGTGACGAAACGGCTATGGGCAAGTACCCGCACGAAGCGGTGAAAATAATGAAACGCATCATCAACTACTCGCAGCAGCATGGTGTGGTACGGGTGTCGTTTAAGGGTCAGTTTGAAAAAGAACCGACCCGCCAGCTAGCTATAAGCCGCGCCGTTATTGGCATGGCGACGAGTATACACGCCCAGGCGATTATTGCAGAAACGAAAACAGGAGCAACGGTGCTAACGATTGCCTCCGAGCGTCCCGACGTCCCCATCATAGCGGTGACCGACAGTGTGCGTACCGCCCAGCAGCTCGCCATTGTGTACGACGTAAAGAGTTACGTACGTCCCGTTAGTGCTCATGCCGCTCAGAAGATTACCGACTTTCTGCTAAAGGAGCGCGTTTTCGAAAAGGGCGACATAGTTATGTTGGTGAGCGGTCAGTATCCTGGGGTCGTCGGCGCAACAGATACTATCAAAATACGTCAGTTAGATTAGAATTTAGAATTTGGAATTTCGGTATTCGAATGTACAATAAAACCATAAACACTGACATGGCGAAATTTGTATCGGGTGTCAGAGGAAAAGAATGGGTGGGCAGTGAGTTTTACGAAAAAAACAATCCGCGATATTGATGTAGCAGGCAAAAAAGTGCTTGTTCGAGCTGACTACAATGTACCGCTTGATGAAAAAGGTCAAATTACCGACGATTATCGCTTGCAGCAAAGCGTCCCAACCCTGCGCTACCTCCTCGAACACGGAGCGGCGCTCATTTTGTGCTCGCACCTTGGCCGCCCAGACAGCAAACCAGACCCCAAATACAGCCTGTTCCCAGTGGCTAAATCACTTGGGAAGCTTTTAAATACAGAGGTGGAGTTCGTCCCGGATTGCGTGGGAGAACGCGCCAAAAAAGCCGCCCAAAACCTGCAAGCCGGTCAAGTGCTGTTGCTTGAAAACCTCCGTTTCCATGCCGAAGAAGAAACAAACGGCGCCGAATTTGCCAAGGAGCTCGCCAGCCTTGCCGATGTATTTGTGCAAGATGGTTTTGGGGTGGTGCATCGAGCCCATGCCAGCACCGAGGGAGTGACGCACTGCTTACCGAGTGCAGCAGGCTTATTACTAGAGAAAGAAGTAGACACCATAACTAGCTCTATGGAAAACCCTAAACGACCACTGGTAGCAGTGATAGGCGGTGCCAAGATTGCCGACAAAATTGAAATATTGCAGCGTTTTCTCGATATTGCCGATGCGGTCGTGGTGGGCGGTGCTATGGCAAACACGTTTCTGCATGCGACCGGTCTCAAGGTAGGCAAAAGCAAGATAGAACCAGATGATTTGCCGCTTGCGAAAGAAATTATGCACAGGGTGAGCGAAGTAAAAAAAGAGCGCGATTTTGTGTTTTACCTGCCGCAAGACGGCGTGGCTGCAAAAAAACTCGATGCTGCCGCGCCGACCAGAATTGTCGACTGGAGCGCCCATGTCATTGCGGATATAGAAGCCTACCCAAAGCGACCAGTTCATGAAGCGAGCCAAGTTGCAGAAGACGAAATGATTTTAGATATCGGCCCATTTAGTGGCGCGTTTATAGCAGGGTTACTACAGCTTTCTGAAACGGTGGTATGGAATGGCACTATGGGAGTGACTGAAACCAAAGGTTTGCAGGGGCCGGTTGGGCCGACAGCGCATGGCACAGAGCTGCTTACAGAGGCTATGCTCGGGCAGTTCGGCAACCGGCCGTTTAGTATTGTCGGTGGTGGTGATACGGTCGGGTTTGTCCAAGACCGTGGTTTGACGGCGAGTTTCGACCATGTTTCCACCGGCGGTGGTGCGAGCCTTGAACTTATGAGTGGCAGGAAACTACCAGGCGTAGAAGCACTGGAGAACAAAAGTGAATAAATTCCAAATTCCAAATGCCAAATTCCAAACAAATTCCAATGACCAATTAATAAATATAGCTCACACGAGGCCAGTTTGGACTTTAGCTATTAAAAATTGTTTGAGATTTGATGCTTGGAATTTGGAATTTTCAGCATACAAGCCTTACACTATAGGAAAGCACTAGCACTATGGACAAAAAACTTCTCATCGTCGGCAACTGGAAAATGCACCTCAGTGTGCACCAGTCAAGTCTGCTTGTTCATAGGCTGAGTGAACGGATTGCTTCTCACCGCGACGTAGAGGTTGTCATTGCGCCCAGCATACTTGCACTACAGCCCCTCAGCGTTGAGATTGACCGCCGGCGCTTCCGCTTGGCTGCCCAAGACGCCTACAATAAAGACGAAGGCCCATGTACCGGCGAAGTCAGTTTTGCTATGCTCGGTGACCTCGTGCACTACGCCATCGTTGGTCATTCGTGGCGGCGACTTAACTCGGGTGACACGCTGGATGTTGTGCGGGACAAAGTGCAGGCGGCTATCCGCAACGATATCTCCCCCATCATATGCATAGGCGAAACCAAGCAAGAACGCGATGCGGGTGAAGCGAAACAAGTCATTCACGACCAGCTCACCACTGCTCTCATGAACCTTACCAGCAAAGATATTGAAAAAATTGTCCTCACCTATGAGCCGGTATGGGCTATCAGTACAGCCGATGGTATTATTGCCAAGCCAGGTGATGCCCAGGAAATGATTCGTTTTATGCGCGACCAAGTTCGGGAGCTTTATGGCGAACGAGCAGCGCGAGCCATGCACGTCCTTTATGGCGGCAGTGTGAACGAGCACGACGTTCGCAGCTATCTCGAACTTCCAGAAGTAGACGGTGTCCTCGTGGGAGCCGCCAGCCTGAACTATCACCAGTTTTCCGAAATTGTGAAAGTTGCTCATCAGGTTCAAACAGAGAGGAAATAGCACATGCCTGCCGAAAAGAAACCTATCAAAGTCATGGATGGAGTTCATCTTGGCGATACGCCTCCAGCGTCATCAAGCCGGCCGGTAATTATTACCAATCGCCCTATTCTGGCGACCGATCCGATGCTGAATATAGATGGTGTCGATACGTCAGCAGAGAAGCCCTCCGGTGAGCCGGCCGTCGAGTCGAGCACAAGACCAAAGCTAACTGGTAAAAACATAGCACCTCAGGAAAGAACAGAGGAAACAGATCCACCCGCACCAACTTCCGACGAACACAACAATGTAAAGTCCCAAAATACAGCCGCCACAGATCTACCCGCAGACGGCTCAACGCCCGAAAAAGAACAAAATGAGGTGAAAACCCCCTCTGTAAATGAGGAATCCCAGGCAAAACCGAGCACGGAAGGTGAGTCAGAAATTCCTACAAACACTGAGTTTGCAGAACAAACCCAGAAAGAAGAAGCGGAGGTAGACCCCAAGTCAGCTCGTGAAATCGAGATCGAACGTCATATAGCTGCCGGCACCTATTTTGTCCCAATCGGTCAGGTCAAGCGCCGCCGCCGAAAGGCCGTCGTCTTTACCGTGTTTATTTTGCTCGCGGCAACACTTGCACTCGACCTGCTACTTGACATGGAAATTCTAAAACTAGACTCCATCCCGCACACATCGTTCTTCAAATAAAACGAGCAACTAATTAGGGTCGTTGCCTAGGAGGTCATTTGGTCGAGGTTATGGGGTATCATACCTCTGAAAAAGGGTGATTCGGGTGATCTTCGTACGAAAGCGGCTTGTGCAACAGATAGTAGCGATTCGACTTCTCCAAAGGGCAAGATGAGTGATTCGGTCTGACTCAGTGCGATTTCAGCAGGTGTTTCAGGCGCAACGTAAGCCGGGTCTTCAGCAAGCATAAAGTATCCCAAAATACTTTGATCGGGTACTACTTCGAGTAAAGGACCAATTATGCCTGGTTCGAGCTCTATCCCCGCCGAAGGATTCCAGCCCTCGGATTGGTTGATAGCGGCTCCCTTAATTTGTTTATTTGTTATGGTAATGCCAAAGGTGCTTGCAGCATCTCTCGCTACATAGGTTTTCATACTGTTATCTATGCGTCTCCCTACGCCGCCCAAGAGAAAGCGACGAGGGCCGACTGTAGTTGCGAAAGTAAGCGTGATTGTTCTTAAAGGGCGCGGCGGCAGGGTGGTGACCATATAATTTGCTATTTCATCGCGTATGGTCTCCAAGTAGGCTTGTTTATCTAGGAGGGGCTCGTGTGTAAGGTATGTGTGACGTATATTATGGCCGGTAAGGTACTCCCCGGTAACTGCCATTAGAAGGGGCTGGACGGTGCTTGAGCCAAGAGCCCCTCTTGCTAATAGCTCTGTATACCGCCCAATGCCAAAGGCTGGGTCCATAGGATGTATCAGTTCTGACATTATAAGCAGAGTATATCAGAAAAAATTCTAAGAAATACTTTTAGAATCCCGCAAAACCAATTAAATTGTATATGAAAAAGCAATTATGACTTGCATCCAACAGGGTAACTGAAGCAATTTATGTGTGCTAGTCTGGTAGAATAGATGGGTGCAAGCTAGTCTTCTCGTGGGGTTGAATCCGGAGCAGCGGCGGGCGGTGGTAACTACCGAGGGCCCGCTGCTTATTCAGGCCGGGGCCGGTAGCGGCAAAACGAAAACGCTGACGCACCGCATCGCCTACCTGATTGCAACGCACCAGGCCACGCCCTACAGCATTCTGGCGGTGACATTTACGAACAAAGCTGCCCGGGAAATGCGCGAGCGGGTCTGGCGGCTCATGACCAGCATAGGGTCTCGGGATTTCCAAGCGAGCGATATGCAAGGCGCAACCGAGCAGCGCAGTGAATCGTATCGAGAATACGGTGAACGAGCAGCGCAGGTGGCAACGAAGCAGATTGCCGCTAGGGGCATCGATGAACCGGGTTCATCCCGGAGCAGCGATGCCTCGGTGGAAGTGCCGAGGAGTTTTATGCCGTGGATGGGGACATTCCACTCCATTTGCGTGCGGCTCCTGCGCATGGACGGCGAATATATCGGCATACCCTCAAGCTACGTTATTTTTGACGAAACTGACCGGCTCAGTACCATAAAGCGTATTTGCAAAGAGCAGCATGTCGATGAAAAATCCTTTCCGCCGCGCACAATCTCCGGCTATATTAGCAGCGCCAAAAACGACATGATTGGACCAGATGAATACCGTGAGACCGTCAAAAGTCCCACTGCTGAAGTTGCCGCCAAAGTCTACCCGCTCTACCAGGCCGCCCTCCATGACGCCAAGGCGCTAGATTTCGACGACCTTATTTGGCGTGCCGTGCAACTCCTAGAGAACCACAAGGAAATCCGCGAAAGATGGCAAACTCGTTTCAGCCACATTATGATAGACGAATACCAAGATACAAATGCTGCCCAGTACCAACTGGTAAAGTATTTGGTCAATGAAAAGCGAAACCTGGCTGTCGTGGGCGACGACTGGCAATGTTTCCCCCCGGGCAGTCTGGTCCAGACACCGGACGGCATGAGGCCAATTGAATCGCTGCAGCCTGGCGAGACCATAGTTGCATCTGCTGGGCAAGGAAAAACAGCGCCAGCTGTCGTAGACACTAAACGTGAATTTTTGTTTCAGGGTGAATTGGTTGCTATTAAAACAGCCAGAGGCCATGATATTACCGTTACGCCAAATCACTTGCTATTTGCGCACTGGCAGCATATTCCAGACAGCTATTTCGTGTACCTTATGTATTCGAAGCATCATGGGTATCGCATAGGTATGACAAAGTCATCTCGTTATGATGGTAAAAAGCACGATATTGGCCTGCGTGTCCGAGCCAACCAAGAACGTGCTGATAAAATGTGGGTATTAAAACTCTGTCAGAACCGCGCCGATGCCGAATATTGGGAGGCATTTTTCTCCTATAATTACGGCCTCCCGATGCTTGTTTTTCGGGCAGACGCGAATCGTTCTATGCAAATTACGCAAGACCACATTGATCGTATTTATGCCGACATCCCAACCGCTGAACGCGCAAAAAAACTTATGGCCGACCTAAACATCTTGTTTGAGTATCCCCACTTTGTGCCGCAAGCAACGGTGAGGAGCGGCCGCAAACGAGTGGCGCTGAATCTGGTGCTTTTTGGGGCAAAAGATGGAGGCAGCCGCCTATCCATAAACACAACCAGCGCCGCAGATTTAGCTGTTTTTCGAGAGCGAGGTTATGCGGTGCGTGCCGGAAGGGCGGGGACTTTTCGCAGTGAAATCCACGCCAAAGATTATGGAAAATTGGAAACAATCGGCATGGATATCACGGCAAATGCCCCTGCAATCGAACTCAACCGCTATGCGTATATCTCGGCACATAAGTACCAGTTCATGCCAGCGGCGCAGTTGCATGCAGGTATGCTTGTACCGAGCCTCGCAGGTACAGAGATAATCGATGATGTTATAGTAGCTGTAGAGAAGCTTCCGTATGACGGCCCGGTGTATGACATTGACGTGCGAGGAGTGCACAACTATATAGCGGGTGGAATCGTAGTTCATAATTCGATTTACAGTTGGCGCGGCGCAGACTTTCGCAATATTTTGCGGTTTGAGAAAGACTATAAAGATTGCACGGTCATCAAGTTGGAGCAAAACTACCGCAGCACCGGGCATATACTAAATGCCGCTCATGGTGTCGTGACAAAAAACCAGCAGCGTAGTGACAAGCGGCTCTGGACAGCCGAAGGCGATGGCCGCCACGTCCAGCTTATGCAGGTTATGACGGAGCGAGCCGAAGCTGAAACCATCATGCGTACTATCCGCACGGCCGTGGATATGGGGCTTCGGCAGTACAAAGACTTTGCCGTCCTCTACCGCACGAATGCTCAGAGCCGCACCATAGAAGAAGTGATGGTGCAGTACGGTTTGCCATACCGTGTTGTCGGCGGCGTACGGTTCTATGACCGCAAAGAAATAAAAGACCTCATTGCCTATTTGCGCTTGCTGTATCAGCCAGATGACCGTACTAGCTTTGAGCGGATTGCCAATGTGCCGGGCAGGGGTGTCGGTGCAGTCAGCCTCGGGAACTTCATTGGCTGGATGCTGGCCGAACGGCTAAGCCTGAGTGACGCTTTGAGTCGGGTGGCCGAATGCGACACCGTGACGGGCAAGGCGCGCAAAGGGCTGGTCGAGCTTGCGGACGTGCTTGGTTCGCTGCGAGCGCAGCTAGAAGAACTTCCGCCCGATATTCTGGTCGAGAGCCTTGTAAAGCGGCTGGACTACCTCCGCTACCTCGATGATAAAACGCCGCAAGGCGAAAGCCGGCAGGAAAACGTACGTGAGCTTATAGGGGTGGCGCAAGGCTACCACGAAGAAGGCCTTAGCAGTTTTTTGGAAGAAGTAGCGCTCATTTCAGATCTCGATGCGACAAACCTGGACGATAACGCCGTTACGCTCATGACTTTGCATAGCGCCAAAGGCCTCGAATTCCCAGTGGTATTTATGATTGGACTCGAAGAGTCAATTTTGCCCCATAGCCGCGCCTTGTACGACCAGAGCGAAATGGAGGAAGAGCGCCGCCTTTGTTACGTGGGCATGACGCGTGCCCGCGAGGAGCTATATATGCTGTATGCGACCTCACGCTCGCTATACGGTGGTATGCAGCACAATATTCCCAGCCGCTTTCTTAGTGAAATTGCCGATGACCATGCGGAAGAAACCACCATTATGCCTAGTTTTGGACGAGCCGATTTCACTTCATTTGATGATTTTTCACCCGAAGAACAGATAGGCCAGACAAGCAGTTTCACCCCGGATGAACCGCGCTATATCCCCGAACTCCATGAAGGTGACCACGTTCGGCACGACATATTTGGCACGGGAACGGTAGTAGAGCTCAGCGGCGATATGGCGGCCATTTACTTCAAAGGCAAAGGTCTCAAAAAACTAAACACCGCCTTCGCCCCTCTCGAGAAGCTGTAGCCATAAATACCTTCTGACCTCAGTGGTATACTAGAATAGTTATGCAGAGGGTACAGCACGTCGTCAAACGGTCTTATCACGCTAGTAAGCGGCGTGCGCAGCGCGTGCATCAGCACCCGGCAGGCTTACCGCTTGTGCTTTTTGCTTTGCTTCTCGCGCTTAGCGGTGCGGGGTTTTGGTATGCGACCCGTCAAGGAGTGGTGGCAGAGTACGTTGCCAGAGATACCTTTATTGCCATTGTTTCCTACGACGGACAAAAGTCCACTATACCGACTACCGCAAAAACAGTCGGCGATTTACTGAAAAAACTTGATATTACGCTGGCCCCGGGTGACCGCGTTGAGCCTGCGGCAGATGAAGCCATTGCTCAAGATAATTTCCTAATAAATGTCTACCGCTCGGTGCCGATTGCGCTGTACGATGGAGCGCAGGTAACGTATGCAAAAAGTGCCGCCGCGACTCCCCGGAGTATGGCAGCAGCAACTGGGGTTAATCTTTACGGCGAAGATACGGTCGATGCCGAGCCTACCAAGAATTTTTTGCTACAGAAGGGCATAGGTCACCGCGTTGTAGTGAACCGTGCGGTACCAATACTGCTGACGTTATATGGGCAACCGCTTTCGCTGCGCACGCAGGCAGAAACAGTCGGCGATTTGCTCAGAGAAAAAGGCATAGCACTCCGTGCGGATGACACAGTGAAGCCGTCCAGTACTGCTCCTCTGAGCGCAAACATGCAAGTTGCGGTAGTGCGTAATGGGGTTCAGGTGATTACGGTTACAGAAGACATACCAGCTCCGGTAAAAAATGTCATAGATATGTCGCTATCATTTGGCAGCCAGGCCGTACGGCAAGAAGGCAGTGCTGGCAAACGAGTTCAAACCTACGAGATAAATGTACAAAAGGGCGAAGAGATAAGTCGTAAACTATTGCAGTCCGTAGTAACGGTGCAGCCGGTGGAGCGGATAGTTGCAAAAGGTAACACGGTAAATATTCCAAGCGATAAAGTGGCCGTAATGGCAGCTGCAGGAATATCACAGAGCGACTATGCCTATGTTGACTATATTTTCTCGCGAGAATCACGATGGAACGCGGCCGCCATGAATGCCGGAGGATGCGGTGGTTTGGGGCAGGCCTGTCCTGCCGGCAAGCTGGCCGCAGTGTGTCCTACTTGGCAAGCCGACGCTGTTTGTCAGACGAAGTTTTTTAGTGGCTATGCCATTGGGCGCTATGGTAGCTGGCAGGGGGCGTACAATGCTTGGCTGACAAAACACTGGTGGTAAGACAGCCGGTTTGCAAGCGCATTACGGGCAAACTGCTACAATGAAGAGGTGAAAGAGACGTCTCCCAAAAAATCGCTCGGGCAGCACTGGCTGCATGACGAACCTACACTTGACTCAATCTGTGACGCCGCACAGGTGACCATAGGAGACAATGTTCTAGAAATTGGCCCCGGTCTTGGTACGCTCACGGCCAGATTACTGCAGCGGGGTGCCCATGTCACCGCAGTCGAGTTCGACAGTCACCTAGCGCAAACCCTAAAACAAACCCTTACCCGACACTCAAAGGACAGTCCTCTGAAAATGGAGGATATTCAGAATTTGACGGTGTTAGAGGGGGATATTTTACAGTTTAACTTACAACAGCTCCCAGAGGGATACAAAGTGGTGGCAAATATACCGTACTACCTGACAAGCAATCTTATACGGGTTTTGTGTGAAAGCCCAAACCGTTTCAGTACGGCGGCACTGCTCATCCAAAAAGAAGTGGCCGAGCGAGTTGTGGCGCAGCCCGGGAAGATGTCTCTCTTGAGCGTCAGTACCCAATTTTACTGTGAGGTTAGCCTTGGCGCATTCGTGCCCGCAAAGTTATTTACACCACCACCAAAGGTAGATAGCCAAGTACTTATTTTGCATCGCCGCGAAAAGCCACTTTTTAATGATGTCGACACAAAACAGTTCTTCAAAATAGTAAAAGCTGGCTTTAGCCAAAAGCGTAAAACACTTCTCAATAGCCTGAGTGGCGGGCTTGGGGCCGATAAGCAACAGGTATCGGTCTTGCTCGAGACAGCACAGCTGGCTCCTTCGCGTCGTGCCCAGACACTTTCGCTCACGGAATGGCATCAGCTCTACCTGGTCGCGTTTGACTCGGGTATGCAAAAACCGTAGTATCAGACGATGCAGAGAAAACAAACGGTATCTAACGCAGAAAAACGGGCATTGCCTATTGTGGCCCTGACATTATTTCTAGACGTCCTGGGTGTGGGCATACTTATTCCGGTACTGCCCCAGCTTATTTACCACATGTTTGAACCGGCGGGCTATAGCTTTTCCACTTCCTTAATTTTGCTTGGCTGGCTTACGGCAATCTTTCCACTCATGCAGTTTCTGGCAACTCCTATACTTGGCCAGCTTTCTGATAGGTATGGGCGTCGACCAGTTTTGGCGTTTAGTCTGCTCGGAACAGTTATTGGGTATGTGCTGTTTGCGCTTGCGATTGTAACAAAAAACATTCCGCTCTTGTTCGCTGCCAGGGCACTCGATGGCATAACGGGCGGTAACATAAGTGTGGCGCGCGCTGTCATAGCCGATATAACGCCGCCGGAGCGTCGAGCGCGGAATTTCGGCATGATAGGGGCAATCTTTGGTATTGGCTTTGTATTTGGCCCCTATATTGGCGCACGGCTTGCTTCACCCGGGGTTGATTTTTTCAATCTGTTTACTTCACCGGGATGGTTCGGGCCGGCGACGCCATTTTGGTTTACGGCTGGACTGGGTATTGTGAATATAACGCTACTACTCTTGCTGTTACCTGAGACACATCGTCACATAAACAAACAGGCAAAATTAGTCTGGAACAAGTCGCTGGACAACATTCGCCGCGCCGCGCTTGACAAGCGTCTTCGGGTTATTTTTAGTGCCGAATTTCTCTTTTGGGGTGGTTTTACGTTTTTCACCACATTCTTTCAAATACTGCTCATCGAGAAACTTGGGTTCAAGACAAATAACATTGGTGACTTCTTTGCCTATTTGGGGGTATGTATTGCCATAAGCCAGGGGGTACTCGTACCTTTCCTGAGCAAACGGTTTTTGCCGCACAACATCATTCGCGTAGCGATGTTCGGAATGTCTCTAGCCCTGCTGGGGCAGGTACTCCCAGAGAATACGGCACAGCTTCTTTTAATAGCGCCGTTTATTGCGCTTTTTAACGGGCAGTTTATAGCGAACACTTCGGCACTAGTGAGCCTGACTGCTGGGCCGAAGCGGCAGGGTGAAGTGCTCGGCATTGAGGCTAGCGTGCAGGCACTTGCGCAGGCAATTCCAGCCGTTATTGGTGGATACGTCGCAACCATGGGCGTGAACGTGCCCGTTCTTGTCGCGGCGGCATTGGTATTTGCTGGCGCAGTTGTGTTTAACGTGTTCTACCGCATACCGAAAGATGTACTGCAGGCCGAGTCAGGCCAGGGTGGTTCAGTCAACTAACATGGAACAAGCGTAGCCTGTAAGAAGTTCGTTGGGTTTTCAAAGAGCCACGGTTGGTTGTGTCTCGCCATCCATTCCCGACACAGAGCTTCAAGACGTCGTGTCAGTATCCTACCGCCGTACAGCTTTCTGGCATGTCGTTTGCTGATGCTCCAGATATTCTCTCCTTGGTTCGTACTGGCATAGTCACCTTTGCTGTGGTTACGGCTCTCGTGCAGATAGCCCAGGAGCGGCAGCTCTTCGTATGCCCACCATTTATCGCTGATGACTAAACTACCGTGTACGACGTAATCTTGGACGAACCGCTCTAAGGCTTCTTTGCCACGGCTATCGGTAATCCTGAGGGCAAGTTTCCGAGTATGAGGCTCGATTGCGCCGACCACGATGCGCTGCGGCTGTTTGCTCTTCAGTTTTCCAAAGTAACTCTCGTCTACCTGGACAAGGTGCGTAAGAAGCGGTGCTGTGTCCGGAATTTGCGTCCGGAACCGTTCGTACCAGCGGGCGACGGTCGTATAGCTCACCTGCGCGAGGAGGGTTGCTACTTCCGGACCTTTCTTCTGTTGCCAGCACCAGAGCAAGACGAACAGTTGTTTTGGCTTCAGCTTCATGCCATACAGCCAGGAGCCCTGCCAGGCAGTTGCCCGGTACTTGTGGCGACAAACAGCGCACCACAGATAACCGCGGACATACTTCTCCTGTAGCACCTCGTCGCAGCGCGGACAGTGACACCGCTGACCAAATACTAACCTGTTAAGGTACATCCAGTACTTCTTATTACTGGAAAACTTTGGTAGCTTAGACATTGGAACAACTCCTCTTTACTTGTTAGGTTTGCACTTACAAGTTTACGGGTTGTTCCGTTTTAGTTTAATGAACCGCCAGGGTACATGTACTAAGCCCCAATTGTCCAGACACTTAGACATGAGTTACTGTTCCTTTCCATACCGCTTCATAGTGCTCCATTGGCGGCAGGTTATTGCAGCTGCTATGCCGTCTCACGCGATTGTATTCGTTCTGCCATAGTTTCATTGCTTCGTTGAACGCGACGACATCAAGCTCGGTCGTTTTGGTGACGTGGTAAAACTCTTCTTCGTCTGTCCGATGGCTCCGCTCGACAAAACCATTATGTTGGGGTGTACCCGGTCGGGATAGCTTGTGCTCGATGCCCCGGTCGAGCAGGTACTGCGTGAACGGGTGGATACGTCTGAGCTCATGGTCACGCTTTTTGTTACCGCCAGTAGACAAATTGGTGAACGTGGAGTGGTTATCTGTCTGGACACATTCCACCGTAATACCAATCGATTCGTAGAACGCCAGGGCTTCACGCACAAAGGCGATTGAGTTGCTATTCGACAAGCCATCCTTGACCGCCAGGTACCGGATCTTGCTGACAATGTCTATCGCTGTAAACTGCTGTCTCCGACTCCGTCGTTTATCTTCGTCCGGACGAACCGGTGCAGCCTTAGTGTCAATCTGCACTCGGTAGCCTGGATAGGGCGCGTAGAACGGTCTCGTTGGCTTTTTCTTTGGATGTTTCTGGTGCTTTACGAGGTCGGCTCGTTCAATAATCCGCGGACAGCTTTCTCGCCAATGGATATTCCAGAGTCACTCATCTCATCGACGATTCGCTTCGGGCCATAGGATAGTCCCAGCCTGATTTGTAGCACCAAATCCTCAATGTCTTCATTCGTCTGCCAGGATACCCTGCCTTTTGGTCCAGGCTTCTGCGGGAACAGTTCGATCCGCCAAGCATAGATAGTATCCCGATGGATCCCAAACATTCGGGCAGCGATTGCCGCGCCTTTCGCATCGGCTTCAGTTAACACTCGTTTACGATAGGCAATAACTTGATGTCGGGTTAGGTTCTTCTTCATACACATATGCCCCAATTCTACACACCGAGGTGTCGGAGGGATTGGGGCTTAGTATAAACCGCCAGGGTACAACCCTTGCCTAAATGCTATAGCTTATGGTATAATACCGACTGATGGGGCTGAATTTTAAGCTCGACGTTGGTACCTTTCGGTTATGATTGCAGGTCGCTTGTCAGCGTTATAGGCAAAATTGAATAGATGCAAAATCTTTCAAACAAGCTGTAGCTAGTGTTAAGGCTGGTCTTCAGGGCGTTGCTCTGAACCTCTTTGGCACTCGCGCTACCGCTAATCTCGTAGCTTAATCACTACGAAACGCCTTTGACGATTTCAGATAGCCAAAGTAGCGTTTTATATATCTGGACGCTCGCGTGAGAGCATCTGGCTCATGCGCTAAGATTAGGATTGCTCATTCGGTTTGTTTGTCTGTTTTTAACCCCGAATGCTAAGACACTAAAATAGACTATGCCTGTAGTATTCTGACCATACGTCCGACGGACGCGGGGGCGGTACCCGCCAGCTCCACCAAAATATGAACTTCATCGAAAGATGGAGTTTTTATTTTGGGATTTTGTAATATAACTCATAGCATTTACTCAGCCACAAGGTGCATAGTTGTATATGGAAAGGGGTATACATAATGAAATATCACTCTCTCATAAAAAAGATAAAACACATGGCAAACGCGCATGACGAAGTCTCGCAAGATGCGCTTGAGCTTGTGGTAGAGAACGTGGCTGTTCACCTCACCGACCACACGCGCCGAGGTTTTGCTGCAAAACTCCCAGAGGAGCTTCGTGCGGCAGCACTCATGGTGCCCACGGCCAGCACGCTTGACGACGATATTATTGAACAGTTTATGGATATAGATGATGTTGATGAGCGCAGCGCTCGCGACTACGTGCGAGCCGCTTGGCAGGCCATAACCGAACTATTTGACCGTGAGTCTGTAGAAGATATCACCGCTGAACTACCGCGAAAAATGGTTGCCGTACTGCAGTAGCAGCTTTGTATTTTGTGTAACAAAAGGAGGAAGACTATGTCACTACGAGAAAAAGCCCGAGGCCATCACCGTAAAGGTATTAGCCGTGCCCGGAGTCTACTGCACAAATACGACGGCCACAAAATGACCACTGTGGTGAACCACGTACACTTCGAACGTTTCCACGGGTTTGAAAGCACGAAGCACAAAGATAAAAGTGCTGGTGTTATGCCAGCACCCGAAGCCAGCTAATCGCTAGGCGGTGTAAACCCAAGCCTGTCGAGTAGTGCCTTTGTGACCAGATCTTCTCTCGGAGGCATGTTGCCACGTACGATGGTTATATCTGCATCAGAAGGCAATACTAATGTCCCGTCGGGATGAAAAGTTCCCCACTCTCCGTCGCGCATAAAAGAAATGTTCTTATCTGATGTTGGCATAATGTTCCTCTGGTGTAACAAATTAAGTGGTGGAGCTATGGGGACTCGAACCCCAGACCTCTTGCATGCCATGCAAGCGCTCTAGCCAACTGAGCTACAGCCCCTCAATAACAACAGGAGTAGTGTAGCGCATATAGCGCGAATTTTCCAGACGCGCTTTTTCTTTACCATTCCTGAGAAACAGGCGTATACTAGCTGTATCATCACGTAAGCGGTATGGAGATATACTTGCATGGAGCCAACAAACCCTTCTAAGCCAACTAATACTACCAGTTCTGCAAATGGCACGGAGTCGACAGCTCCGGTGGTTGCAGCACCCGTAAGCCCTGATGTGGCACCGCCACAATCACAAGAAGCGAGCTCTGTTTCGGCACCGCAAGTATCTGCGCCAGCCGTGAGCGGAAATCCTGTTGTTGATGGCATGCAGTCTAGCCCAGTCTCTGGCGGGGCGTCGGCGGGTGGTAAGAAGAAATGGTTTGTACCCGCGCTTGTCGGTGGGGCGGCAGTGCTGCTTTTGGCCGGTGGCTATGTGTTTGCTATGTATCTACCAAATCGACCAGAGTCAGTCTTTAGCACAAGCCTCCAGCGCAGCGGACAGGCCGTTGATAAACTTGTAGATTATATGGAAAATACCAAAACTTCGGCATCTCAAATGTACGATGGTACCATGACTCTGCAAAGCAGTGGTGCGAGCCTAGACGCAACCATCAAAGGTGAGGGTGACGAAAAAAATGCCAAACTTATGCTTGAGGCAAACGTTTCGGGACAAAAATTCACCGCTGATATGGTGGCAGTGGATGCCGAGCAATCAGACATGCCAGATATGTATGTGAAGGTTAGTGGTGTTAAGAGCATGTTAGAAGGGCTCGGTGGCCCGCAGTACGGTGCACTTGATAGTCAGTGGATTGGTATAGATCATACTTTGCTCGACACCTATTTGAATCTGCAGGAAGAACAGCTTGGCACAAATTCGAGTCTCTCGGCAGCCCCCACAGAAGAGCAGCTCAAAGACGCCCTAACCAGAATGCAAAAGGTCAATAAAGAGTATTTGTTTAGTGGTGACAAAGCAAAGGCGGTTGTAACATACAAAAAGTACGAAGGCAAAGAAACCAAAAATGGTCGTGATGTCAACCACTATACGGCTGGCTATAACAAAGATAACTTAAAAGCATATGTTGAAGCCGTTGCGAAAGCACTAGATGAAAGCAAGCTCAACGACTGGGCAAAACAGCAAGATGGCGGCAAGAAAGTAAGTGAAATGCTGAACGTTAGTGAGCTAAAGAGCTCTATCGACAAAATGAAAGCAGATGACACCTTTGATATGTATGTCGATGTGAAGACCAAACTGGTTCAGAGCGTGATGTTTACCTCTAGCGATGATAAAAGTACGTTCACCGTTGCCCAAAATTATACCGGGGGAGATGTCTATCCACTAGAGCTCACGATTGACTCTGGTGATAGCGCCAACAAAGGCAAGGCAATGATTGGTATGAGTGTAAACACAAAAACCAACGAACTGACCGTAAAACTTGACGTTGACATGACTGGAACCACCGCAAAAATGAATCTAAAAGTAACACCAAGTGATAAAAAAGTAAGTATCACCGCCCCAACCGGAGCAAAGCCAGTTGCCGATGTTATGAAGCAGCTTGGACTCGACCAGAGCGTTTTGGGTGCGCAAACCTTATTGCCGAATATTGCTGGTTCAGCGCTTTAGTAACTCACAGAGATGGGGTGGTTGTGTGAAGGGGCTACATTTGGTTCGTACGGTCAGAAAACTCTATAGCTTATGGCTTGCACGAGAACTGGTTGCATCGCTCAGGCTGCACGATGATTCACTCGCAGCGTACGTGAAATGGTTTTCGCGTACAAAAACATACCGCGTACATAGTGCAGTAGATAGGTCAGATATACCGCTTGTCGTAGTGTTGGTGTCTGCCATGATTGGTCAAATAACGGGTGGTGTTTGGCTTTTAACACACTGGTTTGCACAAGGGAGCGCAGGTGTTTGGGCCTTTGGCGCGGCCCTTCTGCTGGCATATCCGCTCATAACGGCATATGGATTTGCGTTTTTGATGGGACTTTGGCGAGCCACCGCTTTCATAGCGTCGCCAAAGCGAGCCGGGAAAGCAGTAGTTGCAAGAGTGCTTGAAATGCAAGTCATGCGGCTGCGACGGAGACACCACTTTACGGTGGTTGCAGTAGCCGGTTCGGTCGGCAAAACATCCACCAAACTTGCGATTGCAGAGCTGCTGGGGACGGGGCTAAGGGTCCGATACCAGAAGGGCAACTACAACGACAGGGTGACGGTTCCGCTCGTGTTTTTGGGCAAAATCAGCCCGCTCTATACAACATATTTGCTTGGATGAAAGTGTTTGGTGAAAATGCGGCCGCACTTGCCCAGCCATATCCGTATGATGTTGTCGTGGTCGAAATTGGTACAGACGGACCGGGCCAGATGAAGCAATTCGCCTATCTGCGCCCAGACATATGTGTTCTCACCGCAATAACACCCGAGCACATGGAGAATTTTGGCTCCCTCGCTGCGGTTGCAGCAGAAGAAACACAAATTTTTGACTACGCTAAACAGGTACTCGTTAGTAGCGATGACGTCCCAGCCAGCTATGTGCAAGGCGAAACCTACCTTCGCTACAGTCTCAGCGACAGGAGCGCCGAGAACTATGGGCAAACGACAAAATCGAGTTTAAGCGGGCAGGAACTTTCTATGGTGCTTCCTGGGGGAAATCTCACGCTACACATACAGTACCTTGGTGAACAGGGCGCGCGGTGTGCGCTCGCCGCTGCAGCGGTTGCGGGGTTACTTGGGTTCGATACGGTTGCAATAAAGCAAGGGCTTTCAGAACTTGAGCCCTTTGCGGGGCGAATGCGAGTGTTTGGCGGCATTAAGAACACGAGCATCATCGATGATACCTACAACGCCTCGCCCGTGGCCGTAAAAGCGGCGCTCGATGTTCTGTACGCGGCCCGGGCATCGCAGCGTATCGCTGTGCTGGGCAGTATGAATGAAATGGGCGCGTATGCAAAGACGGCTCACCAGGAAGTGGGCGAATACTGTGACGCTCATAAGCTCGACTACGTTCTGACGCTGGGTGCCGATGCAGCGCGCTGGATAGCTCCGGCTGCGAAAGCGAGGGGTTGCCGGGTACACAGCTTTACCGGGGCCGATGCTTGCGCGGCGTTTGTCAGAAAGCACCTACAGGAACGTGCGGTGGTGCTCGTGAAGGGTTCGCAAAACGGTGTCTTTGCCGAGGAAGTTGTAAAGCAGCTTCTGGCCCAGCCCAAAGATGCGGAAAACCTTGTGCGGCAAAGCCCAGCGTGGCTACGCAAAAAGGCAAGACAAGCGTAAGCCCAGCTGCTACACTAGAAGCATATGCAGGTTGTCGTACAGGATATTGTGACGCAATACAAACGCCACGGAAAAGGTAAGGTAATTCTCTTACTCCATGGCTGGGGAGATACAGGGGCTAGCTGGGATAGCACAGCTCAGTCACTCGCTGCGCAGTACGATGTCGTCGTACCTGACCTTCCGGGTTTTGGGGGGACCAGCCAGCCCAAAGAAGCTTGGAGCCTGAGTGAGTATGCCGTTTTTGTGCGAGATTTTTTACACAAACTCGGACTTTCGCCGTACGCAATAATTGGCCACTCCAACGGTGGGGCGATTGCGGTTCGAGGAATTGGCCAGGGTCATTTTACCGCTGAAAAGCTTGTGCTGCTCGCGAGTGCAGGCGTGCGGAGCCCTCGCGCTAGCTATGGCTTGAACGTGATTGCCAAGGTGGGAAAAATAGTTGCATCACCGCTTCCTCGCCGCGTTCGCAGCAGACTGCGCACGAAATTGTATGCCAAGGCGGGTTCTGACCTACTGGTCGCAGAGCATATGCAGGAAACCTTTAAACGAATTGTTCGTGACGATGTCAGAGCTGACGCCGCATACATAAGCACGCCAACCTTGCTCGTGTATGGTGACCGCGACGAACAGACACCGCTATCAATTGCTCAACAGCTAGAGCAGGCCATAGAAGGCTCTCGGTTGCAGGTTATCCCACATGCCGGGCATTTTCTGTATGTCGATGCGCCTGAGGAAACACTTCAGTTGGTTCAGGATTTCCTTCATGCATAAGTGGCTCCGTAGCGCCGTGGCACTGTATTCGGTCCCGCGCCTAAGCGCGACACTTGCGTACATGCTTCAAAATACCGAATACCAACCGCTGCCATACTTGCGGTGGTTCTGGCGAACGCAAGATTTTTCGCGGGTTATGCACCGTCGGACGCTCGAGCATACTCGGGCGGCACGTCTCATACAGCTGATTATCAGTCTCGGTGTTGTTGGGCACGTTGCGTTCGCTCTGCTCTATATGGGTACGGCCAGAATAAGCCATAGTCCGGGTGCATTTTGGTACGGTGCGGCCGCGCTTGTTGCATACCCGGTGGTCTGGGCACACATATTAGCTCTTGGGGTGGTCGCGGGTCGAATCTTGGTAGGTGTGCCACGCGAGCGGAAAAATGCCCAGCAGGCTGCCGAACTATTTCAGGCTCACCCGGGCTTGCGCATAGCCATCGCGGGCAGCTACGGTAAGACCAGTATGAAGGAGCTGCTAGCAACGGTGCTCCAAGAGGGAAAACGAGTAGCCGCCACACCGGGTAATATGAATGTCATTAGTTCCCATGCGCGCTTTGCCCATAGCCTCAGTGGAGAAGAAGAGGTGGTTATCGTTGAATTCGGAGAAGGTCGCCCCGGAGACGTCGCGTTGTTTAGCCGCGTTGTGCAGCCCACTCACGCTATCATAACGGGGGTCGCACCGGCACACCTGGACCAGTACAAAACCCTTGAGGCGGCCGCAGACGATATATTTTCACTGGCCAGCTTTGTGCCGAGTGAGCAGCTATATGTCAATGCTGACTCAGACGCAGTCCATAGTTTTCTGCGGCCAGAATTTCGTATCTATAGCCGCAGTACCACACTGGGCTGGCGTATCCAAAAGCCAACGACAAACCTAGAAGGAACGTCGTTTGAGCTGGTGAAAGGCAAAAAACGCCTAAAGCTGAAAAGCGGTTTAGTTGGTTTGCATATGGTTGGGCCGCTTGCGTTTGTTGCTGCGTTTGCCTTGCAGCTCGGTCTCAGTGAAAAACAGGTCGTACGCGGTATAGCGAAGACGAAGCCATTTGAGCACCGCATGCAACCATACTCGCTTGGCGGAGCGACCATTATCGACGACACCTACAACGGTAATCTAGAGGGCGTGCGGGCGGGAACTGAGCTGCTGAAGCTACTTCCGGCAAAGCGCAAAATATACGTAACTCCTGGGCTTGTAGACCAGGGTAAAGATTCGCCGTCTATCCACCGCGCTCTTGGCCGTACGATAGCAATGGCCGAGCCAGACGTAGTTGTGCTGATGAAAAATTCGGTAACCCAGTACATCGCGGCCGGATTGAGCGACACCGACTTCGCCGGTGAGGTGCGTATAGAAACCGACCCACTTAGCTTTTACCAGAACCTTTCAAGCTTTACGGCCAAGGGCGACCTTGTCCTTATGCAAAATGATTGGCCAGATAACTACGCATAGGAGGGTATACTAGTATCATGAAAACAGTCGCAGTCTTTTTCGGAGGCCAATCGGCCGAACACGATGTATCTATTATTACCGCCCTCACAAGCGTAATTGCGCCGCTGGAGTTGGCTAAAAACTATACGGTCATTCCAGTTTATATCGCCAAAGACGGGCGCTGGTATGTGCATGAAAAGTTAAAAGATATAGCTACCTACCAGAACGGAGCCGTACAGGACAAACTATCCCGGGTGAAATCTACAGGGGTAATTTGTGGCAATGGGATGAAACTGCTCATCCCGAGCGGTTTCGGGAAACGCAAAGAAATTACCGTCGACATTGCATTTCCCGCCATGCACGGTACCCATGGCGAAGACGGCGAACTTATGGGGATGTTTGAGCTTGCAGGCATACCATATGTTGGTTGCGGTGTGGCGGCCAGTGCGGTTGCCATGGATAAAGTGCTTGCCAAAAAGGTTGCAAGCGCCGAGGGCATATTGACCCCTAGGGGCATATATACCGACTCGGTGCTCATTACGAAAAATCCTGCTGCCACGAAGACCATGTGCAAAGGACTCCATTATCCATTGTTTGTGAAGCCAGCGCATCTTGGTTCGAGCATTGGCGTCAGCCGGGTCAAGAATGAAAAAGAACTGACAAATGCGCTCGAGGTTGCGGCGCACTATGACCCAACAGTCATTGTCGAAGAAGCGGTGCCCAACTTGGTTGAGGTGACGCTACCCATTATGGGGCCGCATGCCAATCCGCAGCCTGCTGTGCTTGAACAGCCGCTCACTCGCAACGAAGATTTCTTTGATTTTGAGCGCAAGTATATGCACGGTGGCAAAAAAGGCGGCAAACTTGGCACGAAAGCTGGCGGGAAGCCCAGCGTAAAAGGCTCGCAGGGCTATAGCCACATTCCTGCAAACCTGCCAAAAGACTTGTTCGACGCTGCTGTACAAACAGGCCTAGGGGTGTACCGAGCACTTGGCTGCGACGGTATTGCCCGTGTCGATATGCTAGTCGATACCAAGGCTAAAAAAGTCTATTTCAACGAAGTAAATCCGCTCCCTGGCAGTCTCTATGCTCACAACTGGCAGCAGGCCGGCGTTAGTCGGGTTGAGCTGGTAGAAAAACTGATTACGTTTGCGCTTGCTCGACACGCAGAAAAGGCCACGCACACCACCACATTCACTACGAATTTCCTAAAACAGTTCTAAGCGCCCTCGAGAAGGTGCGAAATTGACCCACCCCTGATATACTAGAGGTCTATGAAACGCTACAATCCGAAAGAAATCGAACCAAAGTGGCAAAGTGAGTGGGACAAAGAGCAGGTCTACAAAGCCGACCTAAACTCCACGAAGCCCAAATACATCGCAATGAGCATGTTCAACTACCCCAGCGGGGCGGGTATACACATTGGCCATGCCATGAACTACACCATCAGCGACGTCATGGCCCGGTTCAAGCGCCAGCAGGGCTTTGAAAGCTACCACCCCGTAGGTTGGGATGCATTTGGCCTTCCTGCCGAAAACTATGCCATTAAAGCTGGTGTGTCGCCGCAGCAGAGTATGGCGAAGATTATCCCAAGCTACCACACCCAGTACAAAGCCATGGGCTGGAGTAACGACTGGAGCAAAGAAATCAACACGCACCTGCCGGAATATTACCGCTGGACGCAGTGGATTTTCTGGAAGATGTACGAGCAGGGCATGGCGTACCAAGATGCTCGCATGCAGTGGTGGTGCACCAGGTGCCAAACGGTGCTGGCAAACGAACAGGTCTTGGACGGCAAATGCTGGCGGCACGACGCAGCCGATGACCCAGATGTGCAAAAACGCGAAGTAAAACAGTGGTTTTTCCGCATAACCGACTATGCCGATGAACTGCTTCAGGCCACCCACGACCTCGACTGGTCAGACGTGGTCAAAACCGCCCAGGTAAACTGGATAGGTAAAAGCGAAGGCGCGAACGTCCGGTTTGTGGTAGAGGGCCATGGGGCCAAAGATGAGTTTGTCGAGGTATTCACAACGGCTCATGATACGATATTTGGCACTACATTTATGGTACTGGCACCGGAGCACCCACTGGTAGCACATTACGGACAGCTTGCAGATAACGCAGTGGACATAGAGGAATACATTGCGGGAGTCAATCGCAAGTCCGAACTTGAGCGTTTGGCAGATAAGACCAAATCTGGCGTACCTATCGAAGGTCTGTATGCGATAAATCCTCTAAATGGAGCAAAGATTCCTATCTGGACCGCTGACTATGTGCTTATGGGCTATGGAACTGGTGCCGTTATGGGTGTACCAGGCGAAGACGAGCGAGATAATGAGTTTGCGAAGAAATTTGGTCTCCCCATTATCTATACAACAAAACAACAGGAATTTATCTCTTATACAGACGAGATTAAGCCAAATCGCAAAAAATACTTCTTGGCTAACTCTGGCGAATTCGATGGCATGGATTTTGAGGTTGGCCGTCAAGCAATGCTCGATGCACTTGTGGCGAAGGGAGCCGGAGAAGCGGTAACACAGTATAAAATCCGTGATTGGTCTGTGAGTCGGCAGCGGTACTGGGGTGCGCCTATACCCATTGTGCATTGTCCGGTGGATGGCATTGTACCAGTGCCAGAGAGTGAGCTGCCGGTTGTACTACCCGAGCTGGAAGATTTTGCGCCGAGTGGCGATGGCCGCAGTGCGCTTGCCCGCGCTAGCGAATGGCTCAACACATCGTGCCCCAAATGCGGCGGCCCGGCCGAGCGCGAAACAGACACGCTCGACACCTACATTTGCAGTAGCTGGTATGAGCTGCGCTATTTTGACCCCGCAAATAGTAACGCGCCATTCGACTCTGCATTGGCCAACAAATGGATGCCCATAGACTTTTACAACGGTGGCGACCACGCCACGGCACACCTCATATATGTGCGTTTTATTGCCCGCTTTTTCCATAAACTCGGCATGCTGGCCGACCCAGAACCGTTCAAACGCTTTCTGTTCAACGGTAAGGTTACAGCCAGTGACGGCACCATGTTTAGTAAAAGCAAAGGTAACGGTGTTGACCCGCTCGAAATTATTGCTCAGGGCTACGGTGCCGACGCGCTGCGCACGTATCTCATGTTTGCCGCGCCGCTTGACCTCTGGGTACGCTGGGACCCACAGGGTGTGCCAGGAACCTACCGCTTTTTAAACCGCGTGTGGAATCTTGTGCAGGAATACCTAGAGCAAAGCGCAGAGGGCAAAGAGCAAAGTTCGCCTGCTGTTCAAACAAAGCCCGATACCCAAAGCCGCACACCCCAGTCATTGGCCGTTTTGCGCGCCATTCATCAGGCTATCCAAAAGGTGACGGCCGACCTAGAGGCGCAGCGCTACAACACTGCAATTGCCGCCATGATGGAAGTTACGAATACGCTTTACGCGCTCAAAGCCAAAGACGGCTTCGCGAACCAGAATGCATGGAATTTTGCGCTCAAAAGCTTAGTTGCGCTCGTAGCGCCCTTTGCCCCGCATATTGCCGACGAGCTCTGGCATGACCTTGGGCGGACCACAAGTGTGCAGCGGGGTAGCTGGCCCGTACTTGACGAGCAGTATTTGGTAAAAGATACCGTTACGCTAGCTGTGCAGGTAAATGGCAAACTACGCGGCACCGTAGAGGTTGCGGCAAATGCCGATGAAGCCACCTCTGTAGAAACCGCCAAACGAGACGAAAAAGTCGCTGGCTACCTTGAGGACAAAGAAATCATAAAAATCATCTACGTCCCCAAAAAACTTATTAGTTTTGTTGTGAGATAATCTGAAGTTCTACCCTCGGCGGAAGCCTTGGTCTAAAAGCCCTTGGAGGAAAAGCCCCCCACGTACTTTGTCGGCATCAACTGGCACACGTGGCGAACGACTCCCTGTATCAACAATACATGCGTCGGATGCGTCGAAAGGTTCATGAGTCTCTGGACGGTTAGAAAGTAGTGTATTCTCCACGTCTAGTGCGGACTCTGCGTGTTGTAAAAATGATGTATCAACTGCTTCTGGTGCTGAGCTCCCATGAATAGCTCTTATAACCCCCGCACCGACTGCAACCGCAACAACATCATCGTTCGCTCGTCTTTGTCGTCGTGTTTCCAGCTCACTCGCAGGTATTACACTGGCTAAGACATCAGCGCTCTCTTGTGACAAGGGTTGTAGTCTGCCACCAAAGCCATTAACTCCAGTGCTTTGCAATATACTAAGTTCACGTCCGGCCGCACTTGAATGTCGAAGCTGTGAGGCGGTCAATCCATCGATAATTCCTGCAAGAAGTGCAGCCGGACTTTCATAAGCTTTAGTTTTTTTCATAAATAGCATTATATCATAAAAGTATAGTTTTTGTCAATTCGTACTTGAGACGTTTATCTATTTGCTGTATAATACGGTCAAATAATAACTACAAACTTCGAGAAGGAGTTAGCACATCTATGGGTAAACCAAAGAAACGAACCAGCCCCCGAGCTACCGGTGCGCGTCGCAGCCACCTCATAGTTAAGCTCGCCCGAGCTGTCAATAAAAAATCGCCAGTAAAAGCCTACACGACCCGCCGCGAAAGCGGTAAGAAGCTGGCCGCTACTAAGTAATTACTAAAGGAGCGAGCATATGGCTTCAAACCGCCACCTCGGTCGTATCGTTGCGCTGCAAACGCTCTATGAGCTAGATTTTCGCCGCGAAGCAGGCGACACAACCTTTGACCTCGGCTTAGTGCTAAAACGCAATATTGCACGGTACGAATCTACGGTAGACGACGTATTTTTCATAGAAGAACTGGTAAAAGGTGTCGAGAAGTACGAAAAAGAACTCGACGACGAACTCCGGCCGCTTGCGCCAGAGTGGCCACTAGAACAAATTGCTCGTATGGACAGAGTGGTCTTGCGTATGGGACTGTACGAACTGCACCACGAGCCAGACGTCCCGCCAAAAGTGGTTATAAATGAAGCCGTTGAACTCGCCAAGGCCTTTGGTGGAGACAATAGTAGCAAGTTTATTAACGGCGTACTGGGTACGGCCCTGAAAAACAAGTCTGGCGCAAATGAAGTAAAACCCACAGAGGAGAAGGCTTCATCCCAGACGAAAACGGCCGCAAAGTCGGCAAAGAAATCACCCACAGCAAAAAAACCTACAAAGAAGGCGGCTTAAGCCATGGGTGAAGCAAAGCGCAAACGACTCGCTGCTATGGAGGGCATAAAAAAACCCATTGAGGGCTTTCGCAAGTTTGTAACGCGCCGCCCCGTTATAGAAGAGGTGGTGCGCGAAACAACATCTGGCGGCATAGTATTTAGGCACAACGAAAAGACGAGTGGCGTAGAAATACTGCTTATTAAAGATGCAAAAAACCGATGGACTATCCCCAAAGGTCACGTAGAAGAAGGCGAAGAGCCAAAAGCGACCGCCGAACGCGAGATTCGTGAGGAAACTGGCCTGCAAGAAATGCGGGTTATGCAGTGGTTAGGAAAAGTGAATTTTCGCTATAGGCGGAACCACACACTCGTGCTTATGACTATGCACATCTACTTGGTGGAAGGGCTCGGTAATACAAACCGCCTGCACCCAGAAGATTGGCTGAGTGATATTCAATGGCTGCCCGCCACCGAAGCGGTGGATGCAATTGCCTATGAGGACATCGGCAAGCTTATGCTGGCTGGTATGAAAAAAGTAAGGGAAAGGAGAGCAAACTAGTATTTAGCAGTTAGTATTTGGTATTTAGGGATTTCCCTAAGGGCTAACTACGAACTACTAACAACTCACGCATTATGGACACGACACAGTATCAAGATTTTGCCAAGAAGTATTTGGGCGGCGCGTTTACGCGGCTAGAGGTACTTATAACGGCGTTTACGCACCGTTCGTACCTAAACGAACACAAAAAATCGGCCAGCGAACACAATGAACGCCTGGAGTTTCTGGGTGATGCTGTGCTTGAGCTGGTAGTCACAGAATTTCTCTACACCAACTACCCAGACCCAGAGGGAATTTTGACCAACTGGCGGAGTTCGCTGGTGCGCACGGAAAGTATTAGTGCGGCTGGAGCACGCCTTGGTGTTGAGTCGCTACTGCGCTTGAGCCGCGGCGAAAAGAATGGCACAGAACGGGCGCGGGCGCAGATACTGGCAAATGCGTTCGAAGCTATCATCGGCGCGCTGTACCTAGAGCGCGGCTACGATGCCTGCAAGGTCTTTATAACCGAAAACATTCTCAGTACGTTCGATGACATCTTGAAAACTGGCTCCTGGATGGACCCGAAATCGCGCCTGCAAGAGATTGTACAGGGGCAGGTAGGGGCGACACCGTCGTACCGCGTGCTCAGCGAGGAAGGCCCCGACCACGAAAAAGAGTTTACCGTAGGTGTCTATGTAGACGACAAACTCATCGGCAAAGGCAGTGGCCCCAGCAAACAAGCCGCCCAGGTCTCTGCCGCCACTACAGCATTGAAAAAGTATGTTTGACATATATACAAAATTAATGTAATATAAAAATATTAGAGATTGACGGAGTAATTATGGATAGAACGGGTTATGAAAAGATCGCCGAAAGGCTTTCAGATTCACTTGGAGACGATGTAGTAATTAAGCCTCCTGTGCCTGAAGAAGGAGAAGATATCAGATTCATATCAGTTTCTTCGGCTGCTGGAACTGCTGCGATACTTAACGCATTAGATCGCATACCAGGAGTTCAGGACGGTTTTTTGGAACGATTAGGTGCTCGCGAAGGCTTATTGAGGCCGGAACTAGCAATTGCCGGGATGCCGGACCCTACAACAGTTACGTTCGATGACGTTAATTGTCGATAGCGCAAATCATATTCCTGCATTTTTATATCAAAGGTTTTGACGGGATGTTTGACAACAGAGGTGGGAAGCTGTAAAATAGTTTGAGTATAAAATTTTAAGGGAAGGATTCGTAAAACGATGTTAGTTATTCGTTTGCAACGCACTGGCCGCAAAGGTCATGCACAATTCCGCGTCGTCGTTCAGGACAGTCGCCGGACCCCCACGAGTGGCAAGATTGTCGCCCAAGTAGGCACATACGACCCACATACAAAAACACTTAACCTCGACAAAGAGCGGGCGCAGCACTACCTCGACCACGGTGCACAGCCAAGCGACCGCGTGGCGCTTATTCTCAAAAAAGAAGGGGTGAAGCTACCATCATGGGTAAAGCTTCCGGCAAAACAAGAAGGCAAGCTCCGTAACCCAGAGAAACTACGCCGCAACCGCCCAGAAGAACCAAAAGAAGAACCTGCAGCAGAGGAAGCTCCCGCAGAAGAACCTGCAGAGGCAGCGGAGGCTTCACCAGAGGCAGAAACCACTGGAGCAGCTGCCGAGTAAAAGAAGATATAATGTAGTTAAAAGTGCCCCACTGGGGCACTTTTTGTTTGTCCGGGCTGGTGGAAGCTTTGGCATTATTCGCATTTGGGGGCATATACGCTATAATTACAGGTACCAGATAAAGCCAGAGGAGGCAGAACATGTCAGCAACTATAGATGAACAATTTGTCGAGTACGTCGTCAAATCACTCGTAGGTAAGCCAGAGGCAGTCAGCATAAAGCGCAGCGTAGACGAAAAGGGCGTACTACTCGAGCTCACGGTGGACGCAGAAGACCTTGGGCGGGTGATTGGTAAGCGTGGCGCAACCGCTCAGAGTATTCGCACGCTCTTGCGTGCGCTCGGCACGAAGCAAGAAGCCCGATACAACCTAAAAATTGTCGACGTTGACCGTTTGGATGAAAATGGTAATCCGCTGCCTCGCCCAGAACGCGATGACCGCCCCGTCCGGGATGACTCACAGTCAGTTGCCAGCAGTGACAGCGCCAGCGACGATACAGCCCAGGCATCTTCCGCTGCAGTGGCGAGTGACGATGACGACGATGCCTTTGATGTGCCAGCCGAAAAGAAAGAAAGCGACACCGTTGCTCGAACTCGCGCAGAGTTAGCCGACCTCGACGACCTCGATATCTAGCCACTCAGTCATCCTGAACTCGTCGTTTCAGGATTCATGGCTTTCTCAGGTGTCTGTGCTTTCCATAAACCCCACAGTCTCACTACGTTCCTTACTGTCACCGGTAGTTCCCGGACTGCCAGACCGACCGGGGTCATTTTCTTCAAAACACATGCTGGTTTCGTCCTGTAGCCGACCTACTTTTTCTGCCGAAGAAAAAGTAGGCAAAAAGTCTCGACCAAAGGCTCCACCTCTTGGTCAGAAGCTGTCAGTTCTACAACCGACATGAGAACTCGTCAGACAGGTATTGCCACCGGCAATACCTGTCTTCCTCAAACAACTCGTGCCGCCTGTCGGAAGTTGTAGAACCTGACATCATCTGAGCCATGAGGTTGCGCATGGCCATTTCTAGCTATATCGCTTCGCGATAATGTACTAGCGGCCGGCGGCCGCATCTGAGATCTAAGCTCTGCAACCTGAGCTCTAGCACTCTATCCCCCTTGTGTTTTCTACGGTGTTGTGCTAGGGTAGTAAGAGTCTTTTTAAAAGACAAACTGATAAAACAAAAACATGTACGTTGCCCATGCGAGCGACACGCTAAACCGTGTTGGGGCCTTATGTGGCTGAATAACCTCTGTTTCAACAGAGGTTATTTTGGTTTATACTATAACGAATGAAGATTCAAGTCATTACGCTTTTTCCCGAAATGTTTACCGGTGTGCTTGGTAGTAGCATGCTCTGGAAAGCGGCTGACAGGGGTATTGTAGAGTACGAGTTTATAAACCTGCGTGAGTTTGGGCTCGGCCCACGACAGCAGGTAGACGACACTCCCTATGGCGGCGGCGATGGCATGCTTCTTATGGTGGAGCCACTGGTGGCCGCCATAGAACATGCACAAAGCAGGGCAAAGGGCAAAGGGCAAAGGGCAAAAGTCTTGCTGCCAACCCCGCGAGGGAAGCTATACAAACAGTCAGATGCCAAGCGACTCGCCGCCGAAGAACAAGGTCTCATCATTATCTGTCCGCGCTACGAAGGCTATGACGAGCGTGTCACGAAATGGGTTGACGAACAATTTTGCGTGGGTAACTATGTGCTGACCGGTGGCGAGCTGCCGGCAATGACTATCATAGACAGCGTTGTGCGCTTGTTACCTGGCGTGCTCGGGGGTGAAACCAGTGCTGAAAACGAGTCATTTCAGGATGACGACGAAAGCATAGAATACCCACAGTACACTCGCCCAGAAGTGTTCAAGGATATGAACGTACCCGATGTCCTACTATCCGGCCACCACGCCGAAATCGCCAAATGGCGCAATTCGTCAAATTAGACGCGCCGGGGTATACTTATCGTACTAGGAGGCTTTTTATGAAGTTATTTCGAATTAAACCGGTGTATGCGCATTGTGATTTGCCGTGTGGGGTGTACGACCCGGCGCAGGCGCGGATAGAGGCCGAGAGCGTAAAGGCCATGATGCAGAAGTACGAGGGTCTAGACGAGCACAACAAAATGCGCGCAGTCATACTTATAGAGGAGCGGGCTGAGTTAGTGAAGCACCACCTGTGGGTGCTATGGACTGATTACTTTAAGTCACCACACCTTGAAAAATACCCAGATTTGCATGAGAAATTCTGGCTGGCAACAAAGCAAGCTGGCGAGTGCAAGCACCATCTCGACGTGGCCGAGGCAGATAAGCTCCTTGCCATGATAGACGATATTGCAAAAATCTTTTGGGAGACCAAAAAGTAGAATCAAGAGACATGAGTCAAGAGGCAAGAAAACGCTCAAAAATATTCCTTATCAGGCGGGTGGTCGGTAAGAGTATGTGGCCGGTGCTTGACCCCGACCAAGTTGTTGTAGTTTTACGAAAAACAAGGTATTTCCCTGAGGAAGTGGTGGTAATTCTGCACAATGGGAAAGAAAAAATAAAACGTATTAGAACAGTTGAGGGCAAGAAGTATGATGTGCGGGGCGATAACCCTTCGCAAAGTACCGATAGCCGTCACTTTGGGCTTGTGCGACTCGAGGATATTTTAGGTAAAGTTGTTTGGCCAAGAGTGTAAACGCCCTTAAGTTCAACAGGCTAAGAATTGCATGGGTATGTGACTTTTTGCGCAAAGTTGTTTGTTTGCACACAAATTTCATGAAGGTGCTAACTGTAAGATTTTTCATAGTTAAGCTGCGGTTAGTGAGAGTACTATACTATGTATAGGCGAGGAGTGTTTAGTATGGCACAGAAACCAGGCAAAGGGTGGCATGGTGATTCAGCGGGGCATGCTCGCGCTGGTCGAAAAGGCGGTAAAATCAGTTCTGGTAACTTCAAGAATAACCCAGAACGAGCATCGGCTGCTGGCAAGATTGGCGGTGCAGTTAGCCCCGGTAATTTTAAAAACAACCCAGAACGAGCCCGCGAGGCTGGTCGTAAGGGCGGACAATCGTAGGTTTTTCTAACAACCTAGCGTAGTTGTATTATTTATCACACCAAATATGTGAATTGTATTACTGCCGTCAGCCGATACTCAGGGTAGTATATGAGTATCATACGGGAGGAATGCGTATGAACACCATATTTACACAAACATTTAACTTGCAACCTCGCAGCGAAGCCGAGCTTCAGGCGGTCATACGACGCTTTGAAGCGAAGTGGCAGCGCCGCAGGCGGGCACATCGTATTGCGGGGTTTGCGCTCTAAGCGCACACAGTATGCATATGATACATACCAGCAAGAAAATGTGAAGAGCCTCGGCAACCCGGGGCTCTTAGTATATGCAAGTACGTGTAGCCTAATTTTGTGGGGTCTTATGAGCGGAGCCAACTGCCTCGCTAATATTCGCGAAATTATCGCGTTTTAGTAGTTCTACAAGCTCACGGTTGATTTGACCAATTTGCTGCGGGCCTTCATAAATCATGCCGGTAATAAGTTCTACTAGGTTTGCGCCGAGGCAAATTTTGCGGTAGGCGTCTTGAGCGCTAAACACACCACCGACTCCTACGATAGTTAGTCGACCAGCATAATTTGCGTAGGTAAGGCGTATTAGTTCGTTGCTGGGTGCTTGTGTGGGGAGGCCGCTCAGGTTCCCTTTTACTTCATTTGGCAAATCTTGGGGCGGTATTTCACCTCGATTCTTCTGCAGGTTACCTATGGTGATGCCCTGTACTCGGTGGCTGATAATTACCTGAAGCAGCGCATTGAACTCAGGCCAGGCAAGGTCAATTGGCATCTTTACCCAAACTGGCTTGACGATGTTTAGGGCATCTACGGCTACAAGCAGTTGCCCAAGCCGCAATGGGTCAGTGAAGGGCTCACCGCCGTACGCATTCGGGCACGATATATTTATTTCTATGGCGCTCACCTGCGGTTGGTTTTGCAGCAGGCTCAGGCTGCCAATGTAGTCCGCTATGGCACTCGGGTCATCACACGCTTCGGGGCTATTTGTTTTTGCCACTGATACCACGAGTGGAAACTGTTCAAATTGAGATGCTCTATACGTCCGCAGCCTTTCCATAACGGCTTGGGTGCCTTCGTTTGCTAGGCCAACATTTACAACCAGTGACTTTTGGTTTGGTAGGCGGTAAAACCATGGTCGAGGATTGCCGTTGTATTCGTGAAACGTCACCGAACCACCGGTCATAAACCCAAACCCCACTGCTTTCATGGTGGGTGCAAGTTCAATATTTTTATCGAAACCAGCTGCAAGTCCTACCGGATTGGGAAAGTGAATTCCGTTTACGCTCTGACTGAGAGCCGCACTGTTCTGGTAGCTCAATAGTTTTGAAGCAAGACTATCCGTGAATGGGTATTTTTGCCGGAGCCTGCTCATGCGCAGTAGCCTGGCATGGACATCGTCGGGGCTGGATTTGAACAGTATAGGCTTAACAATGTTTCGGTACGTCGTTCGACTAATTGCGGTGAAGAAGGGCATACATACAGTATAGCGAAGACTTGTTATTTTTTGCCGAAAAGCGCATTATGGAAACACAAGGTAAGAGGGAGGTTAGTATGGCAAAGTTTGAAGTTTATGAGAGTAAAAGTGGCTGGCGCTGGCGCCTGAAGGCCGGTAATGGTGAAGTTGTCGCAACTGGCGAAGAATACACTACCAAAGACGGTGCGGTTCGTGGCTGTGAGGCAGTTGCTCGTGCGGCCGCAGACGCTGAAGTGGTAGAAGTCGAAAGCTAGAACTCCCACTTTCAAACGAGAAAACCCCATGAAACCTTGGGGTTTTTCTTTTTAAGGTGTAGGTGGGACAATGGTGCTATGCAGGAGGAAAAAGCTAAAATTCGCAAGAAACTTTTGGCACAAAGAAAGGCGCTTACTAAGGAGGTTATTTCCGAAGACAGTCTGAAGATTGCGCGCCAGGTGCGAAAGGCTGCTAACTGGCAGCAGGTTCATAGTGTACATATGTACCGCTCACTCCCAGCGCTTGGCGAAATAGACACGCAGCCTATCATCGACTGGCTGGCGGTAGCTTACCCCGACATTTGCGTGACGGTTGGTGAGGGCGCGCTCGATGCACCATTTCCCGAGGGTTTATACGACGTTATTTTCGTCCCGGTGCTTGGTTTTGACAGAGGCGGGTTTCGTCTGGGAATGGGCGGCGGCTGGTATGACCGCTGGTTGAAAATGCAGCCTCAGGCGCACAAAATAGGCCTCGCTTATGCCTGGGCAGAGTTACAAAATCTGCCCCACGAACCTCATGATGTTCCCCTGGACCAAGTTCTCACTGGGTAGGTTATTGCATGTTACGCCACAGTTGCAGCAGCTGGGTTGTCGATGAATCATATGAGCCCGTCGTCTTGCCAGATGTATCTTCATAGAGATTTTTGGCGAGAACTTTACCGAGCTCAACACCCCATTGGTCGAAACTGTCTATACCCCATATTGCGCCTTGAACGAAAATTTTGTGCTCATAGAGAGCGATGAGTTGACCAAGGGCGTAAGGAGTGAGCTTCGCTAGGAGCAGGGTGTTCGATGGCCGGTTACCGGGGAATGTTTTGTGCGGTATGAGTTCTTCGGTGGCCCCTTCGGCGCAGACTTCATCGGCCGTTTTGCCAAACGCAAGGGCTTGGCTTTGTGCCAGCATATTTGCCACGAGTTTGCGCTGGTGTGTGCCCTGTTCATCGGGGTCATTGAGTGAACGTGCAAACCCAATGAAGTCACATGGGATAAGCCGGGTTCCTTGGTGGATGAGCTGGTAAAACGCGTGCTGGCCATTCGTGCCCGGTTCGCCCCATATAATCGGGCCGGTGTGGTAGGTGGTGGTGCTGCCATCGCGCCGAACGCGCTTGCCGTTACTTTCCATGTTGCCTTGCTGGAAGTAGGCGGGAAAGCGGTGAAGGTACTGGTCGTATGGGAGGATTGCCTCGGTTTCAGCCCCTAAGAAAGTTGTGTTCCAGAGGCCTATGAGGGCCATAATGGCAGGAAGGTTTTCTTCAAGCGGGGCAGTGCGAAAATGCTCATCCATGTCGTAAAAACCGTGCAGCATCTCGTCGAAGTTTTCGGGGCCAATTGCGAGCATGATGCTGAGGCCGATTGCGCTCGTCAGGCTGTAGCGCCCGCCGACCCAGTCCCAAAACTGGAACATATTTGCCGGGTCAATCCCGAAGGTCTGGACGGCTTCCGTGTTGGTGCTGAGCGCGACGAAATGCCTTGCCACCGCCGCTTCGTCATGCAGTACCGCCAGTAGCCACTGTTTGGCTGTGGTGGCATTGGTCATGGTTTCGTCGGTAGTGAAGGTCTTGCTGGCAATGATAAAGAGGGTTTCTTCGGGGTTAAGTCTACCAAGTGTTTCAGCAATATGTGTGCCATCTATGTTCGATACAAAGTGTACCTGTAGGTCGCGTTTGCTATAAAACTTTAGTGCTTCGGTGACCATGACAGGGCCAAGGTCGGAACCGCCAATCCCAATATTAATGACGTGTTTGATGGGCTGGCCCGTAAAGCCCTTCCATTCGCCGCCCCGCACCGCCACGCTAAATTCCCGCATGTGGCGTAGTTCTTCTCGTACGTTTGGCATAACATCTTCGCCGTCGAGCTCGATGGGACGGTCAGATAGATTGCGCAGGGCGGTGTGTAGCACAGCGCGGTTTTCGGTAGTGTTGATTTTTTCGCCGGCAAACATGGCATCGCGAAGGCTTTCGACCTGACACTCCTGCGCCAAGCCGAAAAGGAGTTGGAGGGTTTCATCGGTAACAATATTCTTTGAATAGTCGAGGTATACATCGCCTACTTGCTTTGCTAGGCGCTGACCGCGCTCTGGGTCTCCCGCAAAAAGGTCGCGAAGGGTTTGGGAAAAATTGTCTTTATGTTCCTGAAGTTTTTGCCAAGAAGCCGTATTTGTTGGGTCAAGTGCGTCTACCATGCTTACACTATAGCACTCATGGCTTTGTCACCCTGAATAAAGTGAAGAATATCTCCCCAGTCTTTTCATTCCCATCCCCCCGCCTGTCATTCCCGCCCCACAACCCAAGTCGAGGGTAAACTCCAGCGGTAATTCATGCCTTGCCACCAACAAAAGCCTTGTCATTCCCGCGCAAGCGGGAATCCATGCGCTTTTTCAGTCCCGTCATGCTGAACTAGTTTCAGCATCCATACCCCTCCATCGGCGTCAGTGCGTCTACCGCACCTCGCAGTGTCTCCACGCCCTCCCACTGATATGCACGGTCTCGTCCGCGCGCCACGACCATCTTTTTTGGTGGCAAAAAAGCTGGCCAAAAAAGCCAGAGCAAGGCTGCGTCTCTCGGTGTCAGGTTGTCAGTTTTGCAACCGACAAAACAACTCACTCCACTCAGACTGCCACCGGCAGTCATTCCTTCCGTTCTAACAAGCTTTGCCGCCTGTCGGTAGCTATGCAAAGCCTGACAACATGACAGCCAGGTGACTACACATGCTCGTTCTAGTTGTATCCCGCCAGCGGGCTGGATGATTCCTGGCGGCCTGCGGCCGCACCAACGTCTAACGTCCACCATCCGAGCGTACAGCTGCCACATCTCTGGAAAACTGCGCTTTAAGCTCATCGGTATTATCGAAGTCCATGGGGGGGCGGATGAAAGGACCGAGCTGAAATGAGAGCGTTTCGCCGTAAATTTCCTGAGTAAAGTCGAGGATATGAATTTCTAGAACACGCTTGGTTTCGCGCAGGACAACTCGGGGTCCCAGGTAAAGTGCACCTCTGTAAAATTGCTTTCCCAGACGAACCTGGCAGGCGTACACGCCTTCTTTTTCTACATGCACTAATACTGCCGCATCAAGATTCGCCGTCGGAAACCCCAGCGTCCGACCGTACTCATCACCATGCTGAACAGTTGATGTATACCACATACTGCTCCAGTGTAACTTACCCGGACGCTGATACGAAATACCCACATTAATCAGCGGTAGAATAAACCGAATACCCGAATTTATTTCGGTTATGAAGCGGAGGGGTTAGCCCCTCCTATAATGTAACCTTTCGCGGCGAGGAGTTCGGCCATGAGAATGGCGCCGCCTGCGGCACCGCGGACGGTGTTGTGTGCGAGGGTTATGAATGTCCACTCGTGCTCACCAAGCTGGCGCAAACGTCCCATGCTTACGCCCATGCCGTTTGCGTAGTCACGGTCTAAGCCAGTCTGTGGCCGATTATCTTCCTCAAAGTACTGAATAAGCTGCGATGGAGCTGACGGTAGGTCGAGCTCTTGCAGCGGATTTCCAAACGCAGCAACTGCCGAGATAATAGCCTCCCGAGTAGGGGCTTTCTGGAATGAAACCCGAAGTGAAGCCATGTGGCCGTCAGTTACGGGAACACGAATACAGGTAGCAGTGATGGTCGGGCTTGTGGCGGGTATGACTGTACCATCTTTTGCTTCGCCCCAAATTTTGGTTGGCTCTTTTTCACTCTTTTCTTCTTCGCCGCCAATGAAGGGGATGACATTGTCAACCATCTCTGGCCAGGTTTCAAACGTTTTACCGGCACCAGATATAGCCTGCAGGCTGGTGACATCTACGCTGACAGGCTCAAATTCTTTCAGCGCCGTTAGAACGGACACATATGACTGAATAGAGCAGTTTGGCTTGACAGCAATGAGTCCGGTGGTCCACCCGCGGTTTTTACGCTGGGCATCCACTAGTGCTACATGATCAAAATTAACCTCCGGCATTATCATTGGCACATCGGGCGTCCATCGGTGGGCGGAGTTGTTTGATATAACGGCAACTCCCGCGCTAGCATAAGCTTCTTCTAAACGGCGGATGTCTTCTTTTTCCATGTCGAGGGCGCAAAAGGCAACGTCAACGCTGGCCGCAATTGTCTGCAGGTCGTCTTCCACCGAAAGCACGGTTAGATTTGCAATGGCCGTCGGGATATCCGTGGGCATAGCCCATCTGCCCGCTACGGCATCGGCATACGATTTTCCGGCAGAACGGGGTGAGGCGGCAACGGTAGTCACCGTAAACCACGGGTGGTTTTCAAGCAGTGCAATAAAACGCTGCCCGACCATGCCGGTGGCGCCGAGTACGGCAGCCTTGTATGTGTTCATCACTTTTTTCCTTTCGTGTTGTACAGCGCATCGTGGATGCACTGCAATGCTTTTGCATCTTCGGTACTTTCGACCACGATGGTAATATTTAGCTCCGAGGAACCTTGGGCAATGGCAATTACATTAACATTGCCATTGCCAAGTGCGGTGAATATTTTGCCCGCCATACCAACGTGCTGGCGCATGCCCGTGCCGACCACCGCTATGAGTGAGACGCCACCATGGTACTCAACAAAATCAATCCGCTTCGCACGTACTTCACTGGCAAAAGCTTGTCGCAACACCCGGGTAGCCACCTGACCAGCGGCCTTTTCTACTACTATGGTGATATTGTTTTCAGACGATGCCTGCGATATGAATAGCACGTTGACTTTTGCGGCAGCCATCGTGTCGAACACGCGCGACGCGGTGCCAAAAACGCCGCGCATACCTTTGCCCTGAATGGTTATCATGGCAAGGTCTTTCATGAGGGTAAGTGCTTTAGCGCCCTTGGCGGCCGCATCCCCATTAGGAGTAATTTGCGTACCAGGGTGCTCAGGGTTCATGGTGTTTTTTATAACAATAGGTATACCCAGCTCGGCCGTGGGAATCATGGTGCGTGGGTGAATAACTTTGGCCCCAAAATAGGAAAGCTCCGAGGCTTCTTCGTACGACATTCGCTCTATGGTACGCGCGGCCGGCACAACGCGTGGGTCACTGGTCATGACACCGTTCACATCGGTCCATATCCAGACTTCGTCGGCGTCAAGGCAGTAGCCAAGGATTGTTCCTGAAAAATCCGAGCCGCCGCGACCGAGTGTGGTGGTTACACCGTCACGCGTGGCGCCAATGAAGCCGGTTACTACTGGCACAGTACCTTTTTGGACTAATGGCATGAGTAATTTTTGTGCTTTTTTCTTAGAAATGGTCAGGAGCGGCTGTGCGTCATTGAATGTATCGTCTGTCACTAGAAAGTCGGTGGCATTTACCGCGACGGCCGGTACGCCCTGGGCGTTCAGCGCGGCAGCAACTAGGTGTATGGAAAGCCGCTCGCCAAATGACAAAATAAGGTCGCGTCCCCGCGGGGTGAGCTCGCCCAGTGACGTCACGCTTTTCAGAATATTTCCCAGAATAGCAATCTTGCTGTCAATAATTTCGCGTAAATCGGCCTCAGCGGTTGGTTCGAGCTGTAGGCCGGTGATGGCGGTGTCGTGCACGGCTTTTACGGCAGCAAGTTTTTTCGCAATTACACGTTTCCTATTGCCGGTGGTGGCGAGTCGCGCCATTTCCTCGAGCTGATTGGTTATTTGCGTCATGGCAGAGGTCACTACCACTGGCTGGCTTTTTTGGTAGCCTTTCACGAGCTGTGCGACATCGCTGATACGCTCGGCGCTGCCGACAGATGTGCCGCCAAATTTCATTACTATCATGCAGATTGCTCCAAGCGGGAGAGTCGCACGTAATCGTCAATCATGGCGTTGACGGTTGGTTCAACACCAGCACCGGGTCCCGTCACGCTGTAAACACCGTCACTATTGTTTGGTCCGAGCCCAACCACCAATCCGTTCCCGGCCTGGGTAAGCGGCGCAAAACTTGCAAACAACGGGTTTGCCGTGAGCGGGCGGAAGCCAGCAACGAGTCGCCAGCCGTCGATTGTGACATCAAACCCACCGAGCCGTTTTCCTGGGTCTGCCGAGCTACCGGTAGGGTAGAACGAGGCAATGAAACGGTGTGGCTCGCTAGCACCAACGGCAGCGTTAATATCTTCGTCGGACAGTGAAAACGCCAGCATCTCGGGAGTGACGGTGGTATTGCCCAGCCCGAGTGTATTAAATATGATGGACATTTTCTTTGGTATGTCGCCCTCGGCTTCGCCGCGTAAAACTGCTTGCGGCGAGTCGGCGCCTGGTTCAGCGTAACCGGCCTTCACCGCATGCTCCACCGCAGCTTCAAGTGCAATATCACTCCCATTGGCAGGGGCAACCTCACTCATGATGGCGGTCATTGTGCCGTTTAGAACGGCGTGCATTTCAGTTATATTTGCTTGGTCTATATTGTACTGCTCGGCCACACGCAGCATACGCGTGCCGCCGCCCACCGTCGTCGTGATGCCAAACCGGGTGAAATCTACAGAGGCCGTTTTGAGCTCCCGGAAGAAATGCGAGAGCGCACCCTTTTCAGCAGTGACCGCCATTTTGCCTTTTGCTAAGATAGTCGATACATAGCCGTAGGCTAACGTGCCATCGCCGCCGGAAGGAATGGCTAGGAACATAACATCGGGAATGTTTGCATCGGCAAACTGTGTGGCACTGTCTATTTTGCCACTAGCATCTGTAATGCCGTTTACTTCTACTATCATGCGCGGTTTTTGCTCCAGACCGAGCCGGCTCGCGACATGCTGCTGCCCAATCTGCCGTTCGAGCTCACGACCAATGTTCCCGCGCCCAATGAGTCCCCATGTTTTTACGCTATCTGCCATATAAATCTCCTCTATAGTAAATAGTATAACGTAAACTTTCGTGACAAAAACAAGCAGGTGGCAACATTTTTTTGATGAAAGTAGTAAATGGGGCAATGGTGTACTACAATCAAGTATATGAATCCATCAAACGACTCCAAGAAAATCATCATTGTCGAAGATAACACTGCGCTTGCAGAAATATACAAAACCCGTCTAGAGCTACTCGGCTATACCTGTTTTGTGGCCTACAATGGCATAACTGGCCTCTATTTTATCCAAAAAGAAATTCCAGACTTGGTCCTGCTTGACCTGATGATTCCTGATATATCTGGTGGCCAGCTACTTGCTACCATGCGGGGAACCGACTGGGGAAAGAATATTCCAGTATATGTTATCTCTAATCTTAATGAAACGGAGGCGCCCAAAGACCTCCGCGACCTGGGCATTTCTGGGTATTCGGTGAAGGCCATGATGACCGAAGATACCGTAGACCGAATAGTAAATGGCATCTTGCGCCCAGATATGCAGCAGGAACCCATCTCTGCGCCAGACACCCCGCCTGCCGGTGCCACGCTAGCCGACGTGCCGTTCCACGAAGCACCGCAGTAGTAAGTAGTAAGTAGTAAGTAGTAAGTAGTAAGTAGTAAGTAGTAAGTAGTAAGTAGTAAGTAGTAAGTAGTAAGTAGTAAGTAGTAAGTAGTAAGTAGTAAGTAGTAAGTAGTAAGTAGTAAGTAGTAAGTAGTAAGTAGTAAGTAGTCGCGCCGAAAAGGCGCATTTTTTATGCTTAAGCTACTCGTAAAACATACTATACCACATGTTTTTTTGACGATTAACAGAGGTAAAATTTCATGTTATATAAATCACAACGGCAAAATCTAAAAGTTTGATTGCATAGAAAAAATGTATGATATAATAAGTACTAGCAGTTTGAGATGAATCTTGCGAGACAGCTCAATCTGCCGTGGTTGTGATGTGAAGTTTTGGGAAGTATAAAAAAGCCAGCGTACTGCTGGTTTTTGTGTTTTATATACTGCATGGAGCGTTCAGTTATGACGTGATGTATTTGCGTTCGAGTCCTGCTTTGCTCAAGCATACAAATAGAGCCTACCTTACGGCACTTTATTTGTATGGCTGGGGATGAGGGATAGCGCTTCCCTCGGCTACGCCTCGTCGCTTCTCCGTTCTCTGCGCTCACATACGCCGAACCTCGTTCTATAATCCCCCACTTCAAGCATACAAAAAGACCCGGGCGAAGCCGAGTCTTTTTGTATGGCTGGGCATCAAGAACGATTATAGAACTTTGATAGGGGTAGATAGTTTAGATATCATCGAAAAAGAAGAGGACGATGATAGTGAGGAGAATAGCGATGTTTAGGCTATTCTCACGCACAACTGACACGCAAGGGCTATGTAGTTCTCGTCTCTTCAACAACGAGTCGTTTTACAAGTCTTTTACTAGCGACTTACGGTACGCGAAACAACGTGTCCATATTGAGAGTCCGTTCATCACAAAAAGGCGCATTGATGAGTTGCTACCGGTCTTTGAGGGACTACGGCGCAGGGGCATAGCAGTTACAGTTAACACTCGATGCCCTGACGAGCATGACGGAGAATATGTCAGGCAGGCTTCCGACGGCATTCAGGCAATGCAGGAGCTGGGGGTAAAGGTGCTTTATACCGTAAAGCACCACCGCAAGCTAGCAGTGATTGATGATGTTCTGTGGGAGGGCAGCTTAAATATACTCTCACAAAATGATAGCTGCGAGATCATGAGGCGTATCGTATCGGCAATACTTACTGAGGAGATGCTACGATTTACAGGAGCTAATAAATACGTATCTACTTATTGAGAAAGACTTGAGCTAGCTTTTCGAGCATATCAGGGTCTTTATGGAGGTCAACCATGATGAAGTTTTGAACTGCCTCATGTTTCTCAAGTACATTGAGTTCGTTAGGCCAAAGATCGTCATCAAACCATAGAAAATCTTGCTCAAAGTCGATTGCATCGGTCTTGAGTTCATTCCACTCCGACGGCTTCACCTTGTCTAGCAAGATGACAGTTTCGGGATTGAGATGGGGAGCGAGTATTTCTTTTGCCCTGTTTTCACCTTTCCAGTTGTGAGTAGTCAGCCAATATGTTGAGTCGGGGTACTTCTCCAAAACAGCATGCAAAAACTCGTCGGCATGACGCGCCGCTTCTTTGTCATTTGCTAGGAGTACTCCGTCGATATCAAGATAAATGTTCATTTAATTTCCTCCCGTCACACTAGGCGGTACGCCTGTTTTGTACGAAACGTATAAAGCAATAATAGCAACTATAAGTGATAAAGCCGATACCGCAAGCGCCCATCGGCCTGTTTTTATGTCGGTTCCCGTTGCGCCGAGCTGTGATATGGTCGTGAGGATATCCCTATAATCACTATCTAGCTTTGATAATCTCTTGAAAGTTTCATCATTGCGATCCATGACATCATTGAAGAAATCAATAGGCTTTTTCTCTTCGGGCTTCAACTTTGCAGTGAAGATCGGCGCAGGGGTCATTACGAAGTTAGCGCCCTCAAACCATCGTTTGTGCCGACGAAGATTGGCAACATCTTGTCGGATACTAGCAAGCGTGAGACTTGAATCGAGGACAATGCCACTTAAACTGTTTACGCTGCCCACCTTAAACTTTTTGTGCTGAAGTTGAGCGCCATCACGCAATTTTGCATATTGTGCTTCGAGAACTAAGAGTAATTGAGATATAGCTAGAAGTACAAGTGTCGGGCCGACGCGTTCTTCTGCAATGTATGAGACAGCGTGATTAGCGTCACCGCCAAAACCCTTGAAGTTCTCAGTCGATTTAACTATCTTACCTCTATTAACGATAAGTCCCCATGTACGTTCCGGGTCTATAACTGACTCAGAGAGCCTACTAGCTTGAGCTAGCAACATGTCGGGAATCTCTGGCGCAGTTATCCTATAAAAATCTGAGCCGTCGATACCCAGCGCCCGAAGCGCATCATGAACATCATTGTCAGTTCTTTTCGTGCTTTTGCTGACCGGATTATATTTTTCCGTCATCATTACATCCATCGAGAGCTGTTTCTCGCCATGCATAGCGAAGTACCCAGGACAATACTTAGTCATCCAATCTCTAGCTAGACTATGGAGGTCATCTCGGGTCTTCTGAGTTGCTTTATATGTAGCGAATTGCCGATCTACGGGATGCAATTTGCTAAACGCGCCCATTGTTTTTGAGCGTTCCATATACGGCTCATGGTCAGCATGCCAGACATCATCAAGCTTTTTAGAGTGCGCATCGTTGAAATTAACACGCGCGACAACTGCGGTCAGGCCTGATCCCACTTGGATAGCCTTAAGTTGTATCCATTCAATGCCGTCAGGCAGCTTCGTGCGATGGGCATCAGGTACATAATATCCCTCTGTATTAACTATATCTGCCAATCGCCACCAAGACATACCGTTACGTGATCGTGCCTGCGCAAGACGTTCACTATTAGTTTCTCTGGTTGCCGTTCGGGTACGTTCGTTCCACTTGTTCTTCCTAATGTATTTCTCAAGTGTAGCGGCTTCGTTTGGTGTAAACAACTCCACGACAATGACGGAAGCTACAGTAACATGCTCATCCTTGGGTATATGTACATTGTGATAATGGTCAACCTTATTCCACGATTTCAACCGGTCAAGTTCGTTAATCTGTATGAGATTATTTACCCCCTGCAAGGCAAGCGTGCGTATGGGCGCAGGAGTTACTTTCTTGTGCTTGATAAGCCACCATAATACTTTGTATGCGGTATCGTAGTGCCATCTCCAACCATGACCAATCTCAGGCACTTCATCAAAAGCCTCTTTTACAAACGAATGTTCTTTGGGCTTTTTAGTAGCCATGCCTACTTTACAGTCTTACCGTCTCGGACAGCTTCGAGTAATTCTCGGTGACGAAGTTCATTCCGTTTGTTTTTTCGTGCGCCGCGCCGCCATAGCCGCCAAGGAATGAAAAGAATGCCAAACAGTACATACATAATAAAGTACCAACACGCCACAAACATCCATGCACAAGCGATCAACATGAGGGCAATCGGCACGAGCAATAGCCACTTTATCCAGACGTTACCTGAATTAGTTATTTTCCATATACGTTGAGCCGATCCCGAAAAAGAGAATGGCGCTGATACTACTATTTTTTCTGATGTTAACTTTTCACTCATAGCTTCCTCAAAACATTAAATATTTCAACCATCGCCAATGTATCCAGCTTGCAATATTCCAACAGATCAGCGAACAGCACCTCTTTATCTATTGAATCCTTACCATCAATCACGCCTTGCATCCAAAGCCTCTGAGCGGATGCGCCCTCATGAATACCCAGTCCAGCGTAAGAGAGTGTTGGTACAAGAACGGGCAAAACTTTTTTGATACTAGCACTACCGTAAAAGTCCTTATCCACGTACCAAAGTTTCGAGAATGGGAGCATGAGATCATTCATCCGATCATTAACATTGAGTAAGAAGTCTTTTAGTTCTGGTACTTCTTCGGCTAGAGTTTTATTGCAACTTTTCTCGAAGCCCATGTTCCATGCCAGAACCGTGCCCGTATCGCCAATATGGCTGCGTAGAGCCCCAGCGATATCTTTGCATGGGTTCGTGCCCTCACGGTGCAGGTACTCTTCGTGTCGTAGCTCAGAATCAGGAGAATCAAGTATGTGTAGTGAATACTGGAATGGAACTTGTTGGTATGGGCGCATGCCCTCAAATGGAGGCACGATACCGGCGAGTGTTTCATAATCAAGGAAGTAGAGCGGGTATTCAAACGACCTTAGTAAGTCTTGGATTGGTTCATGGGTGATGAGCTGCTGATTAAGTTTTGCGGCAGTAGTTTGTTTATGCTGTTTTGGCGATAGCTTGAAGTCATCTGGGATATCGGCAATTTTTTCAATACCGGCATCTTCAAGTGCTTTTACTTTTGCCGCATTGAGGCCGCAGAGATAATAAATACTGTCATTGGGCGGATTCGTGAGGCTTCTGTAGATTGATAGCCAATCCCCAAACGAACTACCGGCCGCAAGAACCGGCGATAGGTCGGGTATATCTGGTGATTGCATGACTTCAAGTGCTTCCTGAGCGTGCAGTTTTGTGGCTTCACTCAATGCATTCACTTCTGAGGTTACGTCAGTGATCGTACAGAACTCCTCAGGGTTGATGTTACCGTGACGTGTGTATTCATTGTTGACGTGGACCACATTGATGTTCCGCACGGTAAAGCCAGATTCACGAAGTACATGAGCCTGAAATGCAAGGTCGGTTGCATGTTCAGGTTTCGCTTTAGTGCTGGATTTAATCTCGTATAGATCGAATGTCTTGTCGCCAACTACATGCACGACATCACATATACAGGTTAATTGCCCAGCAATAAAGCGAGCTTGGTAAATAGTCTTTGCGCCGCCAAGTAGTGCTTCCATGGTTTGTTCGGGCAATGCTAAGTAGCTGGCGTAGTCACTAAAGCCTAGTCGCACGCCATCATCAAATAATTTTTCTGCGTAGCCCTCGAATAAGTTACCGGCGTCAAAGGTCGCCTGGGTATTGTCGTCAATATGGGGCAGCTTATCTTTGTCGTGCTTTTTGAGCCACAACCAAGCCGGATGTGCGAGGTAGAGCATATAATCCGACTTAGATAGCAGCATAGTCTATTTGCCTCTTAACCCTACGAGCGTATTGATTAGCCTTGGAAACTCACCCGATTCAAATGCACCTACTAATGCGCCATCTGAAAAGCGATCATTGCGAATTACTGCCGTTAGTAACTTAAGAGTTGTAGGTACGTCTAGGGCATCATACTTCGATTCATCACTATTCTTATACCAGTCGCGGCCCTCATCCCATTCTGACCACTTAAAATTAACGATAAACTCATTACCGTAAAAGAATGCGACGAACTCGCTTATAAGAGGATCGGATACCCAGTATGGCATTTGTATAACGCCATTTTCGTCAGTCTCACCACCCTGAGTCTTGCCCCAACTACCCTCATGGGACTGGACGCGATTGTTGATATCAACAAATTGCTCCCAAGTCTCATCACTGAGTTCCGAAAATGCTTTTACCGATTCTTCTGTTGCGTCCATTTATTCATCCTCCTCATCAGTCGTCTTTTTGGCAGTGAGTTCGGCTTTGATATCATCATGTGCGAGATTGAACGTACTTCCAAGTGCAGCAATAAGCCGCCGTTTGCTGTTTGTGTTTGTTCCGGTGTCGATGAAGTACCCAGTGTCTAATATCTCGGCGCTGTTATAGAACGCGCTGGCATCCTGTCGGATAAAGCGCGAAAGATATTCATCCTCAGTTACCATCTCGATAAAGTCGGGATTTCGGCTGTAAATAGCTTCTGCGATAGCGTCCAGCGCCTCGGCCCAAGTTGTCACCGAACTCTCTTCGCCGAATACTTCGACCGAACGGATACCTGCGCCTTTCAGATCCATTTCATCGAGCAAGTATATCGTGGTGTCTTCTTCTACCGGCTGGAAAGCGGTTACAGGGAGTGGCCATACTTTTTTGAGACTGGTAACCCACCAATTCTGACGCTCCTTGAGAGTATCTTCGTTCCAGGTATCGTGTTTCGCAATCCATTCATTGAGTGGTAATTTGCTATCAGCGAAGCCGACTTTTCGCACTTCTCCCGTTTTCTTATCCTTGACCTCAAGATTCATTTTGTCGAGATATGGACGGTTAGAATACTCAGAGTTATAGCCAGTTAGCGTGAGGTTGGCTAGTGTATGGAGATAATCACGGTGAATGCGCTCAAAGTCATCACCGAGCATAGCCTGCCAGTCTTTGCTTGCCAGCGTCTGGGGCATGACATGCTCAATTGAGAGTTTTAGCTTGCCATCGGAAATCTGATGCAGCGTATGGACGGCCTCTTTTGATGATTCCTCGGCAGCAGTGAGAACATAGACGAGGAATGAGTTTCGCTGGTAGTACGCCTCGCGCGAGCGAATCGCGTTTTCATACTCTGCGTCGTCTGGCATGCGCGTTTGACCGATACGGTTAAGCAGAATATATCGAAGTACCTCTACGTAATCTGCGTCGGGGCTTGTCTTCTGGTAGCTTAATACATCTTTGTGAAGCGATGCCAAGAAGCGGTCTACGCTCGTAGTATCTATGCCGCTCACGATACGACGCGAGAAGTACGTTTCGATGAGCTTAAAGACATCCTCAAGCTGTAAATCGGTAAGTTCACCAGCCGCATGATGGCGCAACACATTCATGGCGAACGGAATATACAAATCAATCTGCAAGTAGCGCATCTTGAAGATGGTTTCACTAATGCCTTTGTACTTTGGCTCAAACTCGCTCGTGTCAATCAGCTTCAGGAGCTTGTAAAATCCAAGTGACTCGACGATATCGCTATAGAATACGTCAATCTTGTCTTCTTCTTGTGCTTCACCGACATGCTTATCAAACTGCTTCTTGAACTCCGGGTAGACGGCATCCAATCGTACAATAGCTTGGCGCTTCGAGATTATGTAGCTACGGAAGAAATCAGTAATATGGTCTTTGTTAGAGTCCACCAGCGATTCTTCGATAATTGACCAGTACTTTTCATAAACTTGGTTGCGGAGCTGATCATTGCTAAGCATGAGTGCAAAGTTACGAATTTTGTCACCATCTGTCAAAGGCTTGCCGGTCGAGTTAATGCTCTCGAAGACGCGCTGAGGGTTGTCGTCGTTGCCGTTGAGAGTGATGGAAATAACCTCAAACATACGCAAGCCGTCAATGTACTTATCAAGGCCGGTACGCGCCTGGAAGTACTTGCGGAATGTCGAGTAGACCTGATAGATATTGCTCACGCGTTCGCGAGGTTCGAGGCGCGATTCTTCGCCATCTTTATCAAAAATATGTTGCAAAATCTGGTTGTCAGTTGTGACGGTACGGAGCTTGACTTTGTTCTTGTCAATATTCGCGTTGAAGAGATAACGATCGCGGATAAGTTCTGGTGTCGTCTCTGGGTTTTCAATCAGCGATGGATCTTTTTTGACGAGGTGATAAATTGCCGTTACCATCAAAAGCGACGTCGTGACGCGCTGTTGACCGTCAATAATAGCTACTGAATAGCTGCTGGCGGTGTCTTCGACAAGCACAACCGTACCGAAATAATGGTTTCTCCGCTTAGCAACACTCTCTTCGAGATCAATCAGAAACTCATTCGCATTGTTTGTTTGCCATGCATAGGGTCGTTGGAAGTTCGGTATCTCATAGTATGTCTCTGAGGCGTTGAGAATCTTCTGGATATTAGTCTGTGCCGAAATCATATTATTCATCCTCCTTGTTCGGCACAATCGCCTGTAAATCTTTGTCATAGTGAAAATCTACGATATCGCCGTTCTGTAGCATGTTGACTGCCTGCTCAATGGCAAGCAGTGGCACTGAGTACCACTCACTCGGCGTATAGTCACGTCCGTCTTTGTCGATAATCGTCAGGTCTACTTTTGCATCGGCAAATATTCGATGAATAAAATGTTCTACTTTTTGAGGATTATAGTCTCCAGTCAGTACATAGCTATCGACGACTTCTACGCCAGACATCAAGTATGTTGGGTCTTTTTCTGCATCTTTAATACGATCAGCCACAGTGGTAGTTGCGAATCCAATCTTGTGTAGATTCTTGATATTTTGCACTTGTGGACTATCGCTCAGTGAACGTAAAACGTAAATGTAGCCCACAATAGTATCAGTGTCACTTAGCTCTTCGTATACGGATTCATCTGCTATCGGTACAATCTCATATCCATCTTCGTATAGACGCATAGAAAGTGATCGCCGGTACATATTTGATTCAGTGCCATTTTCGTATATGATTCTAAACCGTTCTTTGTTCCGGTCGTATACCCATTTCTTCTCACCGGCATCAATGATGCGAAGCATCTGGCCAGCATGCACATAGTACGCCCCCATATGTAGTTGATTGACTGACACGTAACGACGGAGCTTTAGCTTGCCCTCTGCGAGAAGTTGCTGTTGTTCGACAAATCCAGGTTTATACTCCTGAAAATCTGCTGCGTGTTTGCGGTCGGCTCGTTCTTTAACGGGTCGCGGCTTGGACAGTACTTTACTGACTTTTAGGATGTCGTCGCCATCGCTACTAAATAATCCATATGTATCATCAGAAAATAGTTCGTCTATTGATTCTGGCGCTTCAAGTTCTTCGAGCAGTCCAAGACTATCGACGGGCTTGAGCGCTTCAACCTTGTCTTTATTTGTTTTTATCGAGTTCAAACGAGCCGCTAATGATGCCTCGCTAATATCGGTTGCATTGATATCGGGCAAGCGATCATTGATTTCTACAAACTCGGTGATCTGTTTGAATGATGAGGTCAGTCGATCATCGGCAGTAATAGGCTTGGCTTTTTCCTGCGCAGTAAATAGACCCTCGTTATCTGTATCGAATAGATTTATTAACTCATCAGAAAAGTCCATTATGCCTGCTTTTCTTTCTCTCTAAGCCATGCTGCTTTACGAGCAGTCAGGTATGCTTGCGCCTGAGCAAGTAACTTCTCATTTTTATCAGGGCTATTGATTGCTGGGTACTTGCCGTCATGAGCCACGACGAATGCTTTGATCTGTGGCACGAGGGCAAGGGCATCTTCGTCTGACATGTCGATACGTGAGCCTGCTATCGTGTCTTGGATGACGCGGAATACATCAGCGCCAACGCGCTTCGAGATGACTTCAAATGCGTGCTGGAATGGGTTTATAGAATCAATCAGGTCGATACTGAGTTCGTCAAGGTTCACAAAACTATTGGCGAGCGTGATAAACTTTTTGTCGCCATCTTCGGTAATCTTAGCAGTCTTAAATGCAAGATTACTTGCTAGGTACTGTCGGGTTACTTCGACTTCTTCCTCGTTAAGTCCAGGTAGACGTTCACGAATGATTTTAGACTGTAAGTGCTTCATGTAGTCACCAGTATGGCCATTTGCCGCTGCACGCTGAATCTGTGTATCTTGCAGTACGGCTGCCGTTAGGTCTTCGAGTTCGGTGGCAAGAATATGTTTAACCTTTTCTGATGGTGGTTTTTTGAGGCCTTTAACAAATACTTCACCAGCCTTTGCTTTTTGGTCGGGTGATGTACGTGGCGTGAATGTAAAGTTAGGCGCTAGTACTTGTTCCATCAAGAGAGAGGCGGTGATCGCCTTGAGCATGTTATTGACTGAAACTTGTATGTCGTCACTTGTGCCATTTGGCTGCACGATTAGATTTGTAAACTGCGCGTGAGACTTGTTGTAGCTATCACGAGTACAGCGGCCAATGATCTGCACGATCTCCGTCAGGCTTGCCCTGTAGCCTATAGTTAGCGCCTGTTCACAGTAGGGCCAGTCAAAGCCCTCCTTTGCCATACCGAGTGCGATAATGATGTCTACGCCAGCAATATCGTTTTTAGCAACGTCACTGAGGTACTGGGTGATCTTAGCCCTATGCAACGGGTCATCCTCTACGAGATTGGCGACTTTTACACGACGACCATCTGGCGTTTCTATGATTTCTACACCGGTCTCGCTGTCTTGTTCTATCCATGTCCCAATAAGGTCAAAAATGCGCGTAACTTCTTCGTGCTTACCAACTTGAGTCGATTCTTTTGAGTTGACGTTTGGAATGTGAATAATTGTCTTTTTATTCGTATCTAGCACAGCATCTAGTGCGCCGTCATCGAGATAACTACCAGTGTAGAAGTGATAGCCAATACCAAGCGTCTTGAGGTATGTATACCCATTGAGCTGTTCGTAATAGGTATAGGTTACTTTATCGAACTCTGATTCGTCTTCTGGCGTAAGGATTGGAATGGCATCGCCACGGAAGTATGAGCCGGTCATAGCAATAATCTGAATGTTAGTGCCGTTCATGACACGGTGCAGCAGTTCACCCAATCGGCTGTTTTCGCTAACAGACACATGGTGGAACTCGTCGATAGCCAGAACGGTATCATTAAACAACTCCATAGGGAGTTCTTCGGCCTCAAATGCAAAACGTAGGGTTGCATGAGTACAGACAAGTATCTTGTCATCGGACTTCATGAAGCTTGTAAATGATTTCACTTTTGATTTGTCGTCGCCAGTACCGAGGCAGAGATTGTTGCGATCTTCTACTTCCCAGTCTGCGAAAAAGCCTGCTTCTGTCAGATTTGTGTTACCGAATGATGAACCGATAGATTTTTCTGGTACGGCAACGATGACTTTTTTCTTGCCTTGGTTGATAAGTTTATCGAGGCCGACATACATAAGGGCACGAGACTTACCCGATGCTGGTGGCGCTTTGATGAGTAGATGATTGCTGTTGCGCTTATCAAATGCGCGGCGCTGCATTTCGCGCATTCCCATTTCATCAGTCTTGGTACTTTCGCCAGTCTGTTCATAGGTTACATCAATAATGTTCAGGGTTTCGTCGTTCATTTTGTTTTCTCCTTTTCAGTAGCGGTCATTTGTTCAAATAGTGCGAATAGATCGGCGAGTCGTTCTTCGTCATTACCGTATGGTCTTGGTCGATATAGTTTATCTACCGCAAGATCAAGTTCATGATGAGCCTGTCGCAAATCTTCCGGCATCTTGATTGGATCGTACATTTCGGCAAGAGTTTTTTCGCTATGGTTTTCACGAACAAGAAGCACATTGCGTGCAGCAGAAGTGAGCATCTGCTTTTGTGGCTCAGTTAGTGGCGGTACAGGATAGTTAGCATAAACAATTGCAGAAGAGTATCGTAGCCGATCTTCAAGTTTCCCAGCAACGGAACGAATCCATGCCATGTGCATGCGAGAAGATATGATTCCAAATAGCCAAATAGGAGCATCATATACTATATTCGCAGCATTTGAGGCTACAGTGTTGCCGTCTAAGAACCCAATTGGTATGTATTCACGACGTTCCGACGAAACACTAGGTATGATAATTGCTTGACCATTTTTATGTGCTCGCTGACGGAATCGATGTGGGTATTTAGCATACTCAACCGTTGAGGGTGTATCTTTGCGACTAGCCCTAAACTCTGCGACATTCGCAATCATTTCGGCAATAGGAGGAATCGTTTTTGCTTCATCAGCATCCGCATCGCTAATCCATAAACAGTACCTAGTTTTGCCATTGATGTAATCGCCCGAACCAGTGAACCCTTTAATGAACTTGGCAGCATCAGGATATTCAGAAATTATCTTCTCTCTCTTTTCTTCATCGAATATCAAGAATCCACCATCTGTTGGCTTACTCCCCATTACGCAGTCAGGTAGTCCACTGATTGACTTGGCCCGACGAGTAAAGAATATCGAGTCTGAACCGGCAGTAAGATACGCGCTAATACTAGGTACTTCTGTACGAACAAGATTGTCGTAGATAAACTTCTTAGCCTTACTTGTTGAACGTAAATTGATAACGACAACTGTTACACCGGCTACATTGCGAGCGCCGTTTGTCCATTTGAATGAAGTATAGGCAAAGCCTATCTCTACATTCTTGTCGAAGACGTATGGCCACAATAAGGCCACTTGTTCGCCCTGGCAAATAGAGTTTGTTGATACGAATGCGAGCTGTGCTTTAGAATCCTGTATATAGTCTGCACCTATCTTGAACCATGCAGCAATGAGGTCGAGATTCTTGTAGTTCTTAAAACTCTTGAATACGTGCGTCATGTCTCGCTTTTGGTCTGCATCTTGCAAGCTAGAGCCAAGATATGGAGGGTTGCCGATTAAGTAAATCTCATCCCAATACTTTTGCTTTAGGTCTTCGTCAGAGATTAAAGCTTCTTGTTCGTTTTCGACTTCGATATCGAGGAGGTATTGCTGATCTGGCTGAGTATTATCTATGACGTGTTCGATATTTGGACAAACTTCTCGCCAGTCAATTTGCATAGAGTTACCCTGTACGATTTTTGCGTTATCCTTGAGCGGGATCAGGATAATTTCTTTACCAAAGTGCTGCTCAAACTCGATGTTCATCTGGTGTTTAGCAAGGTATAGCGAAAGAATGGCAATCTCATGTGCGAAATCGTCAATCTCTATTCCATAAAAGTTATCGAGCTTGATCTTTGATTCAAGCTTGCCAGATAGCATCGCACGCTGGTAGTCGCTGCTAAACAGACGGTCGATAATACCATGCTCGATTTTGCGCAGTTCTTTGTAGGCAATAATCAGGAAATTACCAGAACCACAGGCAGGGTCGAACACCTTGATTTTGCTAATCCGCGACCATATGTTATTGAGCTTATTTGGATTGTCGTAATACTTGTCGAACTCTTCGCGTAGCTCATCGAGGAATAGAGGTTCGATAGTCCGCATGATGTTTGGCACGCTGGTATAGTGCATGCCGTTAGTCGCGCGGTGCTCTTCGTCAACGATACTTTGGAACATAGAACCGAAAATATCTGGGTTAATCGTTGACCAGTCCAAGTTTCCGCAATCAAGCATAAGTTTTCGAGCTTGCGCATTAAACTTCGGGATGGCGATACTGTGCTTCTTGGTGTCGAAAATCGTACCGTTGACGTACGGGAACTTTGAATAAGGGCTAGTGAAGCTCGACTTATCGTCAGTATCTAAAGCATCAAATAGTGTATTGAGGAAAACGTCCAGGTCGCTACCGTCTGTCTGTGTATAGTCCTTGATGGAGCTGGTAAAGATGGTCTTTTCATCTTTACTAAAGACCTTTGTATCTTCTGCAAAGAAACAAAACAACAACCTTGAAAAGAATACGTTGAGGTCGTGTCTGAATGTATTTTTTGGATCGGTAAGCTTTTCCTGATTGACCTTTTCTATCTCAGCATAGAGGTCTTTCATCTTATCGGCAGCGCGACGATCGGCCACTGCTTCTGTCTTTTCGCTTGTAACTTCATCGCCAGTCCAACCGTAGAAGAAATCTACGTTGCGGTCGATATCACGAAGTTTTATGTCTAGGGTTGTGTCTTTTTTCGTATCTTTGGCTACAAGCTGGTCATAATCAGTTGCTATGAGATAACGAGGGTTATATCGGACCACAAGAGGGTCTTGATCGAGCGAATCAACAACAGATAGTAAGTTGCCATTCGGGACGTGTTTGAAGTAGACAACTCCACGCTGCAATACGTCATTTTCTTTGTCAGTAGCTAGGTTGAGCGCACCACTACGAAGCTTTGTGATCGCCGAAGCAGAACGACCATATGCGGCCAATAGTTCAAATATAACATCGAGGCTATATGACTCCCGATTGGCAATTTCTGTTACATTTCTTTGGGCATCAGCAAAAGTCAGTCGCATTAAATTAAATCTTCCCCTGTATACAGACAGTAATCATTGTTTAATATTATACCGTATTTTGTGTAATTAGTAATACCAATTAGCGTTTGACTTTACATAAATCCTTGCTATTCTAGGAAAATCCATTCGGAACGAAAAACGTCTCCGACATTGCTCCCTTATACGGTCATGATGTGGTAATCAGTTGTAGAATTAACTACACCATTGACAGAAGTAGAAAAAGCTTGTGTTTTCGCTGAAAATGTTTATGCTAAACAAGCTATGACACGTTTCGTGATATATTCAAATCACAATATTTTATATATTCACGGAGGGTTATAATGATCAGAAGTTCCACGGAAATAAAAATAGTAGGGCTTATTGTGGCCGTCGGAGCGCCAATTGTACTTGCTGCTCCAGCGTTTGCCGCAGGGGGTGACGTTGCGCAAGTCGAGAGCTTCATACGCAATGTCATTAAAGTTATCGCAGGTTTAGCTGGTCTTGTCGCGACCGGCTTTTTTGTTGCTGGCGGTTTCACCTACATTACTAGCTCGGGCAATCCTGAGCAGCTCGACAAAGCAAAGCGTACATTGACATGGTCGGCTATTGGCCTCGCTATTGTCATCGCAGCGTTCGTCATAAGCAATATCGTTACGACACTGGCCACCCAATCATTCGGAGGGTAGCTAGGATATGTTTTGGGGTATGGGTGACGTCCTGGCGACGAGTTTAACGCTGTTTGCTGATACGTCCGGTGCTGTAACGGCCATGCAAAATTACGTTGCACCGACGATACAAACACTTGCTGCACTTGCTTCGATAGCTTGCGTGTTCTTTATTGTAAACGCTGGCTACCTTTACATGACAAGCAGCGGCAAGCCAGAGCAAATGGATCACGCTAAGCATGTTCTGAAAAATGCACTCTTAGGATTGCTGATTGTTCTGGCCGCCGCAACCCTTGTTTCAATACTGTCGAATGCTTACGGATCGCCGCACGATGTTAATAACGCGACCTTGCCAAACCTACAGTCAATCCCTCCAAACGACGTAGGTAATGGACTGATAGATATTCTGATTAAGGCAGTTACGGGCTTCCTCAACAACATCATACAGGCAGTCGCAACGCCATTCCTGGATGCGCTCAACTTCTTCACGAAGTCAACGCCTCTAATGGCAGAGAATCAAAGTGTTTTCAACTTCTGGCTGGCAATGGTTGGTATATCCGACGTGCTGTTCGTCGTGATTATCGCGCTCTTGGGCTTCCATGTCATGAGTGCTTCGACATTCGGATTCGATGAGATCGAGTTCAAGCATCTTCTCCCCCGTGTTGCGTTAGTTTTCTTGCTCATGAATACGTCCATATTCTTTATTGATGGAATCATTGAGTTATCGAACGCGCTCATAACTGCGGTAGGCAAAGTGTCTGGCGCATCATCAGTCTGGGACACTCTAACATCTGTCGTAAAAGAGGCAGGGGGTCAAGGATTGGCAGCGCTAATCATGATGATGGCGTTTATTGTCTTCTCGGTCATCCTGCTCGTGTACTATGTCGGACGTTTAGTGACACTATTCATCGGTGCAGTCTTGTCTCCACTGGTGACACTACTCTGGCTTGTACCTGGCTTCCGGGATTTTGCAGAGACAGCATTCAAAACGTACCTCTCAACCATCTTTGTACTATTCGTACATGTCGTCATTCTTCAGCTATCCGCATCACTGTTCACCGGTATGGCGGCAAGTAGCGGTAATGATGTACCAGACACGCTCATGGCCATGGTCGTTGGGCTGGCTACCGTCATGGCCCTACTGAAAACTCAGAGTGTCATGATGCAATTCAGCTACGTCAGCATGGGAGCGCGAAACATGCGAAAGCTAGGCGGTCAGTTTATCAATGGCGTAAGCTACATGACCGGCAAAGGCAAAGCCGCCGCCAGCACCGTTCGCTCAAAGACTGACAGTGCTAAAAAGGCTCGTGCAATGTCAAGCGTAGAGTCGCGAGCTGTTCGCACTGGTAAAACCCAAAGTGTCAGCTACTCGAACAAGAAAGGTAACGCAGAAATTACCCATACCGCAACACCAAATCCAAAAGGGACACCAAAATCCACTGGCACGACCTATGAAGCTCCGGCAGTCAAAGTCACCAGAATCAACCACCCTAAAAACAATAGCAAGGACAAAATAGGATGAAAGTAACAGTCGTACCAGCTCAGGTTACAACCGTAGAAGATCGAATTATTGGTAATCTTGGCTTCTCTCAGATGCTCTTGATGATTATCCCTGTATTTGTAAGTGCGGCACTGTTCGCCCTCCTCCCTCCGTTTATGGGGAGCGCTCTGTATAAATATCTCATCATGGGCATATTGGCGCTCGTCTGCTGCATCCTTGCGATACGCATAAAAGGAAGAATCCTCGCCTCGTGGCTCGTAACAATATCTCGCTATAATGTCCGGCCGAAGTATTATCTCTTTAACAAAAATGTGTTGACCCTACGACAAGATTATCCAGTCGTCTCTGAGGTAAAAGAGGAAGATAAAACGACTGCCAAAAGCAAAGAACGAATTGCATTACCTCGTCTGAATACCCCCGATACCGCAAGAATCCTCGCAACCATTGAAAATCCTGCCGCAAGAGTTCGTTTTGAAACCACAAAGAAAGGAGGCCTAAATGTTCGCCTTACAGAAATCGAAGAGTAAAACCAGTTCACGTAATCAGATCGCGATCAAAGGTGTACGCGATGGTGTACTTATGCTGCCAAATAACGAGTACCGTGCAATTCTGCAAGTCTCATCGCTTAATTTTGAATTGCGCAGCGAAGAGGAGCAAGACGCAATCATCGACATATATGAGAGTTTTCTAAACTCCGTCGGATCATCCCTCCAGATACTAATACGTACTCGTGAAATTGATATGGATAAGTACCTTGAAGACCTGACAGAACGACTAGACGACGAGACTGAGGAAATCTACCGCTCTCAGTTGATTAATTACGACGAGTTCATTAGATCGCTCATCACAAACAACAAGATTCTCACCCGACACTTCTATGTCATTGTTCCGTACAGGCCGAATGGTAAAGCGGATTTTGAGCTTATCGAAGAACAACTAAACATTAAGCTCGACATTGTGGCCAAAGGTATGACGCGACTCGGTATGCACACTAATCAACTGGATAGTCTTGAGGTGCTTGATTTGTTCTATAGCTTCTATAGTCCAACTCAGGCAAAGATACAGCCGCTAACCGAACAGGCATTGCAGTTGATACATACCGCACTTGTTGAGAAAGGAGAAGAAACCCATGCCCGTAAAACTCGAAAAACTAAATAAGCTCAGTCATAAAGTTGTTGACCCTATTATGACGCCAATTAAGAAGCGTCAGCAAGCACGGATTGACCGCCAGAAAGAGCTAACTATTGCTTTTGGCGAACAGGATGCAATCGACACGCTGTCATACGCAGGACTTGAAGAAAACGTTGATTATCTTTGTATCGACGGCGTATATATTCGCACTCTCTACATATCGGGATATCCTTTTGTCGCGAACTCTGGCTGGATGGACAGCCTCATCAATTTCAACCACAACTCGGATATCAGCTACCATTTACATGAAGTGAGCGCATTATCGGCATTGCCGAAATTGCATCGTAAGATCACTGAGCTTGAATCTACTAAACGTGCCATGATGCGTGCTGGGAAGATCGTCGGCTCGGAGATTACTGATCCGCTAGAATCTGCGATGGAGCTACGTGACAAAATCCAACGTGGCCAAGAAAAGCTATTCCAAATGGCAATCTATGTCAGTATTCGGGCCGAGAGTCTAGAGGAGCTAGATAAGACGACACAGCTACTCGAAGCTACAATGTCAGCACGGTTGTTCTATTCAAAAGTCGCACGCTATCAGCAGCTCGAAGCGTTGCAATCTATCTTGCCTCGTGGCGAAGATCAACTTGGTCAGAAACGAAACCTGGACAGTAGTTCGGCCGCCTTGACATTCCCATTCATGTCTTCGGAGCTTGTACAGGAATCTGGTATTTTGTACGGAGTCAATAAATCAAACAACTCACTCGTTATCCTCGATCGGTTTAGTCTGCATAATGCGAATAGTATTGTGTTCGCTCAGTCCGGTTCAGGCAAGAGCTACACGACAAAAGTGGAGATTTTACGCCAGCTCATGCAAGGTACTAAAGTCATCGTCATCGACCCGGAGCGTGAATACAAACGACTTACTGAATCCGTCAAAGGCACGTACATCAAGCTATCTGCCAAGAGCAAGCAAAAGATCAATCCGTTTGATTTGGCGACGACGTTTCATAAGATTAGCGACCTGTCTGAACATGCCCAAGACCTTACTGAAGTAATTAGTCTGATGGCCGAGGGATTATCCTCCCGCGAGAAAGCCTCAGTTGATAAAGCAATCCTCAAAATCTACAAGAAAGCCAAGAAGCAGCAGCCCCTTCTTGAAGACTTGTACGCGGAGTTGCAGTCTCTCGGACAGCTAAAACTCTGCGAACGACTCGAGAGGTATATATCAGGCTCACTAGCGGATGTATTTAACGCACAGACAAACATCAAGCTTGATAATCGACTCGTGATTTTCGACATCAAGGATTTGCCTGAAAGTTTGCGTCAGATCATGATGCTCATCATCAGCAACTTCGTGAAGAATCAGGTCATGGCCGCTCCAGAAAAGCGTCTGTTGATAATAGACGAGGGTTGGATGCTCCTGGAACACGAAGAGTCAGCTCGGTTTGTTGCCGGTCTAGTTCGTCGCGCACGTAAGTACTATCTTGGTGTGTCTATCATTTCGCAGCAAGCAAATGACTTCCTGCGCAGTGATTATGGCCGTGCCATTGCATCACAGTCTGCACTGCGTATTCTGATGCGTCAGGATACAACCACGATTAAAAATGTTGTCTCAGAGTTTAACCTGAGTGAGTACGAACAAAGCTTTCTGCTTACTTGCGAACGAGGTGATGCACTTATCATTGCCGATCAGAACCACGTAGCCGTCAAGGTGGTGGCATCTGACAAAGAACATCCTCTCATCACCACTAACCCTGCGGAGCTGTACTCGTGAATCCAGCCGTAGTGCTATTTGGTGTCGCTGGATATAATCCGAAGCGCACTATATCACTCGTGCTTGCAACCCTTGTCGTCATATTGTCATTGCCATTCATGGCCGTCATGTCGATGGGTACAGATGTCCTGAGCTTTTTATCTGGCACACCAGATGCAAAAGCTGCCGAGACTCAAGGTTTCTATATGGGTGGCCCTGTTCCTGGAGATACCTACGAATGGGGCAACTGTACCTATTGGTCATTCGCGATGCGGCTTTGGGCTGGTACTCCGATACCTACAACCTGGGGTAATGCGAATACATGGGATGATCGCGCTCGTGCCGATGGCTATGAAGTTAACCACACGCCAGCCGTAAATGCCGTTTTCCAGACTGATGAGGGCGATTGGGGTCACGTTGCCTATGTCATTAAAGTCGATGACAAAACTGGAGACTGGACGATATCAGAGATGAACGCACCGCATCTGAATGTAGTTTCGCAGCGGACGTTCTCGAAAGATTCGGCGCAGTATTATAGCTTTATACACGGCAAGAAAGGAGAGCCATGGACACCAAAGCCTATCTTGAATCCATCGTTGAACATTGGCAGCCCATCGTTGTCGTTCTAGCGGCTATCGTCGTTACGTTCTTCGTGGTTATCTTTGTACGCGCACTTTTCAACCGTCGTCATCTCCTACGCCGCGATATGGTTTGGCTTGAGATTACGCCACCGGCCAGTATTGCAAAAACACCAGAGGCTACTGAACAACTCTTTTCTGTAATCCACGGTGCTCGTGCCGCTAGGCAGCTCAAGGAGAAACTGTACAATCGTGCGCCAGTGATGAGTTTTGAGATTGTATCGACGCGCAAAGACGGTATTCGCTATTTGCTACAGGTTGAGAAAACACGCTCGAAAAACATACAAAAGACGATCACATCGTATATTCCGGATTCCAAGGTTAAAGAAGTTACTCGTGACATAGGTGACGTCGATAAGGTCATCGACTTTAAGGAAACTGGACACTATGTTCTACCCCTTACATTGACCTCTGTGATCGAACAACACGACCCTTTGTCATACGTCACAGGTGCGATGACAAAGCTAAACGACGACGAAGAAATTACTCTACAAATCGTCGCTACACCGGTCAGGCTACGTGAAGCCGATATACTTTCACATAAGATTCTCGGCAACGAAAATATCTTGCAGCAAGTGAGCGGTAAACAGCTAACCATACTCGGACGTTTTACAAACATTTTTGGCAAAGCTTCATCGGGACTTACCGATCTAGCTGGTGAAGTGTATATGGGTACGACATTTGGTCATAAAGAGTACTACAGTTCTAAATCGCGCACAGTGCAGCAGCAAGCGCGAGTAACCACACACGACAGACCATCACGAACACTAAGCGCCTTTGAACTGGAACTCATGGAAACAATGCACCAAAAAGTGACACGTCCACTTTTTCAAGTCAGCTTGAGAGTTTTGGTCAAAAGCCCAGAGGCAAAACAACACATCTCAGCACTAAGATCGGCACTTGATGGCTATAGCGTTCCGCCTTATCAATCGCTCAAAGCAAAAATGTCTCTGCCTATTCTCGATACAATCCGACAAAAAGCTGCTGCAAACCGGTTGCCGACGTTTTCGCGTCGTGCCTCGCTGATTCTTGCATCAACTGAGCTAGCGAGCCTCTACCACTTCCCGTCGAGCCAGGTTAGCAAAACAGACAATCTCATCACATCACTTAGTCGCACACTGCCTGCGCCGGTGTCGCTAAAGTCCGGCAAGAAACTGGCAATCAAGATTGGTGAAAACCATCATCACGAGACTATTACTCCAATCGGCTTGACGGAAGCAGAGCGCGAACGACATATGTATATTATCGGTGGTACGGGCAACGGTAAAACAACCATGCTGTTTTATGAAATCCTGCAAGATATTCGCGCTGGCAATGGCCTCGCGGTCATTGATCCGCACGGTGACTTAGCAGAGAGGATTTTGCGCTATATCCCTGAGGATCGCGTAAAGGACGTGATATACATGAATCCTGACGACCTCATGTACCCAATTGGCATGAATCTATTGGAGCTATCGCCTGATCTTACGGGGGATGACTTGCTGCGCGAGAAAGACCTTATCACAGAAGCCACGATATCTGTATTACGTAAGATATTCTCCGATGATGACTCTGGCGGCCATCGCATTGAATACGTGCTGCGAAATGCGATTCAGACTGCTTTAACGCTCGAAGAGCCGACACTTTTCACTATCTTTGAATTACTGAATGACGCAAAGTTCAGGCGCAAGGTAGTGAAAGGCCTTGAGGACAAAAACTTGAAAGACTTTTGGAGCAATGAGATTGGCAAAGCCGGTGATATGCAGAAAGTTAAGATGGCGGCTGGCATCACGGCCAAAATCGGTCGCTTCCTATTCTCGGCTTCAGCACGCCGGATGCTTGAACAGCCAAAATCAACTATCAACTTTGAAGATGTCCTTGCTGGCAAAAAGATATTGATCTGCAACTTCTCAAAGGGCTTGCTCGGTGAAGACACGTCAGCACTTTTCGGCACGACAGTACTCGCAAAGATACAAACAGCGGCCTTGCGCCGTGCCCGTATCGGCCAAAGTGATCGCTCGCCATACTATCTCTATGTTGACGAGTTTCAAAACTTCGCTACAACTGGGTTTGTGCAAATGCTATCAGAGGCTCGCAAGTACAAGCTATTCCTGACGATGGCAGAACAGTCTACTTCACAGCAAGACGAGCAGCGCCTTGTCGACATCATACTTGCGAATGTGGGTACGGTCGTATGTTTCCGATCTGGTAGTCCAGCGGACGAACGCCTCGTCTTACCACTTTTCATGCCATTCATTGACCAGGGTGAAATAGCCAATCTGCCAGCGTATTCGTACTACGTCCGAATCTCAGCCGTAAATGCGCAAGAACCTATGTCCGGCATAACTATTGTTGTTGAGGAGAATGGTAGTGGGTCTACTGCCGAACAAGTCCTTAAATCCTCAAGAGAACTTTATGCAAAGAGGATTGAAGTAGAGGCAGAAGTAGCAACAATCGAGCCAGAACCAAAACCTATTAAAAAGCCGAGTGCAAAGCGTAAACCAAAGACAAATCACGCGACCAAAAAAGCCAGTGATGAATTATCGGAGATGAAGCCGGTCGCATAATTAGGGTCACATAGATCAAGCTATTGCTTATTTTCTTATTTCGTGCTATAATAGTCATCGAACCTTAACAGTTTAGCACTCCCTACTGAGAACGGCGTTTTGTATACAAATCTTGCATGTAATACGCCGTTCTCAAACCAAAGATAAGCTCGTCGCATCCATATGCGAACCATCGAGTAAGTCTACGGCGATCACAGAAAGGAAGTGAGCCATCATGGCAAGCTTCTTCGACACCACCATCGGTCAGCAGGTCGAGTTCCAGCGCGTGCTGGCCTCGGCAGGTTTCACCGACAGCGACATTGCCCGCATCATCAAGGAGCCGAATCTGGCCTCCACGATGTACGTGGCGATCCAGCCCAAGGCCGTCGCGACTGTGCCGTCCTGGTACGTCTCGCCCGAGCGTCAGCTCGAATGTGCCCGTCAGCTCTGGCCGAACGCCGTTCTGCCCGAGCCGCCCAAGGAGTTCACGCCCCGGACGAAGTCCGAGGTACTGCTTCTCCACGTGCCGGACACGTTCGATAACCTGTGGAACCTGGTCAACGCCCCTGAGGGCTACACCAAGTACCGCTGGGAGGGCGTCAAGTCAGACAAGCGGAATCTGCGTCTCGCGCCCAACAAGGTCGAGTACACGGAGCCCGTCTGGCTGGCCTTCGACCCCGAACGTGGCAAGGGTGAGCGTCCCGACTCCTTCTGGGGTCAGGCCGACACCGCTGCCAGCGAGGTCTTCTCGGCGCTGATCCAGTTCCCTGAGTGGTCACTCGCGTGGTTCAATGGTGCTTCGGCTCCGAACCTCACGGGCTACCAGCTCAAATACGACGGGAACTGGTCGAACGTTCCGTACCTCGGCCGGTGGGACGTCGACCGCCAGCTGGGGCTGCGCGACCGCTGGGCTGACAGCCGGAGTGACAGCTGGTCGTCTCCGTCGGTCAGGGAGTGCTGATACTGGAACCTTGGTTCCTTGGTATCCGGAGGGGTCTTGTATTCTTGGACTTTGGTCCTTGAAAACTTTACCTCTCCGGATACCTGCACTCACTTTTTGAATTTGTCTCTTATCTGTTCCTCTGCTTTAGCAGAGGCGCTTTTAATTTTTTGCTAAAATAGGAAATGAATTGGTTACTGAACGTATGTTCATGGATGTACGTCACCGATTCCGTGTTTTGAAACTGACAGAATTATCTTATTTACGGATGAGGTAAGTGCGCAGGCAAAATATCGAGCACTCCGTGCAATCCGCTAGAGATATGTATCTCGTATAAAATACAGAGTTTGGATGCGTCTGGACTCAGTGGCACCGGACGGTGGATTGCGCTATACCGACTGGTCGAACGTTCCGTACCTCAACCGGTGGGACGACGACCGCCAGCTGAAGCTGAACGACAACTGGGCTGACAACCGGAATGACAACTGGTCGTCTCCGTCGGTCAGGGACTGCTCGTGATAGATTTTAGCCAGCCTCCCAGCATGCGTCCAATCTCGTTGCAGGTTGAGTCAAGCTGCTGGTAGGTCTGGTTAGAAACGCATTTACAGTCTTTGCACAGATTGAGGAGCAGGCGGAGGCTATCGAGCCGTACGGATGCTTCTTTGATATAAGCGGCCTTATCGGATGGTTTAGTGCTACCAGCAGCTCGCAGTGACAGTCGCAGGAGCTCAAGTATTTCGCTCTGACACGTCGCGCCGAGACCGTAGCGCTCTGATTTTGGAAATGCAATTAAACAATCATGAAAGGATTCATATAGGTGATAGACGCTGTTGACAATGGGAACTTTCCGCAGCGCGGAACCTCTCTCTCTCTCTCTCTCTCTCTCTCTCTCTCTCTCTCTCTCTCTCTCGATAGCCACGCTCAAACCAACCCTCTCAAAGTAATAATTACAGACATTGTATCTATTAAAGCATTGTCAGCCGCATGGCGGAAGTTCTCGCGAGGTAAAAAATCGAGGAAAGATGTCGCCTTATACCAAAAGTATCTTCAAAAAAATCTCGCTGACATACATGCACCGCTTTCATCTGGTCTCTACAAGCATAAATCCTACCAACGATTCACCATACATGACCCAAAACAACGCCAGATACATAAAGCAACGGTAGCCGATAGAATTGTACATCAGGCAGTCGTTACGGCCATTGAACCACTCTTCGAGAGGCGATTTATATACGATAGCTACTCTTGTCGCGTCAATAAAGGTGCTCATGCTGGCGTGTCGCGCCTGAAAACTTTTCTTGCCGGTACAAGCAAAAATGACACAAAAGGAGTATATGCGCTCAAGTGCGATGTACGAAAATACTTTGCTTCGATTGACCACGAGATATTACTGGGCCTTATTGCTCACCATATTCAAGATGATGCAACTTTGGAGCTGATACGAACGATTATTCTGAGCCATGGTGCTGAAACCGGTAAAGGCATTCCGCTCGGCAATATTAGCAGCCAGTTGTTTGCGAACATATATCTCCATGAATTGGATTGGTTTATGAAACAAAGCCTTGGAGTTAAGCAATATATTCGCTACTGTGATGACTTTGTGATCGTCTCATCGGACAGAGCATACCTCGAAAGCCTCATTACACCCATTCGTAATTTTCTAAAAACCGAACTTCAACTTGATTTGCATCCATCAAAAGTGTCGATTCGATCATGGAGACAGGGCATAGATTTTCTTGGCTACGTCTTACTGCCACACGCCACCGTGGTCCGCACAAAAACACAAAAGAGAGTACATTCAAAAGTTAATGCCGACAATTACTTGTCTTACCTTGGGGTATGTTCTCATGCAAATGCCTATAGGCTCTCGCAAACTATCCGTAACGTAGTTTGGGCCGACGACTCACAGCAAGCGCAAAATCACGCGACCAAGAAAGCTATAGGTGATTTATCATAGCTAGTAGGTCGCGTGAGACTTCGACTTTTCTAAAGAAAAATCGAAGTGGTAGTAAAAGTCGCCAAAAAAGAAGACTCCTGTTCCCTCGCAAGCGGTGAAACACGAATCTTCTGAGCCTATTGTATCAAACGTTTATTTTTTCAGTAAAAGTTTGAAGTGTAACGAGTTCCTTAATCATTTGGTCAGGCACATTACGAAGGTCTATCTCAATCCACGAGTTTACTGCGTTGTGCTCATGCAGATCTATTTTCTCGCCAGTGAAGCAGTCATCATCAAACCAAAGAAACGGCTTAGTGAAGTCGATTGCTTCCGTCTTTTTCAAGCTCCATGTTACCGGCTTGAACTTTTCAAGCCATGGACGGATGTTCTCATGACTCGCACGTTGGAGATACTCAATGGCATGTTCTGTCGTGCCATCCATGCAATGAGTCGTAAGCCAGTAGACATCAAAGTGTTCGACGGCATACTTGATGAACTCGGTTGCACCGATTGCAAGGTTCTCTTCATTGGCAAGTAGAACGCCATCAATATCTAGGTAGACGTTCAAGCTTCTTCCTTTAGATACTCGACAATCTTCATTACTTCCTCATCTGACACATAAGGCGCTTGAAGTTGGACAACATCTTTTGTAGTTAGATCGCTATATAGAAGTGCACCTTGGGAAGATAACTTTTCAGCGCCTGTACTATTAAGTAATCGTACGCTATCAATTTCAGATGCAACTGCAAAAACAATGCGGCCAAAGATATTAGCTAACAGTATATCTGTGACGACATCCTTGCTTGGTCGCTGAGTTGCCAGATACATGTGTATGCCAACTGCTTTTGCTTTTTGACTTAATGTGATAAATGCTTTTTCATAAAACGAGCCATTGACCATCATGAGATCGGCAATTTCCGTGGCGACTATTACGATATAAGGTAGCTTGCCTTGAGCTTGATTGTATTGGTCAATATTATTCACTCCTGCATTCGCAAAAAGTTCAAATCGTCGATCCATCTCTTCAAGTACCTGACTAACCGCTCGCTCTGCTGATTCGGGGTCTTGAACAATCGGAGCAAGAAGATGAGGAATGCCCTCATACGGAGTTAATTGCACCATCTTTGGATCAATCAATACCAGCTTTAGGTCATCAGGGGTGTATCTATACAGCAAGCTCAGCACGAACGCCCCCTCATCATAGCTAGCGTGGCCCGATCCTACATGGCCGCTTGAGATAAAATGTCCAGTGGCGCGAAAATCGGCTACCGTTAGTACGCCATCGGCATTTGTGCCAACAGGAAATACCAGGGGTGAAGCTGCATTTATAAGCTCTTCTGATTCAATAGCGCTACGCAAAGAGCTCTGTTCTTTCAATAGGTCTATCGGTGGCAGTATGGAGGAGTTATTCATATTGTTTAGTATAGCAAGTATCGCTTAATGATTTTCTAGTATACGGCCATCCTAGTTTTACTAGGATGGGACTTCGACTTTTCTTGCAGAAAAATCGAAGTGATTAAAAACCTAGCCAGTAGCTTTCGGTATCGTCAGGGATGTTTTTATACTCTATGAACTTCTCGCAGTCTTCCTGCTTTGCGCTGCGCTCAAAGATAAAGTAATCACTCTTAATATCTCCTGTTTTACCGCGTTGAACTCGTGCCTCACAAATCAAGTTCTTCTCATCTGTTTCGGCTTCTTTGCTCAGCTCACTCGCTTCCTTGTCTTTGTAGTGCTGAGAGGTGAAATAAAAACCCCCATAAGCACCACCAGCCAGTGCAGCAATAATAAAGGCGACGAGTACATATTTATTGATAGATACGGTATTTTTCATATTTAATATCTCGGAACAGGATTCTCTCTACAATCGAAATTACTTTTAATGTCCTGTTGATAGTATGCATCCAAGGATGCAGATGATTTAAGACCACTCCACGTACTGCTAGGCATGCCACAATAATGATAATAGGTACTGCCAAGCTTGATGACCAAATACTCGTTCACACTATCATACCAAGCACCTTTTACAGTTGAGTCTGACTTGTCGAGTGGCTCAAAATTGCTAGCTGAAATATTTACTTTATCATCACGGTATTTAACATTCACATAGCCAGAGCCAGGGGATGCAAAGATTGCATATAGTATAACAACACCTATTAGTATCGCGAGTCCGATATATACCCATGAATAGTTTTCTTTATGCTGTGTCATTTCGTTAGCGTAGCCTTTACCCGCTTAGAAACAAGGAAGTATGGGATCCAGATACAAGAAAAGATAATGGCTCGACCAATAGACCCACCTTGCTTACTCATCTCGCTATCGACATTTATGTTGTACTCGCTAAAGATTGAGCTTGCCCATGCGTAATCTACGACACCAAGAACTATATTTGCCACCAAGAATGCGATAGCAACATGTTTGGCGAGTCGTTTATGCTGCGCAAGGAGCACAATTAACCAGATTGCTACAGCGGCTAGTGCTGCGAACTGGAAGACTTCAAACCATAGAGCAGGCATCATGGCCGCAACGAACCCGGGAGCTTGTGACCTTACAGATTCAATCTCGTTGAATGCGGATGGGTACGTAAAGATTTGAAAGATATTATAAATGATCGCGATACCTAGCCCGACAATAAAGTATGCCAGCCAGCCTTCAAGTCCGATCTTCTGATCGCGTCGTTGCTCTTTTGTTATTTTGTCGGGATTAGTGGTTTTTGTAAGGTAGGAATCTCCAGGCGACAATTGATTTTTCAGCTTTTCTGCTTTCGCATAAGTTTCGCCACGCATATCTATCGCTTGATTGATAAAATCTAGCGCATCATCGTCATGTCCATTGAAGTAATGAACTAACGCCTGTAACTCATAAAGTTTATATCTCGCCGTACCGATTTCGTCACTATATTGGTACTTTTCAGCTAAGGAATCGAGTCGTTTTTGAACTAGAGCCAGTAGTGCTTTATCTTTTTCGCGAGATGTTGCATCTTTGAGGTTTGCCTCGACGACTTTAATTTGTTCTATATAAGTCTGGCGAGTTTTTGAGTGTGGAAGTTGCACTATTCTAAATCTCCCCAGTCTCGCGAATCTTTATCTTTTGTAGCAGTCGCAGTACTCCCTTGAGGATTGCGACGCTTATTGAGAATGATAATACCGAAGACGAGGCATGGCACAAAAGCTAGCATGCTTCCGGCACCGAGTAGGAACAGTACGACATTCGAGATAGTCCGAAACATTGACGTATTGTCACTGCCGTTCAGTTCCTGTCCGTCTACACCTTGCGCTATGCTTGCACCATCCGAAAGACTTGGTGATGAAGTATCAGACACGGGCGCGGAGCCTGCAAGAATAAAGTTGATAATTGCATACAAAATAATTGATAATATGAGTCCGAGTGCTGGCCCGATAATCAAAAATATTGGTAGTTTTAGGCTTTGTTTTTGTTGCGTCATTACTCTAGGTCTCCCCATGTTCGTTTAGTGTCATCTGGCTGCTCGATATCTATAACTTCATCGTGTCGGGTTGCGTGTTTTTCGGCACGAGTAAGAGCATATGTAAACAGTAGTTGAATAACCAATGAGATGATGAGGATAGTAACAAGCACAGGGAATGCTTGCCCGAGAGTCATGCCGAATATACCAATACAGATCATAAGTGCGACAACACCGAGTGCAAGGAAAAATGTTGTCATACCTGTCGAGGTATTGTCCTGTTCTTTAGATGCCATGTATTGCCATGGCGCAAGCACAACAGCATAGAGCCATAGGAGACTTGCCCAAAGCGGTGCGGATGGCGAGCTTAACGCAATATCTGCGATGTAATATGTCGAGACAGCGATAAGCCCATACGTATACGCAATACCCAGCAAGCCAAAGATGAAAAACAATACATATTTACGCTTTTCGGCAAAAGCCGCCGCTGGTGCGGCAAAGAGCAAGCTAGGCATAAGGAATAGACCAATAATCATCGCGCCAAACATCATATAGAGTAAGCCACCGATAAATAGTGACCACTCACCAGCGACCATTAGCCATATACCGCCAACAATTCCACCGAGTACGTTCAGTATGAGAATAGGAGCGCTTAGCGCTGTAATGAGACCGGTAAAGAATCGTTCCATATTAACACCTACGAACCCTGGCAGTATGTTGAACCGTTCTCAAGGAGAATAGTGATTGAGTAAGCACGCTCAGATGATGCACCATCGCAGTTTTTACCGACTGAATAGACGGCGCTATCTGTTGTTGGGTCACCCTCACTAGTGAGAGCTGTAACCTGACCAAGACTAGAGGTTGAAAGATCGCTTGGAGCTGGAAGCTGTCCGCGATTAGTCGTTTGGAAGTTCAGTACATCAGTAGTCAAAACGGTAACGTCATTTTTACGGGCAGTATCGCGCTGGCTCTTCTGTAATGCGGGAAGTGCAGCTTGTACCATCCAAACGATCAGTAAGCTAATAACGATGCCAATGACGCCCGTAACAATACCCGCTACTGCCTTTTTGTGACCTTGTTTCTTGAGAGAGTTCACGCCAAGGATAATAGCAATAACACCTAAAGGAATGCCAATATACCATACGATAGAAGCAACGATTGCCAAAATGCCAAGTACTAATGCCGCCGTTGAGTGTCCTTGACCACCCGTCTGTTCTGTTTTGCTCGCTTCTGACATGTCGTATGTTCCTCACTTTCTCTAAAATTAAAAAAACGACAACCATTCTAGGTTGTCTAGGCCAAACAACAAGAGTCAAGCTCCAGTGTCTTTCGAATGGTTGCCGCTTTCAAAGCTTGACCAAGATCAAAAGACCTTTCGTGTTGTTTAACCTAGACATTTCCGATTATAGCTGTTAGTGGTCAGTTTTACTACATGCATCAGCTATTTATCAGTAAATATTTTTTCGCGTTGCTTCCTTACCCGTTCTGGTTGATTGTAGGTAGAATGACGGTAATAATCTCGTCAGTCTCCTGTTGAGTCAGTGGTCGTCTCTTCTTTTTCGAACTCATACGATGAAATCCTCGATATATTCAATCAAGGCGGGGTGAGCATCAAGTGAATTCGCCAGCCCCTGCGGTGCTGTAAATCCACGCTTCTTCAACTCTTTGAGAGGGATAACCCCATCCTCAGCTTCACCTAAAAGCTTCAAGCGAAAAATTCGTGGAAAGCTTGCGAGGTCTTTAGGGTAGACACCCCCAGCCCAGAATCGACGGTCATCAATTTTAGTGGCCATCGTAATATCGTCAGCCACCACTTCCAACTTATAAACTATTCCACCTCGCCCACGGGGAGGGATAACTTCGTATACATACACGAAATCACCAACCTCAAACTTATTGTTCGTTACCCAGTCCATTTGGCCATTAGTTTGAAGCGATGCCTCGGCATTGTAGGTTGCTGGATTTGATGCGATTACCCATGTACTCATAGTTACGCCCTTGTGAAAGTTAGTGATGAACGGTCGATATACTTATTGCAGGTATTTAGGACATATTGAGACAGGTACTTATCGGAAACTTCTGTGCAGTAGAAACTAAACAGTTCTGTCGGCAATAGCATGTTCGTGTCCGAATACCAGTTAGTGCGGTCTTTGATCCACTCGTCATTCCCGTAAAGCGTCATAAGCTGGCTCGTCAGGTCATGTAGCGTTTGCTGGTCAAGCTGCGCTTGCCAGATGTGGTGCAAATACTCGTGCGCTACAACAGTTTTTTCATAGGTTGGATCGACGCCCTTTTTGACAGTGATCGTACCGTATGAGAAGGTGCCGTCGCTATTTATGACTGGTGAGTATTCACCATTGGTCGTGGCATTATCATACCCGTCTACATACTTCATAGTTACATTATCAGTAAGCTCGTCTTTACCACCGACGGCATGCAGTATGGCGACTATGTTGTCATCGCGTGACACCGGCGGCTTAATTGCCTCAGGATTGCGCGTAATGAAAGCCATTGTTAGTCCTGTAGCAAAGATACCAACCCAAATATATACGCCAAGAACTTTTGCGCCTGATCGGAAGAATAGACGCTTACGCGTCTTTAGTAGCCACTTAACGAGTAGTAGCACGGCAACTAGAATGGTCACGAAACCAAAGAAGTATAGCTCAAGGAGGAATATACCTTGCGTGCCTACGGTATCAGCAAACTCTTTATTCTGAATATTGTTCGTTAGCACGACCCCAAGGATAGATAGCATCACAATGAATGCAGGAACAGCTATTACGATTGGCCATATTGCTGCCCACGATAGTCCATAGAGGAATCGACGAAGCCTGGTTGGTTTTTTGTTCTCAGTCTTTTCTTTTACTTCGGTACTCATGGCTCGATTATACAATAAAAAGTATTATTAATTAATCTCTTCACTTCACGTACTCGTTCATTATACGGGTCGAGCAAACGCATCAAGGTCGTATTCACCCCTGAATACGATTTTTCTTTTAATTGATGTATTCAAGGGGAATCTCCACCTGTGACGCCTTTGCCATGCGACCCCGTACTGGCAAGCCGTTACGTAAAGTAAAGGAGGAAGACATGACTAGCGTAGCTCTAGAATCATCAACTGTAACCACCGAGTACAACGGGTGGACTAATCGCGAGACGTGGCTCACGAACCTGTGGCTGAACAACGACATGGGTAGTTACGAGCAATTGCAAGAAATCTGCCGCAAGGATTGCAAGCTGTGGGAGAAGGCCGAAGAGCTTGAGACGCAGTTCCAAGACCAGCTTGAAGATATGTACGACTATCCGACCTTTTGGTCAGACATCATCGGCACGGCACTCGATAGAGTGGACTGGCACCGAATTGTCGAAGCTAACATGGAGTAGCCACGACACGTCCTGAGTATGACGAAAAACTGCTTTTTTACGAAGCCTTTATGAGACTAATCGCACTCAAGGCTGGAGTAGCCTCATCTAGCTGACTAGCTTCATCGCAGACCGCTCGAATATCTATGTAGCCACTATCTAGTGGGATGTAACCCTGCGCATTACCTCGCTTGAACGTCTCGCCGCCATTCGTGTTGTAATCAAATTGGTGAAGAACGTATGATGTATCTCCGTCTGGCGTGTTCATTGTTAAGGTTTTACTCCCAACCTCTGTAACGGTCGTGCCCCATCCTTTGTTTTGGCTAATCATGTCGGCGATAGCCTTATCGGGTTCGATCGTACCGTCCATATAGAATGTTGAGACGAAGCAGTGCGCGCCTGCTGTATCTTGCTCGGGATTACTACATTTTGTCGTGACCTTACACTGATGCAGAGAAATATCAGCGATAGGCCACTTAGTATCTTTTGGCGTATTACTGTCAGCAGTACTAGGATCTGGATAATTGTTGCCAGATGTCCACCAGCCTGGAGTTTTTGCGTTATCGTACACAAATTTTACGGGATGGGTCTTTTCTTGAGCGGTAGATGCAGCCTCCGACTTTTGATGCCATACCCATAATGTAATACCGAGTGTAACAATTGCGATTAAGACAATCAGCGCGATAAGTAGTTTTGATTTTTGAAAATGAATTGTTTGTTTCCTAGTATTCATACCCGTAGTATACCTTGTTGCATCAAAATGGCATAAGCGTTACAAGCATCAGTGTGTTCATGTAAGAGGCTTCCTCCCTCTGTCTTTTCATTATACGGGTGAACCACAAGCCCCAAGGTCGTTCGTCCCTTGGTAAACGTCAAGGGGCGCTCCACCTTGACCCTTGCGGATTCATCCCGAGCCCTTTTGACAGAGAGGCAGGAAGTCCTCTCGATAAAGCAAGGAGGGTCTTATGGACACCGAAACAATAGCAAACGAAACATCAGCAAAGATTGCTGCGTTGAATGACGCGGCACGCAGTAATGCTGCGAACTACATGGCGACACGAGGCATCATGTCGCTCGATGAAGTGACTATCGGTGAAATCTTCGTCGCCGTGCAGGACTTTAGCAAATTCACGGAAGACAACGATCCCTACGGCGAGCATGATTTTGGCTCGTTTACGGTAGCCGGTAACAAAGTCTTTTGGAAGATAGATTACTACACACAGGACTTGTCTAGTGGGTGCGATCCGCTAGACCCGGGGTGTAGACGAGTTCTCACCATCATGTTAGCCGAGGAGTACTAGCTCCTCGGTTTTTTAGTCCTGGGTAGGACTTATGAAACTGCCCGACAAAGTTTAATCCTAAAGGAGTTTAGATATGCATTACTTAGTACGATTAATAGTTGAAGCTGATAGCGCTGAAGAAGCGAATAGTCAGGCAGATTCCGTGATGATGGATCTCATCGAATGGAGAGAGTTTGACTGGTATCACACCGAAGCTGACGATAGCCGGTGGGAAGATTGCTGGAAACCGATGCGTCTGAGCACCAAGAAAGCGCAAGCTATGGTACAGGATGCGATGCAAGGTCAACTTGCAGAGTTCAAGCAAACAATAGCGACTATCCGCATTATGCTAGACAGCTATAGTGACGAGCAGATATTTAACGAGGAGTTCCAGCAAGTGGATGGACACTACCTGTCTCGATATCAGTTCAGTCGAGCGAGCGGCTACCATGCGAATGCGTGCCAGCTTTTCGGTGAGGGTGGAGATTCCATCACGAGCCAGAAGCAGCTTGAATGGTACTTGAAAGATACCACTAGATTATGGGTTGTCCAAGTAGACTGCCATAACTAAGCAGTACGTCCTGAGCATGACGATAAACGGCTCGCTTTTTTAATTTAAGGAGAATGTTATGAAGATTAGTGAAAATATCCTACGAGAAGAATATAGCTACCGTGGCGGCGGTTGCGAGCTGAACTTGACTGAGTTTGGCTACGAAGATGAGCTTTTGAGTGCTTACCAAAACTATCTAGGTGGTGGCATGCTTGGCTCGATTGGTAATAGCTGTACTGTCGAGGATTGGCGGCAAGATGAGAAACTCATCAAGCTAGCCGATGAGCTGCGAGAATACTATCAGGATCGGATGTATGAGTTCGAGTGTATCGACGAATATAACGAGATAACCGAGGGGCGACCCATCAGTTATCCAGGGCTGTAAGTAGCCCTCATCCTGAGTAAGATGTAAAACTACTCATCAGGAACAGGCACACTGGCCGCACCATGCAACATAGCCCTTTGGGCTAGTTGCATCGTCCGTCCAGCTCAAGCAGCAGATAACGACACCGCTCCATACTTACCCCCTCGGACTATCACATGCGTCCCGCAGTGAAGTCCTCGTGTGCAAGAATGAATCATGTCCTGGACGTACCTCTGGTACGACATCGGTTAATAATTAAATGATTAGTCACCATCAAGCACGACGGGCGGCACGTATTCTCCTTTGGAGAAAACGTACACACCCGACGCACTCGCTGGCAACAAAGGCTCGTAATAGATCAAACAGGCGCGACCATGACACGACGCAAGCTTACGCGTCATCGTCACGCTATCCTCATATCCGTAAACTAATCGAAAAGCGCAGTCTGTTTTTTCGGGTTAAAGGGGGAAGACCAGATATGTGCGGCTGGTTTGTCGAACGCCGTGAGTGCTGAGGCGAGTATCGGCAGTTCACCCTCATCCATGCCCATGCCCTCTAGCTTCTTGTTTGTGGTATAGAGAAAGCTGAACTTTGCGGCGCTATCTTTTAAGACAAAACATATATGGGGATAGTTATCACCCTCCCAGCTTTCATCTTCGCTATGCGTGATAATTTCATCGAGGCGCTTGCGGACTATATATGGTGGCTTATCATCGGCAATGACTACGATAGCCTCTTTACCGTCTGGTGTGCGTATGTAGAGGTCTGGACGGTTTTTGGGGAATTGTCGGAAACGGTTGATCTCGGTCTTTGAGAACACGGCCGAGTCTTTAGGCAGGTATTTGATAATAGCCGTGTAGCATTGTATGAGCTTCATGCTATGACTAACGAAATCATCAGTCATTTCATCATTCTTGTACAGGGCATGTACAACAGACTCTTTGACATCCATGAGCTTGCGGACGGCCGTAACGCCGCTTTTATTCAGGTAATAATAGGCAGGCTTTCTATCAATACGGAACTTCGGCTCATAGACTTTTGCCACTAACTTTTTACTAACTAATTGCTCTAATACTTCATAGACACTGACCCTATGAATACCCATAACATCTGCTAATAATCCTGCTGATACAAATCGAAACTTGAATAATAACTTTAAGACACGTTGCTGCTGACCTGTTAGTTTTTGACCTTTTACATCTCCATCCATCACTACTTCTCTCTCCTATACGTAGTATATATAAAGGGAGAGTAAATGTATAGCTTCTGTATCTGTTAATAAATACCTATTTACCTGCTATGCACAGTAGGTAAATTATACATCAAGATATTGGGTAATTAGTATTGCTTTTTATTTTAATTAGTAATACTATTTATATAGAGGTTGTACATTAATAATTCGGCTAGTTACAGGTAAAAAGGAGGGGTATGATTGACAGAGAATTACTCGAAAAAGAAGCAATGGCGGAAGTGTGTGCGTGCTGGTATTACGACCTAGCGGACACGCTTTATGAGACACCAGACAGCGACTTACAGGCTATCGTTAGCCATTCACATAAATGTGAGACTTGTGGCCATTAAATAGCATTACATGTTAAAATAAGGACATATGTCCAGAAAGATAGTCAGTATGCAAATTCGTGTCACAGACGACCTGCGCGAACGAGCAAAGGTTGTTGCAAAGAAAAATGGGCTTACGTTAAGTGAGCTTATACTTCAACTGCTGGCAAGCACTGGAGACAAGCAGCTCAAAGAGCTAGCTAAAAAAGAACTCGATGAGCGCCCAAAGCCAGGACGACCCTGGGATAAATAAAACTATTATCTAGCCGAATTGTTAAGACGTACCAGCCTCGGAACGTCTTTTTTAACGTATTACGGAGGGTAATATGGATCGCAACAGTACAAACAATTCGCAGGAAGTCGCCGCAGGCTTCTACTCTCCGAGTGAGGAGCAGATTGTATTGCTGCAATCTATATTGCAGAAAGAATCACATGAATCAGTTTCGCTCAAAGAAGCGCAGGAGGTGGGCATACAGCTCGTGTCACTCTACGAGTGTCTGGCAAGGGATAGGACGCCCCCTATTGGAGTAAGAGGAAATGATGAATCCTGATGAAATAGGCGTTATTCTCGCTCGTGTCTCAACTAAGGGGCAGGAAGATGAGGGTTATTCGCTTGAGGCTCAGGTTAAAAATCTGAGGATGTATTGTACGAATACGCGAATCAATCCGATTAAAGTCTTCAAGATTGCTGAGTCCGCATCAAAGACTGAGCAGCGCAAGATATTCAAAGAAGCCATGCAGTTTGTGGAGAAAAAACACGTTAAGAACCTCATTGTCGAAAAGGTAGACCGCCATGTGCGCAATCTGCATGATGCGGTCGAGACGCATGACTGGCTCACTAAAGACGAGACGAGAAAAGTACACTTCGTTAAAGATGCAATTGTTCTACATAAAAACTCTCGATCTCAAGAGTGGCTTAACTGGGGTATGCGTGTCGTTCTTGCTAAGAACTACATCGATAACCTACGTGAAGAAGCCATGAAAGGATGGGCCGAAAAACTAGCGCAAGGCTGGATGCCAGCACCACCACCCCCAGGCTATATGACCGTTGTTCGCGATGGTAAGCGTATTCACGACTTCAACCCCGAAACCTACAAGTCTATGCAGCGAATTTTTCAGCTCATGCTTGAACCTCAGTACACCATAGAAACGATCCGTCATAAAATGACAGAGTTTGGGCTGGTGACCGGTAAAGGCAGACCATTCTCCAAGAGCCATGCACATAGAATACTGACAAATCCATTCTACATAGGAACCATTCGCTTTAATGGCAACGAATACCCAGGTAAGCAGCCACACCTGATATCCGAAGAGCTGTTTAATGCAGTACAAGCCAAAATCTCACGCAAACGACCTGCGAAGTATCGCAAGCACAACCCATTACTCAAGGGTGTAATGATCTGTGAACACTGTGGTAAGAACATTACGTGGCAGCTCCAGAAAGGCCGATTGTACGGCTCATGTCAGCGTAAGTTAGAGGCTTGCAAGAAACAGAGCTTTGTCCGCGAAGATGCCGTCCTAGAGCTTATCCAAGGCAAGCTGGACGAACTTATCTGCCCATCTCCTGAGGTTATAACGTGGCTGACGACGTTACTGCATCAAGACTTCCAACTGTCAGTCAACAACGTCGAAGAGGCCCAGAAAGCCCTTGACGAGCGAATTGAGCGTATCAAGCGGATGGATGACATGCTGTATGACGATAAGCTGGCCGGACTTATTTCTGGCGAGCGCTATCAGAGTAAGCATGATTCATTCATTAGTGAAATTAATGATCTGCAAAAGCAGAAAGGAGGCGTAAGCCAAGAATACGAAACTAAGTACATGAATGGGATATCCGAGATAGAGCTGTCACAGGACGCTAAACGGCTATTCGCAGACGAAAATACAAGCAGTGACGACAAACGAATAATTTTAACCAAACTATTCGAGAAGATCAGCCTAAAAGACAATTCCGTATCTGTTACGTACACCAAACTGACACAGGCAATAGCTCGAAATAGCGGTTTAAGTAAGGAGATTTTGGGATATGCAAAATAACGATA